>JBKDZW010000101.1:0-19161 GCA_047971685.1 Rhodoblastus sp.
TCGGCTGCAACGCGGCAAGCAGCGCCGAGATCGACGCCGGCACGCCCTGTTCGATCGCCCACCACACGCCGCCAAGATAGATCGCGTGCAAAAGCACGCCCGAAACGATGGCGTGCATCGCCTCGATCGGGCTGCGCGGCCATTGGGCGCCGGCATAGAAAGCATAGACTGCGAGCGCCGCGCCCGCACAAATGTAACGCACGCACAGAAAGGCGAGCGGATCGGCGAAATCGACCGTGTAGCGCGCAACGATCCAGCCGGTAGACCAGATCAGCGGAAACAGGATCGGCGCGAGTGGGACAAGCATATCGACGTCTCGAAGAAACAAGCGTCAGGCGGCGGAACAGGACATGCCCCAACAAGTCATAGCGCACGGCATGTGATATGTGAAAATTGCAAGCTGTCCGGCGCCCTCGCAAAGCTATGCAGGTCGGGCATGCGATTTACGCAAGGCGTTGGCGGTCGCCCATGCAGGCTTTTCAATGAGTGGATGGGCATTTTGATGATCGGTTGGTCCTGGCGTGTTTTTTCGCAATCCTGGCTGCGGTTTTCCGAGGACGATGGCTGGGCGATAGCCAGCCACATTGCGCTGACCGGGCTGACTTCGCTTTTTCCATTCCTGATTCTCGTCGGCGCGATCGCCGGCATGGTCGGGGCGCCCGATCTCGCCGAACGCGCCAGCGCTCTGTTGTTTGAAAGCTGGCCGTCGGAAGTCGCTGGTCCACTTGCCCATGAAGTGGAAAACGTTCTCACCCGGCCGCGCACGGGACTGGCGACGGTCAGCGCCCTGCTTGCGATCTACTTCGCATCGAGCGCCGTAGACGCCATACGCGTCGGCCTCAATCGAGCCTACGATATTGTCGACACGCGCGACTGGCTTTTGTTGCGGATCGAAAGCGTCTTCTTCGTGCTGCTCGGCGCCGTCGCCCTGATGGGCTTCACGTTTCTGGTCGTGCTTGAGCCTGTCATCTGGGAGCAGGCCGTCCGCCTGTTGCCGCGCCTGGCCGCGCTTGAATTCCTGTTCAGCGCGATCCGGCTGACGACAATTTCCGTGATTCTCCTGACGACGCTGATTTTCGCCCACAAATATCTTGCCGCCGGCCGTCGCTCACTGGCGAGCACCGCGCCCGGCATTGTCCTGACGCTGCTTCTCTGGCTCGCTTTCGGCGAAGGCTTCGGGCTCTATCTTGCCCGCTTCTCGCAAAATTACGTCACGACCTACGCCGGCCTTGCCTCGGTGATGATCACTTTGATGTTTTTCTACATGCTCTCAGCGATCTTCATTTTCGGCGGCGAGTTCAACGCCGCAATCGCCGCCGACAAGGCCGGCGCGCAAAAGAAAGCCGTGGCGTGAATTTTTCACGCCACGGCTGAAATGCGCCGGCTTCGGTCAGACCGGCTTTATCAAGCCGATTTTCCCGCCTCGATCACATCGTCGACTGTCCGCAGGCCGGGCCGCGGCGAATTGACGAGCACCGCCATATTGCCGGGCGCATGCTGGTTCTTCCACATCTTCATATGCGCCAGCGGGATCTTGTCCCACGGGAACACTTCCGACATGCAGGGATCGACACGCCGGTCGAGCACGAACTTATTGGCGGCGGAAGCCTGCTTCAGATGGGCGAAATGCGAACCCTGAATGCGCTTCTGGCGCATCCACACGTAGCGTGCGTCGAACGTCAGATTAAAGCCCGTGGTGCCCGCGCAGAACACCACCATGCCGCCGCGCTTCACGACAAGGCAGGACAGCGGGAAAGTCTGCTCGCCTGGATGCTCGAAGACCGTGTCGACGTCCTTCTTGCCGGTAATGTCCCAGATCGCTTTGCCAAAGCCACGCGCTGCCTTGGTCCAGGCGTTGAATTCGGGCGTGTTGACTTTGGGCAACTGGCCCCAGCAGCCCTCGAAATCCTTGCGGTTGATGACGCCCTTGGCGCCGAGGCTCATCACGTAATCGCGTTTGGATTCGTCAGAGATCACGCCGATGGCGTTGGCGCCGGCGGCCGCGCAAAGCTGCACGCCAAACACGCCAAGACCGCCTGAGGCGCCCCACACCAGCACGTTGTCGCCGGGCTTCAGGCGGTGCGGCTCATGGCCGAACAGCATGCGATAGGCAGTGGCCAGCGTCAGCGTGTAGCAGGCGGCTTCTTCCCAGGTCAGATGCTTGGGACGCTCCATCAACTGGCGGTCCTGCACGCGGCAGAATTGCGAAAAAGAGCCGTCTGGCGTCTCGTAGCCCCAGATACGCTGCGAGGCGGAGAACATCGGATCGCCGCCGTTGCACTCCTCGTCGTCGCCGTCGTCCTGGTTGCAATGCACGACTACCTCGTCGCCCGCCTTCCAGCGCTTCACCTTGGAGCCGACCGCCCAGACGATGCCCGAGGCGTCGGAGCCCGCGATATGATAGGGCTGCTTGTGTGCATCGAGCACGGAAATCGGCTCGCCGAGCGCCGCCCACACGCCGTTGTAATTAACGCCGGCGGCCATCACGAGCACCAGCACGTCATGGCTGTCCAGTTCCCAGGTCGGCACTACCTCGAGTTGCATCGCGCTTTCCGGCGGGCCATGGCGCTCTTTGCGGATTACCCAGGCGTGCATGTTCTTGGGCACGTGGCCGAGCGGCGGAATTTCTCCAAGATCGTAGAGATCCTTGAGTTCGCCCTGACCCTTGCCTTCGACGAGCTTGAGTCCTGTCACCTGCATGCTCCTTCGATCAGCGACCCCGGCGGGGGTCCGTCATCTTACCTATCTCGCTGCATTGCACTATACAAATTGCGTCGCAGCGCAAGATGGTTCATGAGTAAACGGCATATGTCGCTTTCTTATGGGGCGATTTTCCGTTTCTTTGCAATGCCGGGCATCCTGGAGATTGGGCCGCATTTCTTCCGATTGCCATATCCGCTCGGAAGCGGGTAGGGAAACGCCACGGCTGACCAGACTGACGAGGTTCAGATGAGCGACACGAGGTCCCACCGCGACAGGCCCTGGATTTTCCGGACCTACGCCGGCCATTCGACAGCCGCCGATTCCAACCGGCTCTATAAGGGAAATCTCGCCAAGGGCCAGACCGGGCTCTCCATCGCGTTCGATCTGCCGACCCAGACCGGCTACGATTCCGATCACCCGCTGGCGCGCGGCGAGGTCGGCAAGGTCGGCGTGCCCGTCTCTCATCTCGGCGACATGCGCACCCTGTTCGACGGCATTCCGATCGCCCAGATGAATACCTCCATGACCATCAACGCCACCGCGCCCTGGCTGATGGCCCTCTACATCGCCGCCGCCGACGAACAGGGCGCCTCGCGCGCCGCCCTCCAGGGCACGACGCAAAACGACATCATCAAGGAATATCTTTCGCGCGGCACCTACGTGTTTCCGCCAGCGCCCTCGCTGCGCCTGACGCGCGACATGATCCTGTTCACGACCGCGCAGGTTCCCAAATGGAACCCCATGAACGTCTGCTCCTACCATTTGCAGGAGGCGGGCGCGACGCCGGTGCAGGAGCTCTCTTACGCGCTGGCGATCGCCGTCGCCGTTCTCGATACGGTCAAGGCGGCCGACGTCTCGGAAAAGGAATTCGAGGATGTCGTCGGCCGCATCTCCTTCTTCGTCAACGCCGGCATGCGCTTCGTCACCGAACTCTGCAAGATGCGGGCCTTCACCGAGCTCTGGGAGGAGATCACGCGCGAACGCTATGGCGTGAAGAACGAGAAAATGCGCCGTTTCCGTTATGGCGTGCAGGTCAATTCGCTCGGCCTCACCGAACAGCAGCCCGAAAACAACGTCTATCGCATCCTCATCGAGACGCTCGCCGTCGTTCTCTCCCAGAACGCGCGCGCGCGCGCCGTGCAATTGCCGGCCTGGACCGAGGCGCTCGGCCTGCCGCGCCCCTTCGACCAGCAATGGTCGCTGCGCATGCAGCAGATTCTCGCCTACGAGACCGACCTGCTCGAATATGCCGACATTTTCGACGGCTCCGCCGAAATCACCCGCAAGGTCGAGGAACTCAAGAGCGCTGCGCGTGAAGAACTCGCAGCCATCGACGCTATGGGCGGCGCGGTATCGGCCATCGACACCGGCTACATGAAATCGAAGCTGGTCGAATCCAATACGCGCCGTCTCGAAGCCATTGAGAAGGGCGAACAGATCGTCGTCGGCGTCAATAAATTCATCGAGACGGAGCCCTCGCCGCTGACGGCTGGCGAAGGCGCGATCATGGTCGTGCCCGAAGGCGTCGAGGCCCGGCAGATCGAGCGCCTGAAGGCATGGCGCGATGGGCGCGACGCCAGGGCGGTTGGAAAAGCGCTCGCCGACCTGCGTTCGGCCGCCGCCGAAGGCCGTTCCGTGATGGAGCCCTCGATTGCAGCCGCCAAGGCCGGCGTGACGACGGGCGAATGGGGCGCGACCTTGCGCGAAATATTTGGCGAATATCGTGCGCCGACCGGCGTTGGCCGCGCTGCGCGCCAGACGGGCGGCGACATCGCCAATGTGCGCGGCGAAGTCGAGCGCGTATCGCAATCGCTTGGCCGCCGCATAAAGTTTCTGGTCGGCAAACCAGGTCTCGACGGCCATTCCAACGGCGCAGAACAGATTGCGGTGCGCGCGCGCGACTGCGGCATGGAGGTAGTCTACGAGGGCATTCGTCTGACGCCCGCCGAAATCGTCAACGCCGCGCTCGAGGAGGGCGTGCATTGCGTGGGCCTGTCGATTCTTTCAGGCTCCCATGTGCCGCTCGTGCGCGACATCATGGACCGCATGCGCATGGAGGGGCTTTCCGACATTCCTGTCGTCGTCGGCGGCATCATCCCGCCCGAGGACGAGAAGGCGCTGAAAGCGACCGGCGTCGCCGCCGTTTATACGCCCAAGGACTTCGACCTCAACGCAATCATGTCGGACATCGTGCGTATCGTGGATGCGGGGCAGAGCAAGGCGGCCTGAGCCACCTGCGCGCACAGGCCGAATTCGCGAAACAACAATCATGGTTAGCGTTGTGTAAACGCTCGTCCGATAGACTCGGCGAGTTGAACAACACCTGCGAAACAACACCTGCGAATTGGATCTTTCATGGCGTCAGCCTGCACCGGCGGTATAGACACCGGCTTCATCGAACTCGGCTACGCCAAGGTGGCCGCTCTCGGCGTCGTCCAGGGCATTACCGAACTTCTGCCTATCTCCTCCACCGCGCATATGCGCATCGTGCCGGCGCTGTTTGGCTGGCGCGATCCCGGCTCCGCCTTTTCCGCCGCCATGCAGGCAGCCGCCGTCATCGCCGTCATCACCTATTTCTGGAAAGACGTGCGCGGCATGGTGTTCGGTTCCCTCGGCGCGCTCGTGCGGCGCGACTTCAGCGACTGGAACTTCCGGTTCTCTATGTGGGTCGTGCTGGCGACCTTGCCCATCGTGATATCGGGCATCCTGCTCGCGCCATTGCTCAACGCCTGCAACACGCCGCTGCGCAGCCTGCCGGTCATCGGCATTTCCATGATCACGCTTGCCGTCATCCTGGCCATTGCGGAAATCTATTGCGACCATTCGCGCAAGTTCGACCAGCTTACCCTGAAGGATGCGATGATCGTCGGCATCGCTCAATGCGGCGCGCTCATTCCCGGCGTCTCGCGTTCGGGCTCCACGCTGACGGCGGCTCTTTTTCGCGATCTCAACCGCGAAGATGCGGCTCGATTCTCTTTTCTGCTCGGCCTGCCGGCGATCGCCGGCGCGGGCTTGAAGGAATTCTACGAACTCTACAAGGCGGGCCTGAGCGCAGAGGGCTGGGCGATCCTGTCGGTCGGCCTGATCGTGGCCTCCATTTCCGCCTTCGCGGCGATCTGGGGCCTGCTGCGGATTCTCGAAAAATTCTCCGCCTGGCCCTTCGTGATCTATCGCGGCCTGATCGGCGTTTTCCTGCTGGTCGGCGCCTGGGTGGGCTTCCTGCACTGACATCTCCAGCCTGAATAATAAAAGGGCGGCCCGGGAGCCGCCCTTTCCATTTGCAATTTTCCTGCGCTTGCCTGCGAAAGGTCACGCGCCTTTCGGGAAATTCACGACCGTTCCGTCGCCGGGCTGATCGTTGGCCGCCTCCCCCTTGGCGACCGTCTTGCCGTTGATCGTCAGGCCGGCCGGACCCGTCGACAGATGCACGGTCTCGGCGTCGCCGACATCGCCGGCAAGAATCATTTCGGCGAGCGGATCCTGCACCGCCTTCTGGATCACGCGCTTGAGCGGGCGCGCGCCATAGGCGGGGTCGTAACCGCGCTCGGCGAGCCAGGCGCGGGCCTTGCCGTCGAAATCCACGACGATCTTGCGATCCTCCAGAAGCCGGGCGAGCCGCGCGAACTGGATATCGACGATCGCGCCCATATCCGCCCGTTGCAGGCGATGGAACAGAATAATCTCGTCGATGCGGTTGAGGAACTCCGGCCGGAAGTGCGAACGCACGGTCTGCATGACCTCCTGCTGCACGGCCGAAGAATCCTCGCCATCCTTCTGCATGACAAGGAATTCCGCGCCGAGGTTGGACGTCATGATGATCAGCGTGTTGCGGAAATCGACCGTGCGGCCCTGGCCGTCGGTCAGACGCCCGTCGTCGAGCACCTGCAACAGAATGTTGAACACATCCGGATGCGCCTTTTCGATCTCGTCGAACAGAACGACCTGATAGGGCCTGCGCCGCACCGCTTCGGTCAACGCGCCGCCCTCCTCATAGCCGACATAGCCCGGAGGCGCGCCAATGAGACGCGATACCGAATGTTTCTCCATGAATTCGGACATGTCGATCCGGATCATGGCGGCCTCGTCGTCGAACAGAAAACTGGCCAGAGCCTTGGTCAGTTCGGTCTTGCCGACGCCAGTCGGCCCCAGGAACATGAACGAGCCGATGGGACGGTTGGGATCCTGCAAGCCTGCCCGCGCGCGCCTCACGGCGGTCGCCACCGCATGCACGGCCTCCTTCTGGCCGACCACCCGCCTGGCAAGCTCGACTTCCATCTTGAGTAGTTTGTCGCGCTCGCCTTCCAGCATTTTGTCGACCGGCACGCCGGTCCAGCGCGACACGACCTGTGCAATGTGATCGGGCGTGACCGCCTCCTCGACCAGCGCGGACGCGCTCGAGGATTCGGCTTCCTCCAGCTTCTTCTCGAGATCGGGAAGAACGCCATAGGTCAATTCGCCGGCGCGCTGATATTCGCCACGCCGCTGCGCCTGTGCGAGTTCGTTGCGCGCCTGTTCGAGCTGCTCCTTCAGCTTCTGCGCTGCGCCCAGCTTGTCCTTTTCGGCGCGCCAGCGCTGCGTCAGCGCGGCGGATTTTTCCTCGAGCTCCGCCAGTTCGCCTTCGAGCTTGGATAGCCGGTCCTTCGAGGCGCGGTCGTTCTCTTTCTTGAGCGCTTCCTGCTCGATCTTGAGCTGAATGATGCGCCGGTCGAGTTCGTCGAGTTCCTCGGGCTTGGAATCCACCTGCATGCGCAGACGCGAGCCCGCCTCGTCGACAAGATCGATCGCCTTGTCGGGCAGGAAGCGGTCGGTGATGTAACGGTTCGACAGCATCGCCGCCGACACGAGCGCGGCATCCGTCACGCGCACGCCGTGATGGAGTTCGTATTTCTCCTTCAGGCCACGCAGGATCGAGATCGTATCCTCGACAGTCGGTTCCGACACGAACACGGGCTGGAAGCGCCGCGCGAGCGCTGCGTCCTTCTCGACATGCTTGCGATATTCTTCGAGCGTGGTCGCGCCGATGCAATGCAATTCGCCGCGCGCCAGCGCCGGCTTTAACAGATTGGAGGCGTCCATCGCGCCGTCTGTCTTGCCGGCGCCGACAAGCGTATGCATTTCGTCGATGAACAGGATGATGCCGCCATCGGCCGCCGTCACCTCGTTCAGGACGCCCTTCAGCCGCTCCTCGAATTCGCCGCGATATTTCGCGCCCGCAATCAGCGCGCCCATGTCGAGCGCAAGCAGTTTCTTGTCGCGCAAGGATTCGGGAACGTCGCCGTTGACGATCCGCAGCGCGAGCCCCTCGACAATCGCCGTTTTGCCGACGCCGGGCTCGCCTATCAGTACGGGATTGTTCTTCGTACGCCGCGACAGAACCTGCACGGTGCGCCGGATTTCCTCGTCGCGGCCAATCACGGGATCGAGCTTGCCGGAGCGTGCGGCTTCCGTCAGGTCGCGCGCGTATTTCTTCAGTGCGTCATAGGCGTTTTCGGCGGACGCGCTGTCTGCCGTGCGCCCCTTGCGCAGATCTTCGATCGCGGCGTTGAGCGTCTGCGCGGACACCCCGGCGTTGGCCAGAATGCGCGCAGATTCCGAACCCTTTTCGAGCGCGAGCGCCAGCAGCAGCCGCTCGACGGTGACAAAGCTGTCACCGGCCTTCTGCGCAATCTTTTCCGCATTATCGAACAGGCGCGCCATCGTGGGCGACAGATAGATCTGTCCCGCGCCGGAACCCTGCACCTTCGGAAGCTTGGACAGAGCAAGTTCGACCTGTTGCAGCGCCTCGCGCGAGCGCCCGCCCGCCTTATCGATGAGACCAGCCGACAGACCCTCGGAATCGTCCAGCAGGACCTTGAGCAAATGCTCGGGCGTAAGCTGCTGGTTGCCTTCGCGCAGGGCGAGCGACTGCGCCGATTGCACGAAACCGCGCGCGCGCTCGGTATATTTTTCCATATTCATCCCAACCTCCTGGCCCGCCGACCATGCCCCGAAGCAGCGCGGTCGCGGCGATATTTCAACAATTCGGCCCCATCGGCGGCCGTCGTTGAAAATCTAGGAAGCGGAGGGAGGTTCTTGAAGGGCCTGCGGCTCAATATCGCCGCAGACCGGGCCAATATTGTCTTATTGGTCGTCGGGGGCTCCGCCCGTCTCCGAAGGCGCATCGTTCCCCCCGGCGCCTGCCTCGGCCAGCCCCCCCGTGCGGGGGCGACGGCGGCGGCGCGTCCGCAGATGATAGCCGCCCGCCTCCTGCTGGTCCTCGCCTTCGAGCGAGGGCAAGTCGGGTTGCGGCGCATCCGCTGACAACGGACGGGAAGGCGCCGTGATGAAAGCCGGCAGACCGGCCGCGCTGTCGGGCTGATCTTGCGTCGGATTTTCGTCCGGCCCGCGCGCTTCGCCCTGGTTGTCCATCGAACGCTGATCGCGGAAACGACGGTTATCGCGATTAAAGCCCTGGCCTTGCTGTCCGCCATTGTTGCGGTCGTTATAGGCGCGTTCGTGACGGGGCGGGCGATCCGGCCTGTCTTGGCGTTCACGTTCCTGCCCGGGCTGACGCTCGCCGTTGAAGGGCTGGCGTTCCTGATAGCCCGGCGGCGGTTGAAACTGCTGCTGTTGCTGCTGCGGCAACCGCTCGGCCACCGAGGCGAAGCGGTCGTTGACGACATCCTCCTCATCGTCCTCCATCTCGTTTTCCGAAACGGGACGCGGTTGCTGGCCGGACTGCGGGCCTGCCTGAGCCTGCTGGGCGGCCATCGCTGCCGCGATCAGACGGTAATAGTGCTCGGCGTGCTGAAGATAGCTTTCCGCCATCACGGGATCGCCGCTGGACTGGGCATCGCGGGCAAGCTGCAAATATTTTTCGGCCACATGCTGAGCCGTACCGCGCACTTTCACGTCCGGTCCGTTGGATTCGTAGGTCCGCGTCAGCGGATTGGGCCCCTTACGGTTGTTCCGCCCGCGCATTCTCTTGTTCTGACCAGGTCTCATGACGATCCTTGACTTCAATTGACCACGGGCCTTGCCGGCTCGGGTGAAATTCCGACGACGTTCCGCCGCTTGCGGGCGGAAGGGAAGTAACCGGTCGGTTCGGGTGCTTTAGGCCGCTTTTGTTTGGGCGGCGAACCTGCCTTCAAGGTGCGTAATCCCAACTTTAGGATTCGTGCGTTACGAAAATTCGTGCATTACGCTTGCGCTGCTCTCAAGAACGCCGCTTGCTTTCAAACGGCGCTGTTTTCTGGGCGCCATTACTCGATTGCGTTGTCCGGCATCTGATATCGGGCGTTTCTGATACCGTCCGGCTTTTAATATCGGCTGACGAGGCGCTTTGCTGGCGCGCCACATTACACCAGTTGCCTCGCGCGAGCCTCCAGCCACTCATCGCCGACAATGAGGGCGAAACTGCTACGCGGGGGAGAGCAAGTCGCTTGCCCGGACATCTGGCCGCCGCCGGCCAGAATCTCTAGGGATATCTATTAGTCGCTTTCCGCGCTTTCGCCAAGGGGCAGGAAGCGAGGGGCGAGGCAAAAGAAACCGTAAACATTGAAAAATTTGTGAATTCATCCGGCAGTCACGAAGGCGGACGCCCTTTTTTGCCCCGAAAGGTCCGCTTCAACGTCGACTTTTCGTAAAGACGCGCCTTCGGCTAGACCGGCCACATCTTCTTCCTGCCCCGCCCCGAACTCGACGACCAACAGCCCGCGCGCGCCCAGCAATCGTTGCGACGCGCAAAACAGATCGCGGTAGGCGCCTAGTCCGTCCGCGCCGCCGTCGAGCGCGAGATGCGGGTCGTAGTCGCGCACCGCATGGTCGAGACCTGCGATGTCGTCTGTCGGAATATAGGGTGGATTGGAGACGACGAGATCGAAGGAGCCGCCCAGAGCTTCGCCCCAGCGCGCTTGCACAACCGCCGCCCGGCCCGCAAACCCGCAGGCTAGGATATTCGCCCGCGTCGCGGCGCAAGCCGTCGGCGAAAGATCGACCCCGACCCCGTACGCCTCCGGAAACTCGTCGAGCAACGCACATAGAAGCGCGCCCGAACCACAGCCAAGGTCAAGAATCGAGCGCGGCGCAGCGCGGTCTGCATGCAACAGCCGTAAGGCCAGTCGAATCACGGCTTCGCTGTCGGCGCGCGGGTCGAGCACATCGGGGCGCACTTCAATTTCGAGTGTCCAGAAAGGGCGACGGCCAAGAATGCGGCTGGCTGGTTCGCCCGCCGTCCGACGCGCAAGCCGCATCTCGAAACCGGCCGCCTCGTTCGGCGAAAGCAGCGTCCCGCCATTGGTCACCAACGCGAGACGGTCGATGGCGCAGGCGTCGAGCAGCAGGAGGCGTGCATCTTCATCGGCGGCTTCCACGCCCGCCTGCCGCAAACGCTCGCGCGCGGCGGCAAATGCCTTGGCGCGCGAAAACCCGATGAAAGGCGGCGTCGTTTCAGACGCCGGCATTGGCATCGAGCGCGCGCGCAAGCCATTTCGACAGGCGGCGTGCGAGTTCCGGACCGTTTTCCGGGGCTTCGCCTTCGGCAAGCTGCGCGAGATCGTAGACAAGTCCGCTCGCCTCGGCGAATTCGGCGGCATTCCCCGCAATCTCTCTCGAGAACAGCGCTTTCATGAGCGGATGGCCGAGATTGATTTCCAGAACAGGCTGCATTTCGGCGTCCATGCGCCCGGCGCTGGAGAGAATTTTCGCAAGCGTCCGATCCGGCGCCATGTCGCTGGCGACAAGACATGCCGCGCTATCGGCAAGCCGGTCGGACACGCGCACGTCCGAGATGCGCGCGCCGAGCGCTTCCTTCATTTTTGCGATATCGGTCGCGGTTGCCGCATCAAGTTCCGGCTTCTCCGGCGCCTGCGCGCCATCGGCAAGCGGAACCAGCGAAATATCGGCCTGCCCCTGCGTGATCGAGCGGAACGGCTTGCCCTCGTAACCGACCGCGCTCGACGCCCAGAAGGAATCGACCGCATCCGACAACAACAAGACTTCGATCCCTCTTGCGCGAAACCCTTCGAGATGGGGGCTTGAGGCGATGGCGGCCGCATCCGTGCCGGTCAGATAATAGATCGCCGTCTGGTTGGGCCGCAGATCCTGCACATATTGCGCAAGCGTGCGCGCGCCCTCGCCATGGGTGGACGTCGTAAACCGCGCAAGCGCAAACAGCGTGTCGCGTCTTTCGGGATCCTCGTAGAGCCCTTCCTTCAGGACGGCGCCGAAATTCTGCCAGACCGACATGAATTTTTCGGCGTCGCTCTCGGCCTGCCTGGTCAGTTCCTGCAATATGCGGCCAACGACTGCTTTGCGGATCGCCCCCAGAACCGGGCTCTTCTGGACGATCTCGCGCGAAATATTGAGCGGAATATCGGCGGAATCGACAACCAGCGTCACAAACCGCAGCCAGGGCGGCAGCAGGTCGGCTTCCGTCGAAACCAGCACGCGCCGCACATAAAGACGCGAGCGTCCGCGACGTTCGGGATTGAACAGATCGAACGGGCGCGCGCCGGGAATGAAGGCGAGCGCATCGAATTCATAACGCCCCTCCGCGCGCCAATGAATCGTCAGCGCGGGCTCATCGAACCGCCCCGCGATCGAACGATAAAAATCCGTATATTGCTCGGCGCTTATGTCGGCGCGCGGGCGCGTCCACAGAGCTGCGCCCGCGCTGGCGGCGCGCTCTTCGCTGCCGGCTTCGCGAATTGAGATGGGGAAGGGAACGCCTGCCGAATGTTCGCCGACGATGCGTTGCAGCGTGGCGGGCTCGAGATAATCCTTCGCGTCCGCCTTCAGATGCAGCACGACGCGCGTGCCAACCTCGGGGCAATCGGCGCTTGTCTCGATAGAATAGGCGCTCTTGCCGTCGGACGACCATTTCCAGCCCTGCGTCTGGCCTGCCCGGCGCGAATAGACATCGACATGGTCGGCGACGATGAAGGACGAATAGAAGCCGATCCCGAAACGGCCGATCAGCGATTCGGCAGGCCCCTTGCCTTCGGCCCCTTCCAGTTTTTCGAGAAAGGCGCGTGTACCGGAATTCGCGATGACGCCAAGGGCCTGTTCAAGGTCATCGCGGCTCATGCCGAGGCCATTGTCCTCGACGCTCAGACGGCCGGCCGCCTTGTCCGCTTCGACAACGATCCGGAACGGCGCGCCGGAGGTTTCGGTCTGACCGGTCGCCGCCTCGAACCGCAGCTTTTCGCAGGCGTCGGCCGCGTTCGACACCAGTTCGCGCAAAAAAATGTCGCGATCCGAATAGATGGAATGAACAACCAAATCGAGGAGGCGGGCGACATCGGCCTGAAATGGCCGTTCGGCCGCGCCTTCGCGCGCTTCGGCCGCCCTGCCGTTGGCTGTCTCGTTCATGCGTGGCGCTCTCCCGGTCAAAACTTCGTCAGGCGTCACTCATATCGAAACGCGACCAAAAAATTCAACAGAACTTGAATTCGGCCGACCAAGAAAAAGCCGGCTGCGGGGCGACGCAGCCGGCTTTGAACAAACGCTGAAACTCAACGCAGCGCCTCAAAACGGCCCGATCCGCTGAACGCCCCGGGGGGCTGGGGGGCTGACGAATCCGGAAGCGCGACGAATCGGGCCATCGAGGCAACGGATGATTACTGACCCCGGTCTAGGGCTGTGCGAAGGCGGCAATAGGGCAAAACCATGATAAATCAGGATTAGTCGTGTCGCTTGCCGTTATCCGGCATTCGTAGGAACATGCGCGCGGAGCATCAAATGTCGGATTCGGAGACCGCCGACCCCAAGCGGCGCAGCGCAGAAGTGGTTTCGGTCGCCTTTCGGCCGGCGCCGCATGCGCACGACCGGCGCCAGCGGGAAACAAGCGCGCCCAAACAGGTGGCGTTCGATCGGCGCGAACTTCAGCTTATCTTGAACCTTTATGGCCGGCGCGTCGCGGAAGGCGAGTGGCGAGACTACGCTATCGGCTTCACTCCCTTGAAGGCCGTATTCGCCATCTTTCGGCGGGCGTCCGAAACACCGCTCTATACGGTCGAGAAAAGCCCGGCGCTGGCCCGTCGTCAGGGCGCCTATTCCGTCGTCTCGGCTGATGGCTTCATTTTGAAACGAGGCCATGATCTTGAGCGTGTGCTCGCTGTGCTCGACAAGAAAATCAAACTGGTCACGACATGAAAACGCCCCGCCGGAGCGGGGCGTTTGGCGTTCATGCAAGGCCGGAGGGGCGTTGCCTAGTCGTTGCGGCTGCCTGTCAGCGACAGCAGCGCCTGGAAGATGTTGATGAAATCGAGATAGAGCATCAAAGCGCCGTTGACCGACTTTTTGGTGGCTGTCTCGTAATCGTCCGAGGCGTAGTACATTTCCTTGATCGCCTGCGTATCCCAGGCGGTGAGGCCCGAGAAGATCAGCACCGACAGGATCGACAGGCCAAACTGCATGGCCGAGCTCTGGACGAACACATTCACCAGGCTGGCGATGACGAGGCCGATCAGCCCCATCACCAGGAACGAGCCGAAGGCCGAGAGGTCTCGGCGGGTCGTATAGCCGTAAAGGCTCAGACCGCCGAACGCCGCCGCCGTGATGAAGAAAGCGCGCGTGACCGAGGCGCCGGTGAACACCAGCAGCACCGTCGATAACGACAGGCCCATCACGGCCGCAAAACCCAGGAACATATTGCGCGCCGACGCCGCCGACATGCGGTCGATCCGGAACGAGAATATGAAGATGAAGGCGAGCGGCGCCAGCATCGCCACCCATTTCAGCGGGCTGGCGTAGAGGGCCACGCCAAGATCGGTCAGAAACTGCCCGCCGAATTTATACGGCGTGGGCGTCGCCGATACGGCCAGCATGTTGACGCCGAAGGCGACCACGCCCGTAATTCCCAAGCCCAAGGTCATGTAATTGTACACGCCAAGCATGTACGTGCGCAGGCCCTGATCGATCTGTTGAACACCGGCCTGGCCTACGCTCGTGCCCCATTGGGCGCCGGCGTTGCGGTCATAGTCGGACATTTATGCCTCTCCTCTGCGGCTCGACAACCGCGTTTCCTTGCGCGCTCAGACGCGCATCCATGAGAATATGAGCGGCAAATACAGGAAAGACAAGGAGAACCGGCCCTCGCCCAGATGAACTTTCTGTCATAATTCTCTTAGGACACGTGCAGGCTTTGCCCCCAATGTCCGCCATGTGGCGGCGAGCCCAAGCGTAATTGTGACCGCGCAGCCTGCCGCAACAATGACCGCCATGGCGGGCCAGTCAAACTGAAAGTCCAGTTTCATCAAGCGCGTAACGATCAATTCGGCAGCAAGGGCCCCCGCTGCCAGCGCAAAAATGGACGTCGCCAGGCCGAGCAGCAGAAACTCCAGCAGATAGGCCAGGATCAGCCGCCGCCGTGTCGCGCCGAGCATGCGCAGGACGACGGCGTCGTAGAGCCGTGCCCGTTGGCCCGCAGCCAGCGCCCCGCCAAGCGTAAACAAAGCCGTTGCAAGCGTGACGGAAGAGGCAGCCCTGATCGCCGTCGAAAGTTTTTCGGTCAGCGCCAGCGCCTGTTGCAGCGCCTCGCGCACGGAAAGCGCCACCACGGTCGGGTAGGCTTTCGAGATTTCATTCACCAATGCGCCCGTTCCGCCTGATTTCCCGGGCGGCAAGGTCATCGAGATCAATTCCGTATGCGGCGCGCCGGCAAAGGTCGCAGGCGTGAAGACGAGCACGAAATTGATGCCGAAGCTACGCCAGTCAACCTCGCGCAGATTAACGATCTTTGCAGAAATCTCGCGGCCCATGACGTTCACGGCGATGTCGTCGCCAATCGCCAGCCCCAGTCCTCGTGCAATATCGCCGTCGAGCGAGACGAGCGGCGGACCCGTGTAATCGGCCGGCCACCATTTGCCGGCAATCACCTTGGAGCCGGTCGGAGGGCTTGCGGAATAAGTAATGCCGCGGTCGCCATCGAGCACCCAGGCCGCATTCTGGTCGGCTTTGATATCCTCGGCGCGACGATGGCCGACGCGCACGATCCGCCCGCGCAACATAGGCGCCTGCTCGATGGACGCATCCGGACGGCGCGCCGTCAGCAGGCCCTTGAAGGCGTCAACCTGCGCGCTCTGCACATCGGCAAAGAAATAATCCGGTGTGCGGCCGGGCTCGCCCGAACTGAGCTGCCGGCGCACATTGCTGTCCACGCCGACGATGACCACAAGCAGCGTCAGGCCGAGGCCGAGCGAGGTGACGACCGGCCGTGTGACGGCGCCGGGCCGTCGAATGTTTCCCAACGCCAATCGCGCCGGCAGATTGCGGACATTGGCGCCGAGCCTTGCGCCAAAGGCGATGGCCCAGCCGACCGCGCGCAAGATCGCCGCCGAAACGGCCACTGCCGCTATAGCCAGGAGCGCAATATTCTTCTCGCTCGACGAGAGATAGACGAGCCCGACCATGGCGACGAAAGCGCCAAGCACAGCCACAACATAACGTATGCGCAGACGTCCCGATTCCATGGTCGCGCCTGAACGAAACAGCACGGCGACAGGCGTGTCGTGGGCCCGTCCCGCCGGCGCGATGACAAAGGTCAAGGCCGACAGCAGGCCGATCGCCATACCCGCAACAATCGCGCGCACGGAAAAAATCGGCGCGATAGGAAGATCGAGCGCAGGTCCGGCAAATTGCGCTGCAACGTACGGAGAAGCCGCGCCGATAGCTGCGCCAACAAGCGCGCCGGCAAACGCTATCAGCATCATTTCCGTCAGCACGAGCGCGAAGGCGACGCCTCCCGAGGCGCCCACCGCCTTGAGAATGGCGATGGACTGGCGCTTGCGGTCGACGAAGGCGCCCACCGCAATCGACACGCCAACGCCGCCGACGATCAGCGAGACGACGCCGATCAGGGCCATATATTGCGTGAAGCGCTCGATATTGCGGGTGAGCTGCGGCGAGACGTTTGCACGCGTGCGCGCATCCCAGCCCGAAGTTGGGAAATGCTTGAGAATGGCGTCGGCTTGCGCTTCCACCTGCCCATCCGTGACATTTGGCGTAGCGAGCGCAAGACGGATTACCCAGCGTGTCAGCGACGCCGTCGATCCAAGCCCGCTCGCCTCGAATCCTGCGCGCGAAATCATTACGCGCGTTCCGAAACCTATGCCTGTGGCGATACGGTCCGGTTCGACTCTGATCTGCGCGCGCAGCACGAAATGCGCATTGCCGAGATCGAACCTGTCGCCGATCCGCAAGCCCGCACGCTCGATGAAGGCGGCGTCCGCAACCGCGCCAAATACGTTTTCATGCGACGCAAGCGCGTCCGCCAGCGGCACGGGCGGGGCAAGCGCCACCTGAGCGACGAGCGGATAGTCGCCATCGACGACTTTGGCGTCCACCATGATCGCGCGATCGTCGGATGTTCGCGCCATGGCGCGCAGCATGCCGATTTCCGATATGCGGCCAAGCGTCGACAGGTAAGCTCTTTCCTGCTCTGTAAGAATGCGCTGTGAGCGCGAAAAAGTCATGTCGCCGCCGAGCATCGCGCGTCCCTGCGATGCGAACGAGGCCAGAAGCGATTGCGATATCGCCGCAACGCTGGTCACTGCGGCAACGCCGATGGCGACGCAGATCAGAAAGACGCGAAAGCCCTTCAGGCCACCGCGCAGGTCGCGGCGCGCAAAAGACAGGATCGTCGCCAGATGTTTCATGGAACAGCGCATTCGGGTTCGCGCATGGCCGCGCTTTCTACCTGGCCCGAATGCAGCCGCACCACATCGTCGCAGCGCGCAGCCAGCGACAGATCGTGCGTCACCATCACCAGCGTGCTGCCGCGCCGCGCGCGCTGGCCGAGCAGCAGGTCAATGATCGCTTCGCCCGTACTGCCGTCGAGATTTCCGGTCGGTTCGTCGGCCAGCAGAATGGCGGGATCGCCGACCAGCGCGCGGGCGAGCGCCACGCGCTGCTGCTCGCCGCCGGAGAGCTGCGAGGGATAATGCGCCGCGCGCGCTTCGAGCCCGACCGCGACAAGTTCCTCGCGCGCCCGCAAAAAAGCGTCGCGCCGTCCAGCAAGCTCAAGCGGCGCGGCGACATTTTCCAGCGCCGTCATTGTCGGGATGAGGTGAAAGGACTGGAAGACGATACCGATATTCTGGCCGCGAAATTCGGCCAGTTCGTCCTCGCCCATTTTCTCGATCGACCGTCCTTCAATCTCCACCGAGCCCGCATCCGGGCGCTCCAGACCCGCCAACGTCATCAGCAATGTCGACTTCCCGCAACCTGACGGACCGACAATGGCGGTCGCCTTCCCACGCCGGAAATTGAGCGTTATGCCTTTAAGCACCTCGACGCGCGTTGGGCCGGAACCCAGGCTGAGGCGTATGGAATCGAGCGTAATCGCCGTCTGGGCGTCCATATCGGCGGGGAGTGCGGAAATTGGCATGGTTTCGATCGGGCTCGGAGCGATGGAAGGGGCGAAAGCCGGCAGGCGGGAGAGCCAGAGATGGTGTCATCGCCGCGCTAGTTCAATTCGCTTGCCTTGTCCTCATCGCCGCCAGCGCGAACGCGGCCGAATCAGGGCCGATCAAAATCGCAGCTTTCGGCGACAGCCTGACGGCCGGCTACGAACTGCCGGCCAGAGCCGCCTTTCCGGCCGTTCTTGAAAGGCGTCTGCGGGCGGACGGTTTCGCCGTCGAAATCGCCAATGCCGGCGTCTCTGGCGACACCAGCGCCGGCGGCCTTGCCCGCCTCGATTGGTCGACGCCGGAAGGAACCGATCTCGTAATCGTAGAACTCGGCGCCAACGACATGTTGCGCGGCGCGCCGCCGGCCGGGACGGTTCAAGCGCTGACGACGATCATAAAGCGGCTTCAGGCCCGAAAGATCGTTGTGGTCCTGGCGGGCATGCGCTCCATCGACAATTGGGGCGCAGCCTATCGCGCCGAATTCGACGCTATCTATCCCGATCTCGCCCGACGCTTTGATGCGCCTCTCTATCCGTTTTTCATGGAAGGCGTCTCCGGCAATCGCGCGCTTACCCTGCCGGACGGCCTTCACCCCAATGTCGCGGGCGTCGAGAAAATGGTCGAGGGCTTCGCCCCCTTTCTCGAGAAAACGCTCCTGGAGCGCTTCGGCGCCCGTGCGAAAACAGAGAACTAGAACGCGGGGGCTTCGCATGCCGCGCCTTTTTACCGGGCTCGAAATTCCGATCGATGTCGCAACCGGACTGGGTTTGTTGCGCGGCGGCCTGCCTGGAGCGCGCTGGATAGACGAGGCCGATTACCATATCACCCTGCGCTTCATCGGCGACGTCCCGCGCCCGCTCGCCAACGAGATCGCCGAAGCGCTCGATAGCGTCAGGAGCGCTGATTTTACGGTCAAACTGGACCATCTCACCGCCTTCGGCGCCGACAGGCCGCACGCCTTGATCGCGCGCGTTGCCGACACTCCCGCGCTAGGTGCGCTGGAGGCGGAGCAGCAGCGGCTTCTGCGTCGGCTCGGCGCGCCTGCCGACAGGCGCAAATTCGCGCCTCA
>JBKDZW010000102.1:0-20645 GCA_047971685.1 Rhodoblastus sp.
GGGCAAATCTATCCCAGCGGCGCCGACGCCTGGCAGCTTTTCGCGCTCTGGGCCGCGCTTGCGCTCCCGTTCGCGCTTGCCGCGCGCCACGACGCCGTCTGGGTTCTGTGGACGCTGGTCGCGGGGGGCGCGACCGGGCTCTGGCGGATACAGGAGAGCAGCGGTCCCGACGTCGCCAGCTTCGCCCCGGCCTGGGCGATAGCGCTCGCGATCGCGGCGCTTCTCAGTCCCTATCCCGGCCTGCGCCGCTTCATCGGCGACACGACATGGTCTTTCCGGCTGGCCAGCCTCGGCGCGATCGCGCTCGTCACGGTCACGGGCCTCGAAAGCCTGTTCCAAACCGCCGGCGTCAGCGTCGGCGTTGTCAGCGTCGGCGTTTTCGCGGCCTCCATCGCCCTGCTCTGCCTGATAGCCGGCGGGCTCGCGCTTGCGCGCCCGCTCGAGTTCGGCGTGGCGACGCTGGCCGTCGCCGGCATCGACGCTCTGGTGATCGCGCGGATTGTGAAGGCAGTTTTCTGGGGCCGCGAATCCACGCTCGGCAAGGCGCTGCCCCTCGCGATCCTGTCCACGGCGATCATCTTCGTCAGCGTCAGCCTGCTGCGCAGGATTCACGCGCGCGCGGCGCGCGAGAAAGGCGAGACGGTCGATCTCGAGCGCAAGGTTTCGTGGCCGCTGGCCATGCTCAGCGGCTTCGGCGCCTTGCTCGCCGCCTTGCCGATCCTGAGCGTCTATGGCCTGTTGTTCGGCGAACATCTCGACAGCCCGTCCGGCGCCGCGCTGGTCGGCGCGCTGACCCTGATCCCGTCCGTGTTCATCATGCGCGGCGACGCCCCGTTCAGCTTCCGCCAGATGTTCGGCCTGATCATGTCCGCCGTTTCGACGGCGCTGCTGATCTATGCGCTGACAACCTGGTTCAGGGACGACGCCGGTTTCGTGCTGGCGGTCATCGCCATCGCCGTCGCTTTCACGGTTCAGGCGCGCTGGATGCGGATGCTGCTCGGTTTCTGGGCGCTCTGGGCGGTCGTCATCTCCATGGTCGTGCGCTTTGGCTTGCAGCATGCGGAGGGCGCGGTCGCGATGACTTCGCTCGCCGCCGTCGCGGGCGCGGCAGGACTGGCGGGGCCCGGCCTCGGCTTGAAGCTGCCCGACAACGCGCGGCCGTTCTTCGCCGGCTGGACGGCGGGCGGCCTTGTCGCGCTCATCTCCATCGCCGGACGCCCATTCCTCGCCAGCGCCGGCGCCGGCCTGATCGGCGAAATCGCGAGCTTGGCGCACACGCCCTGGGCGGGACCGGCGCAGGCCGTCTCGACCGCGCTCGGACTGGCCGGCGTCTGCCTGCTGCTGATGCGGCGCGCCGACCTGCGCACGCCGCTCGGCTATGCGGTCGCCGCCGTGATGGTCGCGCTGACCTTTCGCTCGCCGGCGCTCGGCGGCGCGATCGCGATCTTCGCCGGCGCCATGCTCGCCCATTCGCGGGGTCTTGCCGGCGCCGCCGCGCTGTCCGCCGTCTGGATCGTCAGCGCCTTCTATTACGCGCTGAGCTGGCCGCTGACCCAAAAAGCCTATCTGCTGATGGCGCTCGGCGGCGCCCTCGGCCTCGTCGTATTCCTCACCCGCTCGCGCGAGCCGGCGGCGCCCCGGGCGTTCGGCGGCGCGGCGCTCGGTCTGATTGCGCTCGGCCTGGCCGCAACCGCCGCAATCGGCGCAACCGCCGTGCGCAGCGCAGAGGACACGCTGGCGAACGGGCGCGTCATCTACATCGCGCTCAGGCCCGTCGATCCGCGCTCCCTGATCCAGGGCGATTATATGGCGATCGCCTTCAACGTCGACAAATTGCCCGCGGCGCGCAGCATCAATAGCGAAGTCCTCGCCATCGCCGATCTTGACGACAGGTCGATCGCCACCATCCAGGGACTGGCCGCACCAGACGCCGGGCCCCAGGCGAACCAGGTCGCGCTCAGGCTCAGGCAGAAGTCGGGCCGCTGGTTCGTCGGCACGGACGCCTATTTCTTCGAGGAAGGGCATGCCAAGGATTTCGCCGGGGCGAAATTCGGCCAGTTCCGCCTCGGCGCCGACGGCAGACTCCTGCTGGTCGCCCTGACCGACGACAATCTGAAGGTTCTGCCGTAGCGGCGACGACAATCAGCGCCGCGTGCGGGAAAAACGCCAGAGCGCCCATTGCCGGCGCAATTGGCTGGCCTCGATCCGGCTCGAAAACGGCTGGTAGTCCGCTCGCTCCATGGCGGCAAGATAAAGCGGCGCGCAAGCCAGCGGCGCAAAGGCCGCGCGCGATCGCGGGGCGACATTCGGCAGCGCAGCCATGGCTTCGTCATGGCGGCGGCGGGCAAGTTCCCTGAGATCGGCGAGCGCTGCAACCAGCCCCGGCTTTGCCGGACGTTCGAGGGCTGCGGCCGGCGTCACGCCATGACGTTCGAGCATCTCGGCCGGCACGTAGATCTGTCCGCGCGCGGCAAGCCAGGGGAAGGAACGCAACAGGCCGGTCAGCGCATAGGCGACGCCCGCGTAACCCGCCGCCTCCGCCCCGCCGGGCTCGCCGCCCTCCGCCAGAATGATGGAGGCCAGGCGAAACAGCGCGGACGAGGTGCCGCCACAATAGGTTTCCAGTTCTTTCACGTCCGCCACGGGGTCGTCGTAGAGATCGAAACGACGCGCCTCGACAAGATTGGTGAAGGCCGCGCGTGGCAGGCCGAAAGCCCTGATCGTGTCGATGAGGGCGGCGGCCACGGGATGGGCGCGCACATCGCCCCTGGCCTCGCCCTCTATGGCGTCCACCCACCATTGCATGCGGATTTCGCCGGGCATGGGGTCGGACACGGTCTCGCGGATGCGCGCGATCTCCAGACTGAAGGCGTAGAGCGCGTGCAGGCGCGGCCGCAGCGCCGCCGGCGCGAACATCGACGCCAGCCAGCGGTCGCGGTCGTGCCACCGCAGGAGCGATTCGCAATGCGCGTAATTTTCCGCCATTTTCTTCCGACGGTCGTCGTTGACGGATGTCGAGCCTGTGGCCTGGTCTGTCATATCCCCGGTTTCGCGCATCAAACAGCGATAAGCGCGGCGGCCACGCGCCGGTTCTCTCCCATCAGGATATTGTATGTACGCGCCGCTGCGCCCGTCGCCATAGGCTCGGCAATAATTTTAGCAGCGCGCAGGCGCGCTGCAAGCGCGGGCTTCAAGGGCGCCATATCCTGGCCCACGCCGATGAGCAGATGCTCGATCGAGCCAGGCGCCTCCTCGAAAATCCGGGCGAAATCGGCTTCCTCAAGGCCGGCGGCGCTTGTGGCGTCCCAGGCGTAAAGTCCCGACGGCAGCGCCAGAAGCGAGCCGCGGTGCGACATGCCGCCGAACTTGAACCCGCCTTCCCCGTAGGCGTCTATGGGATGGCGACCGGGCAGAAAGCCTGCGGGGCGATCGGTCATTGGCGTTTCCCGTTACGCGCAATCCTGAAAGGCAGAAGGGGAAAAGCGGGCGTTCGCGCCAGGGCTATCGCGCCGCTTCGGCCGCCTCCTCCTTGGCGTCGGACGCCTCGCTGCGTGTGTGGCCCTCGGTGCGCAGGCCGAGATAGATCATCATCGGCGAACAGATGAAGATCGAGGAATAAACGGCCACGCAGACGCCCCAGGTCATGGCGAGCGAGAAGGAGCGGATCACCTGGCCGCCGAACACCACGAGCGCAAGCAGCGCGAGCAGGACGGTCGTCGCGGTCATGAGGGTTCGGGGCAGGACCGCGTTGATCGAGAGGTCGATGAGCTGGTCGGTCGGCATGCGCTTGTATTTGCGCATCATTTCCCTGATACGATCGAGCACGACCACGGTTTCGTTGAGCGAATAACCGACAATGGTCAGAATCGCCGCAATCGAGGTGGTGTTGAATTCGAGATGCGTCACCGAGAAAAAGCCGACTGTAAGCAAAAGATCGTGCATGGTCGCGATAACCGCGGAAATGGCGAATTGCCATTCAAATCTGAACCATAGATAGGTCAGCACCGCGAAGATCGAGAGCACGACGCCAAGCGTGCCCGATTGCACGAGTTCGGCCGAGACGGAGGGGCCGACCGTTTCGACGCGGCGGATATCGTAGCCGTCGGAGACCGCTGTCCTGACCTTTTCGACCGCGCCCGCCTGGGCGGCGTCGCCGCCGGGCTGCACGCCGAAACGCAGGGTCACGTCCGATGCGTTGCCGAAGGACTGGACGCCGACCTCGCCGACGCCCAGATGTTCGGCGAGATTGCGCAGCAAAGCTATATCGGCTGTGCCGCTTTTGGCGCGCAATTCCATGAGGGTGCCGCCGGCGAAATCGATGCCGAAATTCATACCCCAGACCACGAAGAGCACGACCGAGACGATGGAAAGCATGGCCGAGAACGGATAGCTCACGCGGCGGAACCGCATGAACGGGAATTTGGTGTTCTCGGGCGCGAGACGCAGGAGCTTCATGATCGGTCTCCCCGCTCAGATCGGCAGTTTCGTGGGGCGCGCATAGCGATACCACACGGCGATCATCATGCGCGTCATGGTGACGGCGGTCACAATGGTCGTGAGAATGCCCAGGCCAAGCGACACGGCAAAGCCACGCACGGGGCCGGAGCCAAGGAAATAGAGAATGACGGCGGCCACGAACATGGTGACGTTGGAATCCACGATCGTGCCGAAGGCGCGTTTGAAGCCGGCGTCCAGCGACGACAGGATCGACCGGCCGAGATGGTTTTCCTCGCGGATGCGCTCGTAGATCAGCACGTTGGAATCGACCGCCATGCCGATGGTGAAGACGATGCCGGCAATGCCCGGCAAGGTCAGCGTCGCGCCGAGCAGCACGAGCGCTGCGAAGATGAAGAGAATGTGCACGAACAGCGCGATATTGGCGAAAATGCCGAACACGCCGTAGGTGATCAGCATGTAGACCACGACCAGACCCGCCCCGACATAGGAGGCAAGTTCGCCGGCGTCGATCGAATCCTGGCCGAGACCGGGACCGACTGTGCGCTCCTCGACGGTGGTGAGCTTGGCGGGCAAGGCGCCGGCGCGCAGGAGGACGGCGAGATTATTGGCCTGCTCGACGGTGAAGCGGCCCGAAATCTGGCCGGAGCCGCCCGTGATCGGCGAGATGATGCGCGGCGCGGAAATCACCTTGTTGTCGAGAACGATGGCGAAAGGCTTGCCGACATTGCGGGTGGTGACTTCGGCAAATTTCTTGCCGCCGTTCAGGTTGAAGCGGAAGTTGACCACAGGCTCGTTGGTGCGCTGGTCGAAACCCGGCTGGGCGTCGGTCAGGTCTTCGCCCTGCACCATCACCTGCTTTTCGATCGGCAGCTTGCCGCCCTCGGTCTGTTCGAGTTCCTCGATATCGGCGGGATTGTCGCCGGGCTGGGCGACGAGACGGAATTCGAGCTTGGCGGTGGTGCCGAGCAGGTCTTTCAATTGCTGCGGATCCTGCAAACCCGGCACCTGCACGAGAATGCGGTCGGCGCCCTGCCGCTGGATGGTCGGCTCCTTCATGCCGGAGCCGTCGATACGGCGGCGCAGAACCTCGATCGACTGGTCGACGGCGCGGCGCACCTTGTCCTGCGTGCCGGCCTCGGTGACGACAACCTGAACGACGCCGTTTTCGCCCGGCTTGACCTCGACCGTCGGCGCGCTGGCGGCGCCCAGCAAGGCCGCAGTCGAGCCCTGGCCGAGCGCGCGAAGCTTCGGCAAGACCTTTTCAAGCTCGGCCGGCTGGGCAAGGCGGAATTGCACGCTGCGCTGCTGCATGGCTATGCCGCCGACGACGCCAACCCGCTCCTCGCGAAGAACGCGGCGCACGTCGTCGCGAAGGTTTTCGACCTGGGTGCGGGTGACGGCCGCCGAATCGACTTCCAGCAGGATGTGCGACCCACCCTGCAAATCGAGGCCGAGCGTGATCGACTTGGCCGGCAGCCAGGAGGGCATGCGGGCTTGCAGGGCGGCGCGCGCCGAAGGCGACAGCAGGGAGGGAATGACGATCAGGATCGCAATCAGCGTCATGCCGACGATTGATGCGACTTTCCAGGGGGCGAAGCGCAGCATGGGTCTCGTTCGTTCGGTAGATCGGCCGTCGCCTGCCAGAGATTGCTCAATCGCAAAAGCATCGACCGCTTTATCGGGCCTAAGGGCGCGTCTCAGGCCAGCCGGGCCAGCCCCTCAGCGCCCATTTCCGATCAGGCCGCAGTTTCCTTGACCGGCTCGCCTTTCGTGCGCACGTCCGCAATCATCTGGCGCTTCACGCGTACGCGCACGTTGGCGGCGATTTCCACCTCGACCTCGGCATTGTCGGTCACCTTGGTGACCTTGCCGATGAGGCCGCCGGTCGTGACGACCGTATCGCCGCGCCGGATGGCGCCCAGCATATTCTGCGTTTCCTTGGCGCGGCGCTGCTGCGGCCGGATGATGAGGAAATACATGATGACCAGAATGATGGCGAAAGGCGCCATCTGCATGATGATCTCGCTGCCGCCAGGCGAGCCGGCGCCGGCTGCCTGAGCGAAGGCGGGTGTGATGAAGTTCATGTGCGTCCCGTCTGAAATGGCCTGAGCGACCGGAAATTTCGCGCGGACTATAGCCGGAAGCCCGTCCAAGGCAATGGCGGACCCATGCAAATTGCCCGCGAAGCCGACCCTGGGCTAGGCTGACCAGGAATGCGCGCGCCGAAAGCGCAACGGGAATGCGCGCGCCGAAAGCGCAAAACGGGGCAGAATATTGGAAAAAGAACGACTTGCCGCTTTCTCGGACGGCGTGCTGGCCATTATCATCACGATCATGGTGCTGGAGCTCAAGGCGCCGCACGGCGGCGAGCCCGGCGATCTCGTCAAGCTGATCCCCGGCTTTTTGAGCTACGTGCTCAGCTTCATCTACATCGCGATCTACTGGAACAACCATCACCACATGCTGGCGGCGGTCAGGCGCGTGAACGGCTCGGTTCTGTGGGCCAACATGCATCTTCTTTTCTGGCTCTCGCTCATCCCCTTTACGACCGCATGGCTCGGCGAAAACCATTTTTCGCGCTGGCCGACGGCCCTCTATGGCGTCGTCCTGCTCGGCGCGGCGATCGCCTATGTCATCTTGCAGACGACGATCATGCGCGCGCAGGGCCCCGATTCGCTTCTGGCGCACGCCATCGGCGGCGATCGCAAGGGCAAACTCTCGCTCGCGCTCTACGCCGCCGCGGTCGGACTGGCCTTCGTGACGCCGCTCGCCTCCAGCTTGATCTTCGTTCTCGTCGCGCTAATCTGGCTTGCGCCCGACCGGCGGATCGAGCGCCTTCTGGCCAGGAGTGAAAAATGACCGGCCACATCGACCCGACAAAAGAGGTTTTCGCCAGATTTCGCGAGATGGACCGGCCGGGGCCGATCCACATGCTCAACCTCGTGAAAGTCCGCAAGAAAGCCGCCTATCCCGACGGTCGCGACGTTTCCGGGGCCGACGCCTACAAGGCTTACGCGCGCGAGAGCGGGCCGGTGTTTCGCGGCCTCGGCGGCAAGCAGGTCTGGATCGGCAAGCCCGAACTCATGCTGATCGGCCCGCAGGACAACGAGCAATGGGATGTGGCCTTCATCGCCGAATACCCTGATGTGCAGGCCTTCGTCGATATGCTGCGCGACCCCGCCTATCGCGAGGCGGTGAAGCACCGCACCGCAGCCGTCGAGGATTCGCGCCTGCTGCGGCTTGCGCCCATGCCGGCGGGCAAGGAATTCGGGGAGATCGATTAGAGCTTATCCCGCAAAAATCTTCGACCTTTGCGGTGGGGATATGCGGTGAGAACAATAAATCGCGTCACGCGATTTCGTGAAAACGCGACGCGCTCCGGGGGCGGCCTTGGCCGCCCTATTCCGTAAAACCGTGATAGCGCACGAAACTGCCGTTGGCCTCGCGATCCGACACGACGGTGTTGGCGGCGAAGGCTTCGTCCGGCCAGCCCATGGCGATGCAGGTCATCACGCCCTGTTCCGGCGGGATATTGGCGACTTCGCGCACGATGTCGGTGCGCATGATGCCCTGCCCGTTGATGACCGTGCCAAGACCACGGTCGCAGGCGGCAAGCGTGATGCCGTAGCAGATGGCGCCGAGATCGAAATAGCCGACCGCGCCGCCTTCCAGCGCCCGGTCGTAACACAGCACCAGCGACACGGGGGCGTCGAACTGGCGAAAGCCGCGCAAAACCCAGTCCTGCCGCTTGGCCTTGTCCTCCCGCGCGATATCCATGGCCGCGAACAGTTTTTTCGCGATCTCGACCTGACGATGACGATGCACGCCGTCATATTCGCCGTGGATGGGAATGTCGCGATTGACGCTTGCGCCGCCGGCCATGGCCTCCATGTTCCGGCGGCGGACTTCCTCGAGAGGCGTCCCCGTCAGGACGTGAATGTGCCAGGGCTGCGTATTCATCGAGGACGGCGCGCGTTTGGCGACGGTTATGATCTCCTCGATGGTTTCGCGCGCCACCGGCTTCTTCAGAAAACCGCGCACGCTCTTGCGGCTGTTGACCAGATCTTCAAACTCCACGCCGTCCTCCATTCGCCCGATCTTTTGCGGCAAGATTAACCCGAGGTTTCGCCGCTCACCAATGCAGGGCGCGCCGGGGCGCTGTGCGCGGCGCAGGACTTGCGGGAGCGTCCCGATTTGCGCAAGCGTCTGGCGACGAACTCCGGAGGCCCGATGTCGAGAACGCAGAAACAGGTGAACGCGCTGGTCGAAACGGTCCTGAGCGCCGCGCCGCACAAGACGCATGGCCTGTCGGCGATATCGGTCGGCCCGGGCGAAGCGGTTCTGGAATTCGTGGCGGGACCGGCGAGTTTCGGGCCGACCGGCGCCATTCACGGCGGCGTTCTGGCCATGCTGATGGAGCCCGCCGCAGTCTGCGCCCTGCTGGCGTTGCTGGCGGACGATATGCACGCCGTCACCGCCGACATGCATGTGCAGCACATGCGCCCGGCGCCTGCCGGCGCGCGGCTGCGCATTACCGGGCGCGTATTGCGTCTGGGAAAAACGCTCGCCTTCTGCGAGGCGAGCGTAACGGCCGGCGATGTCCTGTATTCGACAGCGCGGCTGACCAAGGCGGTCGTGAAGGCGGGATGACGGATCCCGCCACGCCCGCCTCTATTGCACGTCACATTTCCACGGAATCGCGTGGCGTGCTCTATCTGGTTGTTTCACCGCATATCCCAACCGCAAAAGTCTCCAACTTTTGCGGGATATGCTATTGCACGAAGTCCCAGGTCGTTCCGTTGAATTTCTGGAGCTTCATGTAATTGATGACCCGATAATCGTCGGGGCTGGTGTTGATGGAACCGCCCGGCAGCATCAGGGAAAAGCGGAAATTTTTCATATTCGCCGCCTGTTTCATGATGTTTTCGCGCGAAAGATCGTTTCCGGCCTGCCTGAGCACATGCTCCAGCGTCTGGGCGACGGAATAGCCGGCGACCACAAGCGAATCCGAGGGATCGGCCGAGGGCATATTCTCTTTCTGCCAGGCGAAATATTCCTTTACGGCAGGCTCGTTCGCCCATTTGGGATCGGTCACGTCCATCTGGAACCCGGCGGTCATGATGCCCGCCGATTTTTCAAGGCCCGCCGGCTTGAAGGTGGCGCCGATCGAGGCTGCGCCCAGATGCAGATAGGTCGCCGGCTTCCAGCCGAGTTCGGACAGTTTCGTGATCGCCTGCGCCGCCTGCTTGGAATAAGTGAAAAGCATCAGCACGTCGACATTGGAGTTCTTGAGGAGCACGAGCTGCGAATCGATGGAAGGATCGGTCGCCTGGAAGCTCTGCGTGTTCACGATCATCTGATCGGCCTTCGCGCCCAGCCCGTCCTTGAGGCCGTTCAGCAAGTCCTTGCCGAAATCGTCGTTCTGGTAGAGCACGCCGATCTTGGCGTTGGGCATGCGCTTGAGAATGTCGGCAGCGTAGAAACTCGCCTCCGCATGCAGGTTGGGCTGCCAGCCCATCACCCATTTGTAGTGCTTGGGATCGTTGAACGCCGACGAGCCCGCCGCGATGAACAGGAGCGGCACGCCTTTACTGTTGAGATAGGGCCGGATCGCCATGTTGATGGGCGTGCCGAGTACGCCGAACACCAGCGCGACGTCGTCCTGCTCGACGAGACGGCGCACGTTCTCCACCGCCTTGGCCGGCGAATAGGCGTCGTCGCGCGAGATGAACACGATCTTGCGGCCGTTGATGCCGCCCTTGGCGTTGAGGGAGTTGAAATAAGCATCTTCGGCCTTGCCGAGCTGGCCATAGGCCGACGCCGGCCCGCTATAGGCGATGGTCTGGCCGATGCGGATTTCCTTGGCGGTCACCCCCGGCGTCTGGCTCCAGGCCTGGCCGGCAGGAACCGCGAAACTTGCGGCCAGTACAGCGGCGGCGAATAATTTATGTCTCATTCCGTCCTCCAGCGGCCGGACCGAAGCGCCCGGTCTTCCGCTAAGAGTGTAGGACAAAAATTTCGCAACCCGCCCCGCGCGTTTCGCACAGCGGCCATGTCGCGGATAGCATCAAGATTTCAGCGCCGAAAAACAGGACAGTCCGGGCAATTCATGTCGAACGAAAACACGAATTGCCCGGACAATATGGAATATCCGCAAGCCAGCGGCGCGGAGATTACTGCAACAGATCGATGTTGAGCCAGCGCGCTCCATTCGGCCCGTCGACGAAGATCGTTGCGCCGCCGGGCTTTTTGGCCTTTTCCAGTTTTTCGTACTCGCGCTCGAGATCGGCGATGTTGTGGAGTTCGGTGAAGCCGATCTTCCTGATGATATCGCCGGTGCGCAGGCCGCCGAACCAGGCGATGGACTTCCGGGCGACGCTGGTGACCTCAATCCCGTCGAGGCCGGGCTTGTCTGCAAGTTCGCCGCCAAAACTGGTCAGCTTGCCCATCTTGGGTATGGGCTCCATTTTGGTCAGCCAGATATTGCCGGGCAATTGGCTCAGCTTCACCGGCACATCGATCATCTTCCCGTCGCGCCATACGCCAAGATCGACCGTCTTGTCGGCGTTGCCTGCGACCGAGCGATTGACGGCGATGGCGTCGCGCAGCTTTTTCCCGTTGAAGGTGCGGAGCATGTCGCCGACCTTCAGACCGGCGGCTGCGGCCGGCGAATTCGGCGACACCGAGGAAATGATCCCGCCGCCGCCCTGATTGGCGCCAAGCCCTAACGATTCCGCCATGGGCTCGGTGATGGATTGCATGCTCACGCCAAGCCAGCCGATGCGCGGTTTGCCGAATTTCTCCATGCCGAGGCTGGCCTGCCTCACGTCGTCGATGGGAATGGAGAAGCCGATGCCGATCGAGCCGCCCTGGTTTTGCGTGTAGATCGCCTGATTGATGCCGATGACCTCGCCGTTCATGTTGAACAGCGGACCGCCGGAATTGCCGCGATTGATGGTTGCGTCGGTCTGGATGAGATCGTCATAGGAACTGAGGCCGGGCTGGCGGTGAAAGGCGCTGATGACGCCTGCCGAAACCGAACTGGCGAAGCCCAGCGGATTGCCAATGGCCACGACGCGGTCGCCGACCCTCATCTTCTGGCTGTCGCCAAGCGGCGCGGGCTTGATGGGCTTGTCGCCAAAATCGACCTTTATGACCGCAAGATCGTATTTTGTGCCGGCCAACACCAGATCCGCACGCAATCTGCGCCCGTCGCTCAGGGTCACGAACAGCGCGTAAGCGCCTTCGATGACATGGCGGTTGGTGACGATCAGGCCATCGCTCGAGACGACGATGCCGGCGCCGACATCGTCCTCGATCGCCATAGTCGTGTCGCCGCCCTTGGGCTGGCTGGCGGCGGAATCGTTCTTATAGACGCGGCGATTGTAGATGTTGACATAGCTCGGCATCGAGGCCGCCACGAGATCGGCCACCGCGTCGAATTTCCATTTTTCCGCCGAAGCAACGCCGGGTGAAGCTAAAGAAACGACCAGAAAGGTAGAAAACAACAAACGACGCATGGTCTTGGCTCCACTGTGAGAGGACGACATGCAAGACCAGCCATATAAAGAAAGTCAAGTCTGAGCTTGTTCACAATTGGCGACGGCGCATTGATGTAATTACTTTTTCACGTCTTGACTGCGCATTTTCCGATCTTGCGGCATATCTTGGCATTGCGCCCGAAACGCCCTATCCAACGCGCATGTCAGACGATTCAGAACTCCTCCGCCGCATCGCCTCAGCGCTCGAAAGACTTGCCCCACCTGCGCTTCTGGCCCCGGATTTCACGAACGCCGAAGCTTTTGTCTGGAGCGCGGCGCAACAGCGGCTCAATCCCGTCAGGAAGGTCAATCGCGTCGATCTCGCGCTGTTGCGCGGCGTCGACCGGGTGCGCGATCTCCTGGCCGAGAACACGGAGCGGTTCGCGCAGGGACTGCCCGCCAACAATGCGCTGCTCTGGGGGGCGCGCGGCATGGGCAAATCCTCGCTGGTCAAGGCCGTCCACGCCGACATTCTCGCGCGAAAAATCGGCGGCGGGCGATTGAGGCTCATCGAAATCCACCGCGAAGACATCGAGAGCCTTCCCGCGCTCATGGGCCTGTTGCGCGAGGCGCCCTATTCCTTTCTCGTCTTCTGCGACGATCTTTCCTTCGACGGCGGCGACACCAGCTATAAATCGCTGAAGGCGGCGCTCGACGGCGGCGTCGAGGGACGGCCCGAAAACGTGCTGTTCTACGCGACCTCCAACCGCCGCCACCTTCTGCCGCGCGACATGATGGAGAACGAACGCTCGACCGCGATCAACCCCGGCGAGGCGGTGGAAGAAAAAGTCTCGCTGTCCGACCGCTTCGGCCTGTGGCTGGGATTCCACAAATGCAGCCAGGACGAATATCTGGCCATGGTGTTCGGCTATTGCGACCATTACGGCCTCGACGCGCCGCGTGAAAAGATCGAGGCGGAAGCGCTGGAATGGGCCACCACGCGCGGCAGCCGCTCGGGCCGCACCGCCTGGCAGTACATTCAGGATCTGGCCGGCAGGCTCGGCAAGAAGACGGGTTGAGCCCTATCTGATGCGATAGCCGGCGTGGCAGGCGATGCAGGTCGACGTGACCTGCGCAAGCGCGGCGAGCGCCGCCTTGTAGTCGCCGGTTACGCCCGCATCCGTCGCCTGTACGGCGAACCGGCTCGCCGTCTTGTGCATTGCGGTTCCTGCGTCCTGCATGCCCTGCGGCATGAATTTGGCCACGTCATGCGCGCCATGCAGCTTGAGCGAGGTCATGCCGAGGCGCTCTTCGGCAACGCGCGCGGCAATATCGAAACCGCCCTTGCCGAGATGATCCTGAATTTCCTGCAAAGCGAGCAGATGATCGCGCATGTTCGCCAGCGTGTGCTCGACGAGTTGCGGAGGAAATTTCACGAACTCGCGCTTGTCGTCCGCCGCCGTATTGGCCGGCGTGTCGGAATGCGTATGCGTGTGGCGATGCTGGGCGCTCGCTGCGGTCAGGCCGGCAACGGCCAGCGCGGCGGAAAGAACGACAGGGATGATGCGCATGACGTCTCCTTGGACAGAGGCTCCTGTAGCATTCGGCGCATCGTCTCCGTATGATTGCGGTCATATGCCGACGGATGGATCTGGCATGGATTTTCTCGCCTTCTTTCCCGACGCCGCGATTGCGGAGCGCAATTACGGGCGCGGCCAGCCGCTGTTTTTACGCGGTGACCGACCGAAATTCATGTTCTATGTGGCGCAGGGCGAGGCGCGGCTGACGCGCACGTCGCCGACTGGCGCCGAAATCGTCTTTCAACGCGCGCGCAACGGCTTTTTCGCCGAAGCAAGTCTCGATCAGACCGCTTACCATTGCGACGGAATTGCCTTCACCGACACGAAGGTTTTCGTCATTCCCATTGCGCGGTTTCGCGCTGCGCTCGCACGCGAGGATTTTCGCGCCTACTGGCTGCGGTTGCTCAGCGGCGAATTGCGCCGCATTCGCGCGCATGGCGAAAGGCTTGCGTTGCGAACGGCCAGAGAACGGATCGTTCATTACATCGAGACGGAAGGAAAAGACGGCGCGGTCGAATTGCGCCAGTCCAAAAAAAGCTGGGCCGGCGAAATGGGGCTGACGCACGAGGCGCTCTACCGCTCTCTCGCCGCCATGGTCGCAACGAAGGAGATTCTGGTCGAAGGACCGCGCATCGCGCTGCGCAGGACGCAAACGCGATAAGCGCCGCCCGCGCCAGACGCAAGCGCCCTATTCCGGCCTGACGGTTGACGTTTCGCCTCCATGCGCTTCCGATGCGAAAGCGCGCCTGCGAGGCGCTCACCGATTGCACGAAACGTATTGCAGGAAATTATTGGAGGAAGCGCCATGGCGGAGCACGCCTACGATCTGGTCATTCGCGGCGGAACCATTGCGGACGGCTCTGGCGCGCCCGCGCGCGAGGGCGATATCGCCATCAAGGGCGATACGATCGTTGCAGTGGGCAAGGTGTCCGGCCGGGGCGCCGAAGAAATAGACGCGCGCGCGAAACTGGTGACGCCGGGCTTTGTCGACGTGCATACGCATTACGACGGGCAGGCGACCTGGGACGAACGCATGCAGCCCTCGTCCTGGCATGGCGCGACGAGCGTCATCATGGGCAATTGCGGCGTCGGCTTTGCGCCCTGCCGCCCCGCCGATCACGACCGGCTCGTGCGGCTCATGGAGGGCGTGGAGGATATTCCCTTTCCCGTGCTGTCGCAGGGCCTGCCGTGGACCTGGGAAAGCTATCCCGATTATCTCGACTCTCTGGGCGCGCGCTGTTTCGATGTCGATATCGGCGCGCAATTGCCGCATGCGGCGCTGCGCGTTTTCGTGATGGGCGAACGCGGCGTCAATCGCGAGCCGGCGACGGCGGACGACATCGCGCAAATGGCCGAAATCGCCAGAACGGCGGTTGCAGCCGGCGCGCTCGGCTTTTCGACCTCGCGCACGCTCAACCACAGGGATTCGCAAGGCAATCCGACGCCGACCCTGAAAGCGGAGGAAGACGAGCTTGTGGGCATTGCGCTCGGCTTGAAGGCGGCCGGCGCCGGCGTTCTGCAATTCGTTTCCGATTTCACCGACGCGGAGGCCGAATTCGCTCTGATGCGCGCCATGGTGCGGAAATCGGGGCGCCCTCTCTCCTTCTCGCTGCTGCAAGGCCATGTCGGACCCGACAAATGGCGCCTGCTGCTCGAGCGCATGGCGCAAGCGAACGCCGAAGGGCTCTCCATTCGCGCGCAGGTCGCCGGGCGCCCTGTCGGCGTGCTGCTCGGGCTCGAGCTGACGATGAACCCCTTCTCCAAAAACCCCGTCTATCGCGAGATCGCGCAATTGCCGCTTTCCGAGCGCGTCGCGCGTCTGCGCGATCCGCAATTTCGCGCGCGCATGCTGGCAACGCCGCCGATCGCCGAGCCCGGCTTTGCGCGCTCGACCTTGCAGAACTGGGCGAACATGTTCCGCATGGATGCGGACTTCGACTACGAGCCGCCGCAAAACGAGGCGGTTCAGTTCGCAGCCGACAGGCAGGGCGTCAGCCCGCAAGAGCTTGTGCTCGACGCCATGCTGGAGAACGAGGGACGCGGCATTCTCTACGTTCCGTTCCTGAACTACGCCGCCTTCGACCTCGAGCCAGCGCGTCAAATGCTGCTGGACGCCAATACAGTGCCGGGGCTCTCCGACGGCGGCGCGCATGTCGGCATGATCTGCGACGGCTCGTTTCCGACCTACAATCTCATCCACTGGACGCGCGACAGAACGCGCGGACCGCGCATTGCGCTTGAAAAAATGGTGGCGATGCAGACGGCCGATACAGCAGCGCTGATCGGCCTCGACGATCGCGGCCGCATCGCGGCGGGCCTGCGGGCCGACATCAATGTGATCGATTATGCGCGGTTGCGGTTGAAGCCGCCGCGCGTGGCCTACGATCTGCCGGCCGGAGGCAAGCGCCTGTTGCAAGGCGCCGAGGGATATACGGCCACGATCGTCGCCGGTCAGACCACCTATCGCGACGGCGAGCCGACCGGCGCGCTGCCCGGTCGTCTCCTTCGCGGCGCCAGGGCCGCGCCGCAGGCGATCGCGGCGGAGTGAGGGGCAGCGCTCACTGCGTCACGCGGATGGAGCCGATTTGCGTGGCCTTGGCGAAAAGAGACGCCAGGCCCGCCGTCATGCCGTTGAGATCGGTCGCCTCATAATAAAACGCCGTCGACGTCGCACAGGCTTTCAGGTTTGCGGTGACGGCGTCCGGCGGCGCATTGGTCTGCACCAACGGCTGATAAGCGCCGATCGGATCGCTCGGCTGCGGCGTATAGACCACATGAAGCACGGCGACGGTCGCGCCATTTTTCTTGAGGCCGTCGCATAGGGCAGGATCAATCGGCCCCGTCATCTTGCCATAATCGTTGCCGCTCGAAAAAGCCGGCATCGGCGGATAGGCGTATGTTGCGGAAATCGCCCCGTTATAGGGAACTGCGACGTTGCCGACGCCATCCGTGGCCAGAACGACGATCTGCTTGGGCGATGAACTGACGCCTGCGCCGTTCGCCGGAATCATCGTCGTGAGACTGTTCAGGCTGGTGGCGAAATCGGTGTCCCCATAATGAGTCGTATTGACGCCCGAGGCGATAATTCCCGGCGCGGGAGCCGGCAGCGTATAGACGACCTCCGACATTTTATCGAAATCAACCGTCGTGATCGCCGAGGAGACCGCCGTCATGCTGGCGGTCGGCGCCTGATAGGTCCGCAGTTTATGGGACATTCCATAGACGCCCATGGTGAACTGGCCCGGCAGGTTCGTGGCGTTTGTCACCGCCGTCGTCAGCGCCTGCGCCGCCGTCTTCAGAATATCCATGCGCAGCGTGATATTGTTGGCGCGCGCAATGTCGTAATTGTTCGGCTGGCCGGGCTCGGCATCGTGACAGGCGAAGGCGCAGCCAGGCGCGGCCGTCAGCGATTGCAGCTTGGCCATATCGGCCGCGCTCCCTGCGATCGCCATCGACGGCGACACGTCCAGCACGAGCGAGACATTGTAATAGGCGCCGGTTGCGCTGCCGGTGCTGGCCTTGACCGTATTTGCAATGCTCAGCGAACCTATCCGGAGCAAGCTGAGAAGGCCGGTGGAAACACGCGCCTGATAGGCCAGCGTTGCGGTGATGTTGCCGCCGACATTCTCCACCGACACCGATGGCTCGGCCACCTGAGACGTCCCGCCAGGACCGATTCCGGCGGCAAACGCTTTCTGGCCCGCCGTCACGGCCGCCGATTTCCATCCGCTCACGCCGGCCGAAATGTCCCGCTTGGCGATCCGGGCGGCGGCAAGCGCGCCTGCGTCCGCCGCCTCGTCGAGTTTGGTTTTGGCTTGCGTGTACTTGGAATAATCGACCGCAGCGCCGATCGAAAACAATAACGGGAGGGAGACAACGCCAAAAACGATAGCGGCGGCGCCATCCTCGCGCCGGGCAAACGACGACAGATCACGCCGGCCGGAGCGTGAGACAAATTTATTTTCCATGCCGCATTCATCCCCATGTTCAATCGGCTATCTGGAACCCCTGTTCTTCCCTGCCAGAACCCGATTAACCAACGATGAAGCAATCCATTGAGATATAATATATTTTTATGCATCCGCCATGATCGCGCATGTCGCGCCCCGCTTTGACCAGGCTGTTCGCTGCGATCATGCAGGCTTTTTTACCGGCCAGTTGACCATGCAAATTCCGGCGGCGACGAGCCCGACCGCGAGCGCAAAACCAGGCGTTATCACGTCGCCCATGATGAAATGGCCGGCCGCCACGCCGAAGATCGGGGTGAGAAACGTGAAAGCCGACAATTCGCCGGCGCGATAATTCTGCACCATCCAGAACCACGCGACGAAGGTGACGCTGACGATCCAGACGGTCTGGTAGGCGAAGGCGAGACCGGCTTTCACCGAGACATGCGCAGGCCAGCTTTCGCCGCGCCAGAGCGCGAAGGCGCCGAGCACGAAGATCGAGACGACGAGTTGATAGAGCAGCGTCTTCTCCGGCGGCGCAAAGCGCAGGCGCGAGCCCTTCATGATGAGTGTGGTCGCAGCCCATAATGCGCCGGCCAGAAGACTGAGCGCATCGCCGATCAGCATGTCGCGCGAACCCGAGGATACGCCAAGCGCAAGCGCGACGCCGAAAAAGGACAAGGTGAGCCCTGTCCATTGCAGGCGCGAAAAACGCTCGTTGGGCGTAATCCACGGCAGGCCGAGCGCAACGAAGAAGGGCGCCGAATAAAGAAAGAGAATGCCGTGGCTGGCAGTCGTCCATTGCAGTCCGATGAACAGCGCCACGAAGTCCCCGCCAAAGGCGAGGCCGCTCAGAACGCCCGCCCGCAACGTGCCGTCGCGTCTCAGAAGATCGGGATGACGGATGAAGGCGTAGACGCCGATCAATATGGCGCCGCCCACCGAACGCGCCGTCGCCTGCATCATCGGCGGAATGTCGACCATCGCTATCTTGGCTGAGACCTGATTGAAGCCCCAACTCGCGCAGAGCATGAGGACAACGAAAAAGCCGAGACGGTCGAGAGGGCGCAATTGTCCGTTCATCGCGCCATCATGCATGCCGGCGCCCGCGCGGCATATCGCCTGCGCGCATGAAAGACACGCAAAAAAGCGGCGGCCCTTTCTTTGGAGCCGCCGCTTTGTTCCCCGGATCGTGTCTCGCGGCCCGGAGGAATGGATACGCCGTCAGAGACCGGCCAGATAATTGGTGGGATCGACCGGCGTCGAACCCTTGCGCAGCTCGAAGTGAACCTGCGGCGAGGAAACATTGCCGGTCTGGCCGGCCTTGGCGATGGTCTGGCCGCGCTTGACGGTATCGCCGCGCTTCACGTCGAGTTCGCCATTATGGGCATAAGCGGAGACGTAGCCGTTGGGATGCTGGATCAGCACGAGATTGCCGTACCCCTTGAGTTCGCTGCCGGCATATTTGACCACGCCGCCCTCGGCCGCCTTGACCGCAGTGCCCTCGGGCACCGCAATGTTGATGCCGTCGTTGCCGCCGGACTTGAAGCCCTGAATGACGCGGCCGCGCGCCGGCCAGCGGAATTCGGGATGGCCCTCTTTGCCGGACGTCCTGGGCTCTTCCTTCGGCAGACTGGCGGTCGTCTCGCGATCGACTTCGACCTTTTTGGCCTCGACATTGCGGGATTCGGACTTGCTGGTCTCGTCCACCGATTCCTTCGGCGCGAGAGCTGCCTGCTTTTGATGCGTCTTGCGGGCCGCCTCCGCCTGCTTGCGGCTTTTCGCCTTTTCTTCGCGCGCAAGTTTGGCGGCATCCGCCCTGGCTTTCGCTTCCGCCGCCTTTTTCTCGGCTGCCTTTTTCTCATTCGCCTTTTTCTCGGCCGCCTTTTTCCTGGCCTCGGCCTTTCTGTCGTCCGCCTCGGCCCTGGCGGTCTTGACGGCGGCCGGCTGCGCACCCTTCACGAGACGATATTTTTCCTTCGACGGCTTCGATCTGGACGTCTCGATCTTGCGCGGTTCGGGCTTACGCGTCTCGATCTTGCGCGTCTCGATCTTGCGCGTCTCGATCTTGCGCGGCTCGGGTTTCGACGCCTCGGCCTTGCGGGTTTCCTCGCGGGGCGCAGACGAACGCACGGCGCTCGCATGATAGACGGGAACGACGAGGCGCGCGCCGGGCTGCACCTGCGCGGACTTGTTGAAGCCGTTGACGCGCAGCAGGGCGTCCTGCGGCACGCCGTAGCGATTGGCGAGCGCGCCGGCCGTCTCGCCCTGGGCGACGACGATGGGCGTGCCGCCCTCCGCGCTCCAGTGATCGAGCCCGGCGCCGCCACGAGCCGGCGCAGAAGCGACCGGGCGCGGCGCGACAGGCTGCGGCGAAGTCACGGGCGGCGGCAGAGCGCTCGACCCCGTGGGCGGCGCAAGCGGCTTTGATTCAATCCGCATCTGCGAGGACGAAGGCGCGCGCGGCGTGATCGTGCCTGTCGGCATACGATCGACCGGGCCGGACGAAGCCGTCTCGAAGGGATTGGAAAAGGGATTGGAGGAAAGCCGGGTTGCATCGGAGCATCCGGTCAACACTGCGGCAACAGCCGTCGCCACCAGAAGACGAAGGCCCAGCCGGACACCGTATAGAGGCTTGTCAGCACACATCACGCAACCCATCGAACGCCACTTTCTCGCCGTGATTAAACGCGCTTGCGGTTAATGGACGGTTTAAGGTGAACGAGAGACCGCGAAAAAATCGCAATTGTTAATCCTGACGACAGGCGCCGCTTTACAAAACCGCAGCAATGCCGGTCAGCGCAGGGCCAAGGCGCGCAATGCGCAACAGGCGCAGGATTTCGCCATTGGCGCGGATGACGGCGCCACGCTCGGCATGCGAGCCTTTGTCTTGTGCGGTGTTGTCTTGTGTGGTGTTGTCTTGTGCGTTCTCGTTTTGCGCGCGTTGGGTTTGTGCGTGGTCTTGTGCGCTTTCGGCGAGAGCGCCCTCGCCTGCGTCCGAAGCAGGATTTGCATCTGCTCCCAATTTTTCGCGCAACACGTCTGGCTCGGCATGATGATTCCGGACGAGATGAGCGTTTCCGGTCGCGCGTTCAACATCGCGATCTGCGTTTTCGTCCGGGCTTTCCGGGCTCCGGTTTTCGGCGAGGCCCTCGGGCAACGCGCAAAACATCAGGCCA
>JBKDZW010000103.1:0-1654 GCA_047971685.1 Rhodoblastus sp.
GATGAAATCGCCCAGATGCGAATCCTCCTCGTCGCCGATCGGCGTTTCGAGCGAGATAGGCTCCTTGGCGATCTTGAGAACCTTGCGCACCTTTTCGAGCGGCATGGCGAGCTTTTCGGCCAGTTCCTCCGGGGTCGGCTCGCGGCCGATCTCGTGCAGCCTCTGGCGGCTCGTGCGCACGAGCTTGTTGATCGTCTCGATCATGTGCACGGGAATGCGGATGGTGCGGGCCTGATCGGCGATGGAGCGGGTGATCGCCTGCCTGATCCACCAGGTCGCATAAGTGGAGAATTTGTAGCCGCGCCTGTACTCGAATTTGTCGACCGCCTTCATCAGGCCGATATTGCCTTCCTGAATGAGGTCGAGGAATTGCAGGCCGCGATTGGTGTATTTCTTGGCGATGGAAATCACGAGACGCAGATTGGCCTCGACCATTTCCTTCTTGGCCTGACGGGCCTCGCGCTCGCCCTTCTGCACCATCTGCACGATCTTGCGGAATTCGAGAATCTCAAGGCCCGTTTCGGTCGCCAGCGCATGGATTTCGCCACGCAGATCGCGGATCGTATCCTTTTCGCGGGCGACGAATTCCTTCCAGCCGCGCGCGCCGAGCTTGCCGACGCGCAGCATCCATTTGGGATCGAGTTCGGAGCCCTGATAATTTTTCAGGAAGTCTTCGCGCGCCACGCCATGCCCCTCGGCGCTGCGCATGAGACGCAGTTCGTGGCCGATCAGGCGCTTGTTGATGTCGTAGAGCTGCTCGACCAGCGCATCGATGCGGTTCTGGTTGAGCGAGAGGCTCTTCACATCGGTGACGATCTCTTTCTTGAGCGATTTGTACTTGCGCTCCTGCGCCGGCGTCAGAGCCTCGTTCTTCAGTTTGTTTTCGACGTTCTGGTCTTGCAGGCGGCGCAGCTTCTTGTAGGCATCGGCGATGCGGTCGAAGGTTTCGAGCACGGCCGGCTTCAGTTCGGCCTCCATCGCCGAGAGCGACACGGACTTTTCCATATCGTCGTCATCGTCGAAATTGCTGTCGCCTTCGGAATTCTCGCCGTCGAGGCCGGGCGGGGGATTTTGCGGGGCGGTTGCGGGCGCGGTCACTGCGCCGCCGGGAATGTTTGGCGCGCCGCCTGGAATGCCCGATGCGGCGCCAGAAACGCCGGGCGTGCCACCGGGCGCGCCGCCTTCGGTCTTGGGCGCGCCCTTGCCGTCCGGGCCGGCGTAGGTCGCCTCAAGGTCGATGATGTCGCGCAGGAGAACCTTGCCCTCGTTCAACTCGTCGCGCCAGATGATGATCGCCTGGAAGGTCAGCGGGCTTTCGCAAAGCCCGGCAATCATCGTCTCGCGTCCAGCCTCGATGCGCTTGGCGATGGCAATTTCGCCCTCGCGCGAAAGCAGTTCCACCGAGCCCATCTCGCGCAGATACATGCGCACGGGGTCGTCCGTGCGGTCCACCGGCTCACGCGTCGTCTCGGTCTTGGCCGGCAGCTTGGCGCCGTCTGCGGGTTCGACCTCGTTGCTGTCGTCGTCGTCCGAGGCCGATTCACCGCCTTCGGCCTCGTCGGCCTCTTCCGTGTCGACGACGTTGACGCCCATCTCGCTGACCATGGCGAGAATGTCCTCGATCTGCTCGGTCGAGGTGGATTCGGAAGGAAGA
>JBKDZW010000104.1:0-14999 GCA_047971685.1 Rhodoblastus sp.
ACCGGTTTCAAAGGCGCCTGACCCATGTGGCGCATCTGGGCAGCAGCTCTCTTCTGGGGATTGAACTGGCCTACCATCAAGGTGCTGCTGACCGGCGCAAGCCCTTGGACTCTGCGTGCCGTCGGGCTGACAGGCGGTGCCATGCTTCTCGCCGCAGCAACCGTAGCGCTCGGCCAATCCCTGACTGTCAAGAAGAGCGACTGGGGCAAGGTCGTCATTGCCGGTTTTCTCAACTGCGCGGCCTTCAACATCCTTGCCGCGTTCGCCCAGATGTCTCTCTCCGCCTCGCGCGCCGCGATCCTGACCTACACGATGCCGCTGTGGTCCGTCCTGTTCGCCCGCCTGGTACTTGCGGAACCGATCGATGGACTGCGCGCCACCGCTCTTGTGCTCGGCGCCGGCGGCATCATCCTCCTGGCCCATCCGTTCTGGGACGTCATTGCATCCGGCCAGATCCCGGCCGGGCTCGCATTCGTTCTGGCCGGCGCCATCGCCTGGGCGGCGGGCACCATCTATTTGAAATGGGCGCGCCCCGCCGGTGATCCCCTGGGCCTGACGACGTGGCAGTTCGTGGTCGGCGCCGTCGCGTGCACGGCGGGAATGCTGTTTTTCGAAACGCCGAGACTGGAGATCTGGAGGCCGGAAATCGCCGCCACGCTCGCCTACAACATCGTCTTTCCCCAGGCGGTCGCCTACGCCCTGTGGTTCACACTGATGGATCGTGTGCCGGCGTCGACGGCGGCTCTGGGCACGTTGCTGGTCCCGGTCTGTGCGGTCGCCGCCTCCAGCCTTTGGCTCGGTGAGAGACTTGGGGCGTTGGACTACGCGGGCTTCGGTTTGATCCTCGGAGGGGTGATCGTCGATCAGGGCCTCCGCCTGCGTTACACCAGGGCCGCCCCCGGCCAGAAGCCGACCACAGCCGCCCGTCCCCGGTAGTGTAGTCGGCGCAACGCGTTCTCAGTTGGGGAGAGTTGCGCCACACGCATGGCTGCGACACGCCCATGTCTTCCCCGCGTCTCGCGGTTCTGCTAGGTGGGGCGATGGCAACAGCTGACATTTGCGCCGAGATCGACGAACCCGCCTGCCGCAGCCGCGGCGCGCGGGGCATTGGCGCATCTCAAGCCCGCCGGACAGCCTGAAGGAGATTGGCATGCGCCCCCGCTCATCCATCATCGAGCCCGACATCGGACTCACCTTCGACGACGTTCTGCTGATCCCAGGCGGCTCAGAAGTGCTGCCCGGCGAGACGAACGTCGCATCGCGCGTGACCAAGGAAATTTCAGTCAACATCCCGATCCTGTCCTCCGCAATGGACACCGTGACCGAGGGCCGTCTCGCCATCGCCGTCGCCCAGGCTGGCGGCATCGGCGTCATTCACCGCAATCTGACGCCCGTTCAACAGGCCGAGCAGGTCGCGACCGTCAAGAAATTCGAATCCGGAATGGTGATCAATCCTGTCACCGTTCGCCCGACGGCGACCCTCGCCGACGCGCTCGAGCTGATGCGCGTTCACAAGATTTCCGGCATCCCGGTCGTCGAGGCTCCGCGCAACGGCGGTCGCGATGGCAAACTGGTCGGCATTCTCACCAATCGCGACGTGCGTTTCGCGACCAATCTCAGTCAGCCCGTATCGGAGCTGATGACGAAGGATCGGCTGGTGACGGTCAGCAGCGACGTCGGTCGCGAGGAAGCCAAGCGGCTACTTCATCAGAACCGCATAGAGAAGCTTCTGGTAGTCGATGAGAACTACCACTGCGTCGGCCTCATCACGGTGAAGGACATCGAGAAGGCGACGCAGCATCCCAACGCCTGCAAGGACGAGGCGGGACGGCTGCGGGTCGCGGCCGCCTCCACGGTCGGCGACAAGGGCTACGAGCGCGCGCTCATGCTGATCGACGCCGGCGTCGATTGCGTTGTCGTGGACACTGCGCACGGCCATTCGCAAAGCGTGCTCGATCAGGTCAACCGCATCAAGCGGGTATCCAACAAGGTCGCGATCATCGCCGGCAATGTGGCGACGGGCGAAGGCGCGCGCGCGCTGATCGACGCCGGCGCAGACGCGATCAAGATCGGCATCGGCCCCGGCTCGATCTGCACGACGCGCATCGTGGCGGGCGTCGGCGTGCCGCAACTCACCGCGATCATGGACGCGGCCGAAGTCGCGCACAAATCCGACGTGCCCGTGATCGCCGACGGCGGCATCAAATATTCCGGCGATCTCGCCAAGGCGATTGCAGCCGGCGCGGATTGCGTGATGATCGGTTCGCTGCTTGCCGGCACCGACGAGAGCCCCGGCGAAGTGTTTCTCTATCAGGGCCGTTCCTTCAAATCCTACCGCGGCATGGGCTCCGTCGGCGCGATGGCGCGCGGTTCGGCCGACCGTTATTTCCAGCAGGACATCAAGGACCAGATGAAACTCGTGCCCGAGGGCATCGAGGGCCAGGTGCCCTATCGCGGGCCCGTCGCGCCGATTTTACACCAGCTTGCCGGCGGTCTTCGCGCCGCCATGGGCTATGTGGGCGCGCCCTCGATTCCCGAATTCCAGAAGCGCGCGACATTCGTGCGCATCACCGGCGCGGGCCTGCGCGAAAGCCATGTGCATGACGTGGCCATCACCCGCGAGAGCCCGAATTATCCGACGGGCATGTGAGGTTCCGCACAGGCAGCGCATGCCGAAACCGATCGGAGCCATGCGCCGCCTGTCATCCAGCCGGGGCCGGTTCCGCTTTGGCGAGCATGTCGCGGATGGAATCGCTCACGCGCACGGTCTTGTGCGTCTTCTGGTCCGTATAGACCCAGACGATTTCGCCCGTCGCGCGCAGATCGCCTGCATGCTTTTCAAAAATGACGAGATCGAAACGCAGGCTCGAATTGCCGATATGGCCGATGCGCACGCCGACCTCGATCTCCTCGTCGAAGCGAATGGGCGCCTTGTATTCCACGACCGATTTCACCGTGTGGAAATCGACGCCGGTCGCCTTCACGTCCGCGACGTAATCGTAACCGAGCCAGCGGAAGAATTCCGTGATCGCCGTGTCGAAATAGGTCAGGTAATGCGCGTTGAAGACGACGCTTTGCCCGTCGACTTCAGAATAGCGCACGCGGAAGGGGAAGGCGAAGCGGAAGTCTTTGCGTTGCATGCGAGGCTCACCCTAGTTCCTGCTCGACGAGGCCGGCGAGATAGCTCGCGCCGATCGGCAGCAGATCGTCGTTGAAATCGTATCCGGGATTGTGAACGGGCACGCCGCCCTTCGCGCCGTCGTTCTGGCCGAAGAAGAGATAGGCGCCCGGCGCGCGCTCCAGCATGAAGGCGAAATCCTCGCCCGCCAGCAGCGGGCGGCCATCGCGGATCACATCGCTCACGCCCCGCGTATTGGTCGCACAGAGCGCGGCGCGGTCGGTCTCGTGCGCGGAATTGATCGTGGCGGGATAGGCCCGGCGGTAGGAAATCTCCGCGGTTCCGCCTTGCGCGGCCGCCGTATGCTCGACCGCGCGCTTGAACAGGGACTCGACGAGATCGCGCACCTGGGGCTTGAGCGTGCGTACGGAGCCGCGCAGCTCGACCGTTTCCGGGATGACGATATCGGACGTGCCGCCATGAATCTGGCCGATGCTGATAATCGCCGATTCCAGCGCATCGACATGGCGCGAAGGCAGCGCATTGAGGACGCTCACCACCTGCGCGGCGATGGAGACGGTGTCGACGCCCTGCTGCGGATGCGCGCCATGCGCGGATTTTCCGCGCAGGACCACGCTGAAATAGTCGATGGCCGCCATGGCCGTGCCGGACAAGGCCTTGACGGTCCCCAGCGGCATGTCCGGACTGTTGTGGATGCCGTAGACGGCGTCGCAGGGAAAGCGCTCGAGCAGGCCGTCGTCCAGCATGGCCTTGGCGCCGGCGAGCCCTTCCTCGGCCGGCTGGAAAATGAGATGGACCGTGCCCGCAAACCTGCGCGTTTCGGCCAGATATTTCGCCGCCCCAAGCAGCATTGTCGTATGCCCGTCGTGGCCGCAGGCGTGCATGCGGCCCGGGTTCTTCGAGCGATGCGCGAAGCCGTTGGCCTCCTCCATCGGCAGCGCATCCATATCGGCGCGCAGGCCGATCGCGCGATTGCCGTCGCTCGAGCCCCCCTGCCCCCGGATGATTCCGACAACGCCGGTGCCGCCGAGGCCGCGATGGACCTCGACGCCCCATTCGCCGAGTTTCTGCGCGACGATCTCGCTGGTGCGCTTTTCCTCGAAACCGATTTCGGGATGGGCGTGAAAATCGCGCCGCCATTCGGTCATTTCGGCATGCATCCGATCAAGACGGTCGCGCGGGCTCATCTTCCTCTCCTTCCGGCTTTACGCCATTATCCCAAGCAGATGCAGCCGGCACAAGCGAGGAGCAGGCATACGAGATGCGCAGCGAAAAGCAGAAAATGCTCGCAGGCGAGCTTTATCGGGCCGACGATCCCGAACTCGTGCGCGACCACGCCGCCATCCGCGCCTGGATGGATCGCTACAACGCCGCCGGCAGCTTGCCGTACGACGCGCGCCTCGCGCTGTTGCGCGAAAAGCTCGGGCATGTCGGCGCGCGCGTCGTGGTGCGCGCGCCGTTTCATTGCGATTACGGTTACAACATACGTCTCGGCGACGGCGTGTTTCTCAATTTCAACTGCGTCTTTCTCGACAGCGTCCTGATCGAGATCGGCGCGGGAACGCAGATCGGCCCCAATGTCCAGATCTATGGCGCCGACCACCCGCGCGATCCCGCGCAACGGCGGGCGGGCCTTGAATTCGGACAGCCGGTGAAGATCGGCGCGAATGTCTGGATCGGCGGCGGCGCGATCATCCTGCCCGGCGTGAACGTCGGCGACGACGCCATCATCGGCGCGGGCGCGGTTGTCACGCGCGATGTGCCTGCGGGCGCGACCGTCGCGGGCAATCCCGCGCGGCGCGTCGATTAATTCACTCGGCGGTCAGCGCGCGCGCGACTTCCGCCAGGGCGGCATTGCGTTCGTCCATACTGCGCGCACATTCAGTCAGATAGGCGGCGATAAGGACGGGCTTGCGGCCGGGCGGCCAGAGGATGGCGATGTCGTTGTTGCTGCCATGGCCGCCGGCGCCGGTCTTGTCGCCGATGCGCCAATCTTTCGGCAGGCCGGCGCGCAGGCGGGCATCGCCGGTCTTGTTGGCGACCATCCAGTCCGTAAGACGCTGGCGGGAGGCCGGCGACAGCGCATTGCCGAGAAGCAGTTTCTCCAGATTGGCGAGCATGGCGGCGGGCGATGTCGTGTCGCGCGGGTCGCCGGGGCGGGCCTCGTTCAGATCCGTTTCGATCCAGTCGAGCCGGGTGAGCGTGTCGCCGAGCGTGCGCGCGAAACGCGTGAGGCCCGCAGGTCCGCCGATCGCGCCGAGCATGAAATTGCCAGCGCTATTGTCACTCAGCGTAATGGCCGCTTCGCAGATTTCGGCAAGCGTCATGCCCTTGTCGCCGACGTGTTTTTCGGTAACGGGCGAATAGGCGACCAGATCGGACTTCTCGAAGCGGACGCGCCGCTCGAGCGTATCGCCGCCCGCATCCGTTTTAGCCAGAACGGCGGCGGCGGCCAGAAACTTGAATGTGCTCGTCAGCGGAAAGCGTTCGTCGGCGCGATACGCAATGCGCGCGCCCGTCCCGGTGTCGAGCATTGTCACGCCGAGACGCGCGCCAAGCCGCCGCTCGACGCCCGCGATTGCGCGTTCGGCGGATTCGCGCGCAAGCGCCGGCGGGCGGGCGGCCAGAAACGCCGCGCCGCCGACGGCAAAGGCGCGGCGGTCGATCACAGCGAAAAACTTGTTCCACAACCGCAGGAGGCTGTCGCGTTGGGATTGTCGATCTTGAAGGACTGGCCGATGAGATCGTCGACGAAGTCGATTTTACAGCCCTTCATGTATTCGAGGCTGACGGGATCAATCAGCACGGTCGCGCCTTCGCGCTCGAGAGCGAGATCGTCCTCGGCGCGCTCGCGCACGATGTCGAACGCATATTGAAAGCCCGAGCAGCCCCCGCCGTTGACGGCGATGCGCATTGCGGAGCCCGGCTCCTCCGTTTGCAGAATTTTTGCAACGCGCCGCGCGGCGCGTTCGGTCAGGACGACGTCCAGGGTCGCGGTTTCCATGATACCATCCAGTCCGGGTTCAAGGCCCGTCTTGCCATTTGCGGCGCCTCCAAGATAAGTCGCGGGGGCCGCGCTTTCAACTTTTCGCGCGAATGGCCGGCCTTACCGCCGCAGGAGTGCTCATCGCCATGTTCGCCGCAGCCCGGCCAGCCCTTGCGCCCTATGCCTGCGACCCCGCCAGGAGCCGCGGCCGGCTGGTCGGCGAACCCGCCTCCCCCACCCGCAGCGAATTCCAGCGCGACCGCGACCGCATCGTCCATTCCACCGCCTTTCGCCGCCTCGCGCACAAGACGCAGGTGTTCGTGCCGCTTGAAGGCGACCATTTTCGCACGCGACTGACGCATACGATCGAGGTTGCGCAGATCGCCCGCGCGCTTGCGCGCGGATTGCGCCTCGACGACGATCTCGCCGAGGCGCTGGCGCTGGCGCACGATCTCGGCCACACGCCGTTCGGCCATGTCGGCGAGGACGCGCTCGACGCTTTGATGCGCGATCACGGCGGCTTCGATCACAATGCGCAGGCGCTGCGGCTGGTGACGCGGCTGGAGCGGCGTTATGCGCGTTTCGACGGACTGAACCTGACGTGGGAGACGCTGGAGGGGCTGGTCAAGCACAATGGCCCGCTGCTGAGGGAAGACGGCGCGCCGACCGCGAAATTCGCCGCCCATGGCGCACCGCGCCCCATCCTCGATTTCGACCGGGAATGCGGAAAGACCATCGGCGCGCTCGGCCTTGCCTCCTGCGCAGGCGCGGAGGCGCAGGCCGCCGCGCTGGCCGACGACATAGCCTACGACGCGCACGATATCGACGACGGGCTTCGCGCGGGCCTGTTCGAGCTGGCCGAGCTTCGGGCGGCCGCGCCCTTCATCGACGGCCTGCTCGCCGAAATCGAACAGACCTACGGCGCGCTCGAACGCGCGCGCGTCATCCACGAACTGGGGCGGCGCATCATCACGCGCTTCATCGAGGATGCGCTTGCCGAAAGCGCACGGCGGATCGCGGAAACGGACGCCCGCTCGCCGTCCGATATTCGCGCGGCGGGCAGGCAATCCATCGCCTTCTCGCCCGCCATGGCCGAGGCCGACAGGTCGATCAAGCGGTTCCTGTTTTCGGCCATGTATCGCCATCCCCGGGTCATGCGCGTGCGGGAAAAGGCGGCGCATATCGTGGAAACGCTGTTTGCCCGGTTTATCGCCGACCCCAGGGCCATGCCGCTCGAATGGGACGGCGCCTGGCGCAGCGCGCGCGACGACAATTCCCGCGCGCGCGTCATTGCGGATTATATTGCCGGCATGACCGACCGTTACGCGCTCAACGAATATCGCCGCCTTGTCGACGACAAGACGGATCCTGCAATGGATCTTACAATGGACCTCGCATGAGCAGACCAGCGATGGACGATCTCGTCGCCGGCGCCGGTCTCGAAGGGCGCCCCCTCGTCCTCGTCGACTATAGCGCGATGGCGCGCCGCCTCACCCTGCGCATCGATGTCGGCGGCCAGGCCGGCCCGCCGCAAATCCGCACGCTGATGTTCGACAGCGTCATCGGCCTGCATTGCGATCCGCCATCGGCGCTCGAAGCGCTCGTGGCGGTCGCGCAAATCCACCGGCTCGACGCCCGGCCGCGCAAATCCGGCGAATTCGAGGTGGCGCTGACCTATACGCTTGGCGCTTCCGCCGGCGACGCGGAAGCCGCGCTGTCGGCCAGCTTTCTCGCGCTCGATGCGCGCTGGCTCGGCTGAGGCGGCCCCTACAACGAATAGCCGCCCGCCTTCTGCGCTTTCTCCTGACCGAGCGCCACCAGCGCCTCGTTCATGGCGCCGCGATAAATGCCTTGCGCCATCAGATTGCCGGTCGCAGCGAAACGTTTTTCGTAGGCGTCGCGCTTGAATTCGAGCGCGGCGCGATCCTGCGGCGCGGCGCGGATGGCCCATTCCGCGACATGGCAGGCCATTTCGAGATCGCCCTCGCCGAGCAAGGCGCGGCCGCGCGCGACCAATGGTCCGACGCCGCCGGCAAGGCTTGCGATCTCGCGCGCCTGACGGTCCAGCCGTGCGGGAAAGAGGTCGGCCGCGACCCCGTTCCACCAGCCGCCCCAGCGCCGGATGAGATTGCGCACGATGAATTTCGGATGGTCGTAGAGTTCGAGCAGATAGGGGCGCGCCGCCAGATCGGGATCGGAATCGACTGCGTGAAAGATATCGTCGGGCGCCTCGCCGGCGTTGAGACGCGGCAAGACCTGATCGACGATATGGCGCAGATATTGCGCGGTTTCGGTCAGAACTTTTCGCACGGCGTCGCGGCCGTGGACGACAAGGCCGTGGCCGGGGAACAGCCATTCCGCATCGAGCCCGGCCATTTCCTCCAGCGCCTGCGCCCATTCCACGGGATAGCGCTGCACCTTCTGCGGATTGCCGCAATTGGGCGAGCGCCAGACGACGAGATCGCCGCAAAAAAGATAGGAGCGTTCAGGACACCAGATATAGCAATGGTCGTCGGTCTCGCCCCTGGCTGCGTGAAAACGCAGTTCCACATCGCCCATGCGTTGCGTCAGGCTGTCGCGAAAAACGATGGTCGGCCAGTCGTATTCGTCGGGAAAGCGCAATTTGTCCGAGCCGAACTGGCGCTGGTTGATGATCTGGTTGAAACCATGCGTGAGCGAATAGCGGCGGAAGCGCTCGACGCTGTTTTCCTGCGCGACGATGTTGCGGACCTGCCCCTCGGCGAGAAACGGCTTGCCGCCGAAGGCGTGATCGAGATGGCCGTGCGTGTAGACGATGGTGTGGACGGGATCGGCGCTCCAGCCGCGCACCGCCTGATGGACGCTCGCAGCGCCCCTCGCGGTTCCGGGGTCGATCAGCAGCAGCCCTTCGGGCGTCTTCATCGCATAGGTGTTGACGAAGAGAGAATGCATGAAAACGCCGGGCGCGACTTCTTCCGCCGGGCCGCTGAAGCGGGGTTTTGCGCGCAACGGATCGGTCGTCACCATTTCAGGCAGCTTGCTCATGAATTTCTCTCCCTGGCGTTCTGCGTCGCCGGCGCGGCAAAGCTATTGCATGGCGGCGTTTGCGCCAATCGGCGCCGCGCATGGCTCGTTTGCCGTGCGGTCTATTGGTTCGCGCCGCGAAACCCGGCAGCAAGCACATAAAGCTCGGCGGAATCCTTGCGGCTTGCCTGCGGCTTCACATGGCGCACGACGGCGAAATCGCGCTTGAGGCGCGCCAGCACCTGATTTTCCGTGCCGCCCTGCAACACTTTTGCAAGAAACAGCCCGCCGGGCGCCAGAACCTCGCAGGCAAATTCCGCGGCAAGCTCCGCCAGCGCGACGATGCGCAGATGATCGGTCTGGCGATGGCCCGTGGCGTTGGCGGCCATGTCGGAGATAACCGCGTCCGCCTGCCCGCCCAGCATGGTCTTGAGGCGTTCGGGCGCATCGTCGGCGAGAAAATCCATGACCGTGAATTCGACGCCGGGGATCGGCTCGACATCGAGCAGATCTATGCCGATCACACGCCCCCTGCCCTCCTCGGATTTCACCTTTCCGGCGGCGACCTGCGCCCAGCCGCCGGGGGCCGCCCCCAGATCGACCACGCGCATGCCCGGTTTCAGCAGACGATAGCGCTCGTCGATCTCGATCAGCTTGTAAGCGGCGCGCGACCGCCAGCCGTCGCGCTTGGCGCGCGCGACATAGGGGTCGTTGAGCTGGCGCTCCAGCCAGAGCGTGGAGGACAATGTGCGTTTTCGCGCGGTTTTCACGCGCGTCTTGAGCGAGCCGCCGCGCGCCTTTTCGTCCTTGCCCTGGCCGCCGGGGCCTTGCCTGCCGGTCGTCACGCGCCCGCCTCCGCTGCGCGGTCGGCGCGCATCAGTTCCAACAAAATGCCTTCGCGCAGGCCGCGATCGGCGATGCGAATGCGCGGCGCGGGAAAGGCGCGGCGGATGGCTTCGAGAATCGCGCAGCCCGCCAGCACGAGATCGGCGCGCTCATGGCCGATACAGCCATTGGCTGCCCGCTGCTCGTAATCCATGGCGCGCAGGCGGTCGACCGCATCGTCGGCCTGATCGGCCGACATCCACAGCCCATCGACGCGACGGCGATCGTAGCGCGGCAGATCCAGATGGATGCCGGCGACAGTCGTGACGGTGCCCGACGTGCCCAGCAGATGAAAACGCCCGCAGGCGCGCTGCTCCATCGCCTTCCTGGTGAAGGGCCGCAGCTTCTCGTCGAAGGCGGCGACCATGTCCTCGAATGTGGAATCGTCGACATCGCGCCCGCCGAACCGTTCGGCCAGCGACACCACGCCAAGCTCGATCGAGGTCCAGATGGTGACATTTCGCGCAACCTGCCGCGCGTCCCGGTCGGGCGCAAGCCAGACGATTTCGGTGGAGCCGCCGCCGATATCGAACAGGAGCACGCCGACAGCCTGGGGGTCTGCGAGCGAGCCGCAGCCGAGCGCAGCCAGCCGCGCCTCGGTCTCGCGGCTGATGATTTCCAGTTGCAGCCCGGTGCGCTCTGCGACCCGCGCCACGAATTCCGCGCCGTTTTCGGCCGCGCGGCAGGCCTCTGTCGCGATCAGGCGCGCACGCGCCACGCCGCGCCGCTCCATTTTCTCGCGGCAGATTTCCAGCGCCTCGAGGGTGCGTCTTATCGCGCCCTCGCTCAGGCGGCCGGTCTGCGAGAGGCCCTCCCCCAGCCGCACAATGCGGGAATAAGCGTCGACCACGCGCAGGCTCTCGGCCCCGGTCGGCATGAAATAGCCGGCCGGGCGAGCCACCAGAAGGCGGCAATTGTTGGTGCCGAGATCAAGCGCGCCATAAAGCGGCGCCCTGCCGGCGGCGCCAACAACGCTCCTCTCCCGGGCACGGCCCTGCGCCTCCTCCTGGCGCGGGCCTCCCCCTAGCGACGACAAATTGCGCTCCTGCGACACGGCCTGCCAAGACCCGGCCTGCCAAGACCCGTCGATTTTTAACGACAATACCAGCATGCGGGACTTTGGAAAGAGAGCGGGCCCTCGTCCAAAGTATAGGCGGCCATCCGGCTTTGGCGGCAAGAGACCGGGCTTTGGGCGGCAAGAGACCGGGCTTTGGGCGGCTGGCGGGCCGGCGGCGCGCTCACGCAATGCAGCCGGCGTTGACACAAGCGATCCAGCCCTTTATCCCACGCCCGTTCCGACGCGCCGCACGCCAAGCGCGCCGTTGGGGGATAGTTCAACGGTAGAACAGCGGACTCTGACTCCGTTAATCTTGGTTCGAATCCAGGTCCCCCAGCCAACAAATTCAGCAACGAAATCAATTAGATAATAAAACTCGTAACCTGTATTTTCGTAACCCGTAACCAATCCGTAACCAATAGGCGATTGCGAGCGCGAACCCGTAACCGGGTTACGCACACTTGGTAATGGGTGAGTCGCAGGCCTACCGATGTGCGCCCTCGGCTGGAGCCGTGCCTTCGGACATTGCTATCCTGCAAGACCACAACACCCTTGGCAGGTACGCGATCCTGTTCGACGGGGCTTCCAACGGCCGGATCGAATGGAAGGACGGCGCGTGGCACGTCGAGACTAGCAGGCTGTTGAAAAAGGCGCTCGCCACGGGAATCTTGGTGTGATTCAGTCCTCGCACCGGGGTGTGGGAGCTGGCGGATGCGGGGCGAGGACGAGCGGTCTGGATCATTATTCAGCTCTGTCGATCTCGAAGTTCGCGTCAGGCAGAACCACCCGCTGCGTGCGATCCGCGCGATCGTGAACGAGGCGCTGGCGGCGCTGGAGAGCGACTTTTCGGCGCTGTATTCGCCGATCGGCCGGCCGTCGATCCCGCCGGATGTTGATTTCCGCTGAGATTTGACCCGGCAATTCCATTGAGAACTGACCCGGGTTGATGATGGTTTGATGGTCAGGCGTTCGTCAAGTTTTTGGGCTTCTCCTTTGCTTGCTTTGCGGGTTTGGCCGAGCTGTTCTTGAAGCGGAAGCTGTCGTTCCCGGTTTCGAGGATGTGACAACGATGCGTGAGCCGGTCGAGGAGCGCGGTCGTCATCTTCGGATCGCCGAACACGGAAGCCCATTCGCTGAAGCTGAGGTTCGTGGTGATGATGACGCTGGTGCGCTCATAGAGTTTGCTCAACAGATGGAACAGCAAGGCTCCCCCGGACGTGCTGAACGGCAGGTAGCCAAGCTCGTCGAGGATGACGAGATCGGAATGGGCGAGCCGAGCGGCTATCTGCCCGGACTTTCCCTGGACTTTTTCCTGTTCGAGCGCGTTGACGAGTTCGACGGTAGAGAAGAACCGGACGCGCTTGCGGTGGTGTTCGATCGCCTGGACGCCGAGCGCCGTGGCCAGATGCGTTTTACCCGTGCCGGGCCCGCCGACCAGGACGGTGTTGTGAGCGTCCTCCAGGAACTCGCAGCGATGGAGCTGGCGCACCAGCGCCTCGTTGACCTCGCTGCTGGCGAAGTCGAAGCCGGCGAGGTCGCGATAGTTCGGGAAGCGCGCCGCCTTGAGCTGATAGGCGGTCGATCTGACCTCCCGGTCGGCCGTTTCCGCTTTCAGCAATTGCGACAGGATCGGAAGCGCCGTCTCGAAGGCCGGAGAGCCTTGCTCGGTCAGCTCGCCCACGGCCTGGGCCATGCCATGCATCTTGAGGGTGCGCAGCATGATGACGATGGCGCCGGCGGCGGGATTATGACGCATGGCGCGCCTCCCGATTTCCGCGCAGCGCGTCATAGCGCTCGACGTTTGCCTGCGGTTCCGTGGTCAACGTCAGGGCGTTGGGCGGCGCCACCGGCGGCGCGTCGATCGGCTTGCCGTCAACCAACCGGTGCAGGATGTTCAGAATGTGCGTCTTGGTCGGCGCGCCAGATTCCAGCGCCAGTTCGACGGCGGCGAGCACGGCCTGTTCGTCGTGCTGGAGGACCAGAGCCAGGATCTCGACCATTTCGCGATCGCCGCCAGGCGTCTTCAACATACGCTGTTGCAGCGTCCGGAAGGCCGGCGGCATTTCGGCGAAGGGCGCGCCGTTGCGCAGCGCGCCGGGCTTGCGCTGGATGACCGCCAGATAATGTCGCCAGTCATAGACCGTCACGCTCTTCGTGCGGTCATGGGAACGGGCAAACACTCGGGCGTGCTCGCAAACGATCCGCCCCTCGGCGGCGACGACGATGCGCTCAGGGTACACCCGCACGCTGACTGGCCGATTGGCGAAGGACGCCGGCACGCTGTAGCGATTGCGCTCCAGGTGAATGAGGCAAGTTGGCGAGACGCGCTTGGCGTATTCGATGAAGCCGTCGAACGGACGAGGCGGATGCATCAAGTGCGGCGCTTCCTCGCGCCAGGCGTCGGCGACCGTACCCGGCTGCGAGCCGTGGGCAATCTCGGCCCACAGCGCCCGGCATCGCGTCTCGAGCCAGTCGTTCAGCGCCGCCAGGGACGGGAACTTCGGCGTCGGCTGCCAGAGCCGGTGACGGGCATCCTGGACGTTCTTCTCGATCTGCCCCTTCTCCCAGCCGGAGGCCGGATTGCAGAACTCGGCCTCGAACAGGAAGTGGCTGACCATCGCCGAGAAGCGTGCGTTGACCTTGCGCTCCTTGCCGCGGCCGATCTTGTCGACCGCAGCGCGCATGTTGTCGTAGATGCCACGCCGCGGCGCCCCGCCCAGAACGCGGAAGGCGTGGTTGTGGGCGTCGAACAGCATTTCGTGCGTCTGCTGGGGGTAGGCGCGCAGAATGAAGGCGCGGCTGTATGACAGCTTGACGTGCGCGACCTGCAATTTGGTGCGTTCGCCCGCAATGATCGCCCAGTCTTCCGACCAGTCGAACTGGAACGCCTCGCCGGGCATGAACGTCAGCGGCACAAAGGCGCCCCGGCCGCAGGTTTGTTGCTCTCGATGCCGCGCCGCCTTCCAGTCGCGCGCAAACGCCGCCACGCGATTGTAGGAGCCGTCATAGCCCAGAGCGACCAGATCGCCGTGCAATTGTTTGATCGTCCGCTTCTGCTTGCGCGGCTTCGCCGCCTCCTGCCGCAGCATATGCGACAGTCGATCCGCATAGGGGTCGAGCTTGCTCGGTCGGTCCGGAACCTGGAACTTCGGCTCGACGCTGTCCGCGCGCAGATATTTGCGCACCGTGTTCCGCGACAATCCCGTGCGCCGCGCGATCTCCCGGATCGAAAAATGCTGCCGGTATCGCCAGCGTCGGATCACGCTCAATAACTCCATGTCGATCACTCCGCGTTCCCCCGCGATGCCCGTGGGGAAAAGGTTCGAACATGGGTCAACTCTCAGTGGAAAAACTCGTCCTGCCGGGTCAAATCTCAGCGGAAATCAACACCGGCACGGCCCGTGGCATCGCACGATGACGGTGTGCCGGAGAGCTTCCGCGATTTCGCGACGCATCTATCGGAGATGCCGGAAAACTCGGGTCTCCTGTTCAGCGGGCGCGCTCTCCGACTTTCCGAAATAACGAAAAACCTGACGTTCGGTCTGAGAAATGCGGCGGGCGGCGTTCAAGAGGTTATGTTGGACGCAGGCCAGGCCACCACCATCGTCGCATTCGAGATCGAAACCTGGCCGGGTAGGGTGACCATAGAACTGATCGACGGCGAGGGCGTGGCAATCGCTTCCGCCTCCAGACCACTTACAGTTGGCGTCGTCACCAACATTTCCATCACAGCGAAGGGCGAAGACGAGGCCTCGCTCGAGGCCTGGTTCGATGTTTCGATGCACACGCTGCACGGGAGGATGACGAAGACCCTCGGCGAGTGGCTGATCGGCGAAGATCACCTCAAGGCCGGTGAAGGCGACGCCGAGAAGCTTCGCACCGTGCTCGACCCGAAGGTGCTGACGACGCTGCGCGACGCACAGTCCCGC
>JBKDZW010000105.1:0-7659 GCA_047971685.1 Rhodoblastus sp.
AACGACGGCGATCTGGAACGACGTCGAGGTGGACGCCGCCAACCGGGCCGCCTGGCTCGCCGAACGGCAGGCCGCAGGATTTGCGGTGCTGATCGCGCAAGCCGGCGGGCAGATCGACGGTTATGCCGCCTACGCGCCCTTCCGCGCCTTCGCGGGCTACCGGTTCACGGTGGAGAATTCGATCTACGTGGCCGCGACGGCGCACAGGCGCGGGACCGGCCGGGCGCTGATGCAGGCGCTGATCGCGCGCGCGCAGAGCGCCGGATTTCACGTGATGGTCGCCGGCATCGAGGCCGGAAACACGGCTTCGATCCGCCTGCACGCGAGCCTGGGATTCGTCGAGACCGGCAGGCTGCCGCAAGTCGGCTCGAAATTCGGTCGCTGGCTCGATCTCGTCTTCATGCAACGGCTGCTGGACGGTCCGGGTCGCCCCTGAACCCTGCCGCCTTAACCCTTAAGACCATCGGACGGCGCTCCCCGCCTTGTAGCGCGGGAGTGCGGCGTTTATGGTCCGCGCTCCCGCGGAAACCCGCCTGTCCGAGCCAAAAATGTCCGATCAGAAGACCACGCCGCCGAACCGCCCGACGTTCACCGACCGCGAAGCCCTGCTGTTCCATTCGCAGGGACGGCCGGGCAAACTGGAGATCATCCCGACCAAGCCCATGGCGACCCAGCGCGATCTCTCGCTGGCCTATTCGCCGGGCGTGGCCGTGCCGGTTCTGGCCATCGCCGAGGATCCCTCGCGCGCCTACGACTACACGGTCAAGGGCAATCTGGTCGCCGTCATCACCAATGGAACGGCCATTCTCGGCCTCGGCAATCTCGGCGCCATGGCCTCCAAGCCGGTGATGGAGGGCAAATCTGTCCTGTTCAAGCGGTTCGCCGACGTCGATTCGATCGACCTCGAGGTCGAGACCGAAGACCCGGAGGAGTTCGTCGCCGCGGTCCGCTATCTCGGACCCTCGTTCGGCGGCATCAATCTCGAGGACATCAAGGCGCCCGAGTGCTTCATCATCGAGGAACGCCTGCGCGAACTGATGGACATCCCCGTCTTCCACGACGACCAGCACGGCACGGCCATCATCGCCTGCGCGGGCATGATCAATGCGATGGACCTGACCGGGCGCGACATCAAGGACGTGCGGCTTGTCTGCAACGGCGCGGGCGCTGCCGGCATCGCCTGTCTCGATCTCCTGCGCGCCATGGGCATGCCGCAGGAAAACATCACGCTCGTCGACACCAAGGGCGTGGTCTATCGCGGCCGCACCGAGGGCATGAACCAGTGGAAGGCGACCTACGCCGTCCAGACCGAGCGCCGCACGCTGGCGGAAGCGGTGAAGGACGCGGACATTTTCTTCGGCCTGTCGGCCAAGGGCGCGCTGACGCCGGACATGGTTTCCACCATGGCCCCCGATCCCATTATTTTCGCGATGGCGAACCCGGACCCCGAGATCACGCCGGAAGACGCGCTTGCCGTGCGCCCGGATGCGATCATCGCCACGGGGCGTTCGGACTATCCCAACCAGGTCAACAATGTCCTGGGCTTTCCCTATATTTTCCGCGGCGCGCTCGACGTGCGCGCCAAGACGATCAACATGGAGATGAAGATCGCCGCAGCGCAGGCCTTGGCCGAACTCGCGCGCGAGGACGTGCCCGACGATGTGGCTGCCGCCTATCAGGGCGCGCGTCCGCGTTTCGGGCGCGAATACATCATTCCCGCCCCCTTCGATCCGCGCCTGATTTCCATCGTGCCGGCCGCCGTCGCCAAGGCGGCCATGGATTCCGGCGTCGCCGGCAAGCCGATTGTCGATTTCCATGCCTACAAGCAGCAGCTTTCGGCGCGCCGCGACCCCATCGCCGGCGCCTTGCAGGGCATTTTCGACCGCGTGCGTCGCAATCCCAAGCGCGTCGTCTTCGCCGAGGGCGAGGAGGAGCAGGTCATCCGCGCCGCCGTCTCCTTCGTCAATCAGGGGCTTGGCCGGGCGATGCTGGTGGGGCGCGAGGATCTCATCCAGGCGACCGCCAGGGCCAATGGCCTGGAGCTCAACGACAATATCGAGATCCACAATGCGCGGACCTCGCATCGCAACGCCGATTATGCGCAATTCCTGTACGAGCGCTTGCAACGCAAGGGTTTCCTGTTTCGCGACTGCCAGCGTTTTATCAATCAGGACCGCAATTATTTCGCCGCCGCCATGGTCGCGCGCGGCGACGCCGACGCCATGGTGACCGGCGTCACCCGCAATTTCTCGATCGCGCTCGAAGAAGTGCGCCGCGTCATCGACCCGAAGCCCGGCCATCGCGTGATGGGCGTCTCGCTCATTCTTTCGCGAGGCCAGCCCGTGCTGATGGCCGACACCGCCATTACCGAATTGCCCAACGCCATAGAGATAGCCGAGATCACCAAGGGAGCGGCGGGCGTTGCGCGCCGTCTCGGCTTCGAGCCCTGCGTGGCGCTCCTGTCCTTTGCCACGTTCGGCCAGCCGCCGGGCGAGCGCTCGGGCCGCGTGCAGGAGGCCGTGCGCATTCTCGACAGCGAATATCTCGACTTCGTCTATGACGGCGAAGTGGCGGCCGACATTGCGCTCAATCCCGAACTGCGCGGCCCCTATCCCTTCTGCCGTCTCAAGGGCCCGGCCAACGTGCTGGTCATGCCGGCGTTCCACTCGGCGTCCATCTCCTCGAAAATGTTGCAGGAGCTTGGCGGCGCGACAGTGGTCGGTCCGATGATCGTCGGCCTCGACCGCGCCGTGCAGATCGTTCAGCTCGGCTCCAAGGATACCGAAATCGTCAATATGGCGGCGCTGGCGGCGTTCAATCTGGGGGGGTGAGCAGGCGCTGGCGGCAATGGAGCCGCGTCTTTCCGCCTCAATGCGCCTCGTCCCAGTTCTGCGCCGCGCGCACATCGACCACCAGCGGCGCCGATAGCCTCACGGCCGGCTCCGGCGCCTCGACCATCACGCGGCGCACGATTTCGATCGTCTTGTCCACTTCGCCGACCGGCGCCTCGAAAACAAGTTCGTCGTGAACCTGCAACAGCATCTGCGCCGACAGTCCTGCGTCCGCCAGCGCATCGTCCATGCGGATCATCGCGCGGCGGTTGATGTCGGCGGCCGTGCCCTGCAACGGCGCGTTGATCGCCGCGCGCTCGTTGAAAGCGCGTTCCGACGGGTTGGATGAGCTTATGCGCGGATAATGGCATTTGCGGCCGAACATGGTCGTCACATAACCCTGTTCGCGGCATGTTTTTTTGGTGCGTTCCATATAGTCGCGAATGCCGGGGAAGCGCTCGAAATATTTCTTGATGTAAGCGCCGGCTTCTTCGCGCGGAATGCCGAGCTGGTTGGCGAGGCCGAAGGCCGAAATGCCATAGACGATGCCGAAATTGATCGCTTTCGCGCGCCGACGGATTTCGGATGGCATGTCCTTTACGGCTACGCCAAAAATTTCCGATGCGGTGGCTGCATGAATGTCGAGCCCTTCCGCAAAAGCTCTTTTCAATTGCGCGATGTCGGCGATCTCGGCGAGAAGACGCAGTTCTATCTGCGAATAATCGGCCGAAATCAGCTTGTTTCCAGCCGTTGCGACAAAAGCCTTCCTGATCTTGCGGCCCGCCTCGTTGCGCACGGGAATGTTTTGCAGATTGGGCTCGGACGACGAAAGCCGCCCCGTGGTCGTGGCCGCCAGCGCATAGGACGTGTGAATGCGGTTCGTCTCCTGATTGACGTAGTTCGGCAAGGCGTCGGTATAGGTCGATTTCAGCTTCGCCAATTGCCGCCAGTCGAGAATGCGCTGCGGCAGTTCGTGGCCTTCTTCGGCGAGATCCTCAAGGACGCCGGCCGCCGTCGACCATGCGCCGGTCGCCGTCTTCTTGGCGCCGGGCAGACCCATCTTGCCAAAGAGAATGTCGCCGATCTGTTTTGGCGATCCGATGTTGAAATTTTCGCCCGCAAGTTCGTATATTGCGGCTTCGAGTCGGCCCATGTCCTGCGCGAACTCACCCGACAGGCGCGAAAGAATCTGGCGGTCGATGGAAATTCCGCGTCGCTCCATACGCCCGAGAACGCCAACCATCGGGCGTTCCAGCGTCTCGTAGACGGAACTCATGGATTCGGCCGGCAGGCGGGGGCTCAGCATGCGCCACAGGCGCAATGTCACATCGGAATCCTCGGCTGCATATTCGGTCGCCTTGTCGATGGCGACGCGCGCAAAACCGATGAAGCTCTTGCCCTGTCCCGCCACCTCCTTGAAGGGAATGGGCGTGTGGCCGAGATGTTTTTCCGACAATTCGTCCATGCCGTGGCCATTGAGGCCGGCATCGAGCACATAGGAGGCCAGCATCGTGTCGGCGACGGGCGCCATGTCGATGTCGCGTTGCGCGAAAATCAGCCAGTCGTATTTCGCGTTCTGGGCGATTTTGAGAACATCGGGCGCCTCCAGCAGCGGCTTCAGACGTGCGATCACGTCTTCTTCGCGCAATTGGCCCGACACGAGGCCCTGTTCCGCAAACAGATCGTCCGAGGCGCCTTTGACATGGCCGATTGGAACATAGGCGGCCTTGCCCGGCGCCAGCGCCAGCGAAACGCCGATCAGATCGGCCTGCATCGCATCGAGCGAGGATGTCTCCGTGTCGACAGCCATCGCGCCAATGTCGCGCGCTTGCGCAAGCCAGCGGTCGAGCGTCGCGATATCTTCAATCGTGACATAGGCTGCCCGGTCAATTGCGCTTCCCTTCGCCTGCGCCGCGCGTACGGCTGCGAGCGCTGCGGGCGCGAACCCGTCGCCATTTTCACGCACGCCATCCGTCGTCTGCCTGCCGGCGGCGGGCTGCGCGGGCGATGGGGCTTTGGGCGCCGGTTCCGGCGCGGCGGTCTTCGCCGGCCCGCTTCCGGCCAGAACCTCGCCATTGCGGCCGCGCCAGCCGCCGGCGCCCAGAAGGTCGGCCTGCGGCTCTATTTCATTGGCGTCGAGTTCAAACAATTCCGCAACGCGGCGGGTGACCGTGGTGAACTCCATCGCCTTGAGAAAACCGACGAGGCGCCTGGCGTCGGGTTCGGCAAGGCCGAGATCGTCCAGTCTCGTATCGAGCGGCGCGTCGGATACGAGCTTCACCAATTCCCTGGACAGGCGGATCAATTCCACGCTTTGAGGGTCGGTCAGCGTCTCGCGCCGCTTGGGCTGTTTGATCTCGCCGGCGCGCGCGAGCAATTCGTCGAGCGAGCCATATTCGTTGATGAGCTGGGCGGCGGTCTTCACGCCGATGCCGCGCGCGCCCGGCACATTGTCGGTGGAATCGCCCGCCAGCGCCTGCACGTCGACAACCCTGTCCGGCCCGACGCCGAAATAATCCTGAACCTCCGCCGGGCCAATCCGCCGCTCCTCGCGCGCGCCTGACGCGGGGTCGTACATGGCGACCCTCGGCCCGATCAATTGCATGAGATCCTTGTCGGCGGAAATGACGAGCACGTCCGCGCCCTTGGCTTCGGCCTGACGGGCGTAGGTCGCGATCAGGTCGTCGGCCTCGTATGTATCCTGCTCGATCGGGATCATGCCGAAGGCGCGCACCGCCTCGCGCATCAGCGGAAACTGGGGGACGAGGTCTTCCGGCGGATCGGAGCGATTGGCTTTGTATTGCGGATAAAGTTCCTTTCGGAACGAGTTTTCCGACTTGTCGAAGATGATCGCCAGATGCGTCGGCTTCACGCCAATGGCGCCGTCGCGCACGAATTGCAGCATCTTGTTGCAAAACAGGCGAACGGCGCCGGTCGGCAGACTGTCCGAGCGGTAATTATATTTCCGGTCCTGCTTGATCGACTGGAAATAGGCGCGGAACACGAAGGAGGAACCGTCGACCAGAAAGACCTGGTCGCCGGCTGCGACGGGGCGTTGGATGGAACTCATGGCGGCAGGGTAAAGCGCGTTCAGGAAAAGTGTGAGCGGTTTTCCGTCCGAACGCGCGTCAAACAAGAGCGCGTTCAGGAAAAGTGTGAGCGGTTTTCCGTCCGAACGCGCGCAAACAAGAGCGCGTTCAGGAAAAGTGTGAGCGGTTTAGCGGTGCGCCATTGTCCGGGTCGAGGCCCAAGACCCGTCTATGCCGGATTTTTCCAGAATTTCCAGCGCCACGTCGGCGGCAAGGACCAGAATGAGCAGGCTAGAGAGCGCCATCAGGCAGGCGCTGGCGACGGACGGCGGCGCGCCGCGCCCTGCCGTCGCCATCAATGCGGAAAACAGGGGAATCCAGAGCAGCGCAAGCGCGGGCGCGGCGCGGCCGAGCCGGCCAAAGATTTGGCCGACAGCGGAATGCTGAAGCGCGCGCGCGCAGGCAAGCGTCGCCGGTCCGCCCGCAAGCCCCAGCGCAAGCGCAATCGGCCCGACTGCGGCAATCGACGGAGTCAGGCCGCCCTGCGAAAACCGGATCGCCACCGCGACCGCGAGCGTCGCCACGAACGGCGCGCTGGCGGCCGAAAACTCCGGCTCCTCGTCGACCAGGCCGGAAAATTGCGTCTGGTGAGCGGCAAGCCAGAGGCCGGCGACGAAAAAGATGAAATGGGCGAGCGCCGGTTTGCCGAGGATGACGCCGGCGACGTGGAGCCCCAGGGCAAGCGCGAGACAGCCGGCAAGGGAGTTGCGGCTGAAACGGGCGGCCAGCGCATAGATGGCGGTCAGAAGCGCCATGCTCCAGGCAGGCGAGGCCAGAGCAAGCCCGTCGCGCCAGCCGAGCCCGGCGAGCGGCGCGAAGGCCGCCGCAATGAAAGCGCCGGCCAGACCGCAAACCGCCGCCGGCACAATCGCGCGTGAAAATCCGGGCGTTTTGGCGCGCACGACCGCGCCGGCCAGCAGCCAGCCCGCAACCGCAAAGAAAGCGGGCAGGGTGATAATGTCGGCCAGAATGGAGAGCGCGGTCGCGCCGCGCGCGCCGCCCTTGAAGGCGAGCGCCGCGACCGAAGGAAAGGCCAGCGCGATCAGAAGCCCGCGCGCGATCATCGCGGCCGGGATGGTTGCTGCGGCTTGATGAGCGCGGTCTTGGCAAACGCGGTCTTGACGAATGCGTCCTTGACGGGTGGTGTTTTGGCGGGCGGCGTCTTGGTTGACGTTAAATTGCGTCATGCCTGTTCCATAGCGGCGCATGTCCGCCCGCCTGCGGCGCAGGCGCGGGGGCAGATCGACATCTGTGCAAATCGCAGGCCGCCGCGCTGAGCAATTGCCGCCCGTGCGCCGATCGGCTACACAAAGCCCGCCGCTTCGGCCAAGCACCCGTAGCTCAGCTGGATAGAGCGCTGCCCTCCGAAGGCAGAGGTCACAGGTTCGACTCCTGTCGGGTGCGCCAATAAAATCAAAGACATAGCAAGAATTGGGTTCGGCGAAACTTCGCCGGGCTAACACCGGATGCGCTGCTGCACCACTCCGACCGCGGCTCGCAATACAGCAGCGATCAGTTCCAGCGGCTGATGGCCGACAATGGCGTCATCTGCTCGATGAGCCGGTCAGGCAACGTCTGGGACAATGCGGCGATGGAGAGCTTCTTCTCGTCGCTGAAAACCGGGCGCATCGGCAAGAAGGTCTACAGAACGCGCGACGACGCCAGGGCCGACCTGTTCGATTACATCGAGCGCTTCTACAACACCGTCCGTCGTCACTCGACGATCGGTTACGTCAGCC
>JBKDZW010000106.1:0-4993 GCA_047971685.1 Rhodoblastus sp.
CGCGCTCTGCTTCGACGAGTACGATGCCGGCCGCCCGGACGTGATGTTCGTCATCCAACGCGTGCTGGAATCGTCGGGCCGCCTGACGCTGCTCGACCAGAGCCGCGTCATCCGTCCGCATCCGGCCTTCCGCCTGTTCGCCACCGCCAACACGGTCGGCCTCGGCGACACATCGGGCCTCTACCACGGCACGCAGCAGATCAATCAGGGACAGATGGATCGCTGGTCGATCGTCTGCGTCCTCAATTATCTACCGCACGACAAGGAAGCCGACATCGTGCGCGCCAAGGTGAAATCCTACGACAAGACCAAGGAAGGCAAGGACACGATCTCCAAGATGGTGCGCGTGGCCGACCTCACCCGCAACGCCTTCATGGCCGGCGATCTCTCGACCGTGATGAGCCCGCGCACGGTCATCACCTGGGCCGAGAACGCCGAAATCTTCGGCGATATCGGCTTTGCCTTCCGGCTGACCTTCCTCAACAAATGCGACGAATTGGAACGCCCGCTGGTCGCCGAATTCTACCAGCGCTGCTTCGGCAAGGATTTGCCGGAAAGCGCGGTGAATGTGGTGATGACCTGAGATGGCGCTCATAGTCCCATTGCAGGCCATGTCCGCACGTCAGGACGAATTGGACGTGAGGAATATTTGACGGCGCCGCGCGCGGATCGGCGCGTTGCCCGTCTCCGACACAGGCGAATCCGGCACAGGCGAAAATGACCTCAAACCGCAAACCCGCCTCGCCCAGGGAGGCGCCGCAGGAACCGTTCAAACGGGCGGTGGCTTCATGCATGCGCGCGATGTCGCAGACGCCGGGCCTTGAGGTCGCCTATTCCGCCGACCGCCCCGGCGTCACGGGCGCCGGCGAGAACGCCAAGGCGCGCCTGCCCGAACCGCCGCGCAAACTTTCCCCGCGCGATGCGGCGATCCTGCGCGGCCATTCCGACTCCCTGGCGCTGCGGCTTGCCTGTCATGACGAGAAAATCCACCGCCGCCTGACGCCGCAGGGCCCGGCCGCCCGAAACGTGTTCGAGGCGGTCGAGCAGGCGCGCGTCGAATCCATCGGCGCGCGGCGCATGGAGGGCGTGGCCGCCAATCTCGGCGCCATGCTCGAAGACCGCTACAGCCGCGGCAATTTCACCGAAGTCGACAATCGCGCCGATGCGCCGCTCGAAGATGCGCTGGCTCTCATGGTGCGCGAACGCCTGACCGGCGTCTCCGCGCCGAAAAATGCGCAAGGCGTGGTCGATCTCTGGCGGCCGTTCATCGAGGAGCGCGCAGGCGCCGAACTCGACCGTCTCTCAGGCTCGATCGAGGATCAACGCGCCTTCGGCAAGCTGGTCCAGTCCGTTCTCAGCGCACTCGACATGGCCGACGATTCTTCCGCCGACGCCGAGGAAAGCGAAGAAGATTCCAAGGACGATTCCGACAATAGCGAGAACGAGGAAGACAAGGGCGACGAGGAGGACGCGCGCGGCGAGGCCATGCAACTCGACGAATCCGCCGATTCCGACGACGAGATGGAAGACGGCGAAACCGATGCGGCCGACGCCCCCACCGGCGAATTTCCCGAGGAAGCCGAGGCCGGCGAGGCCGACGACGCCGCCGAATCGCGCCGCCCCCCGCCGCACGGCGCCGACAAGCGCGGGCCCGATTACAAGGCCTTCACCCACAAGTTCGACGAGATCATCCACGCCGAAGAGCTTTGCGACGCCGAGGAGCTGGAGCGTCTGCGCGCCTATCTCGACAAGCAATTGTCGACGCTTTCCAGCGTCGTCGGGCGCCTCGCCAATCGCCTGCAACGCCGCCTGATGGCGCAGCAGAACCGCGCCTGGGAATTCGATCTCGAGGAAGGCGTGCTCGATTCCGCGCGCCTGCCGCGCATCATCATCGACCCGCAGCAGCCCCTGTCCTTCAAGCACGAGAAGGACACCAATTTCCGCGACACGATCGTCACCCTGCTGCTCGACAATTCCGGCTCCATGCGCGGCAGACCGATTACGGTGGCCGCCACCTGCGCCGACATATTGGCGCGAACGCTGGAGCGTTGTGGCGTGAAGGTCGAAATTCTCGGCTTCACCACCCGCGCCTGGAAAGGCGGGCAATCGCGCGAATCCTGGTTGCAGGCCGGAAAACCCGCCAATCCCGGCCGCCTCAACGACTTGCGCCACATCGTCTACAAGGCGGCCGACGCACCCTGGCGGCGCGCGCGGAAAAATCTCGGCCTGATGATGCGCGAGGGCCTCTTGAAGGAAAACATCGACGGCGAGGCGCTGGACTGGGCGCACCGCCGCCTCGCGCACCGGCCCGAGCAGCGGCGCAGTCTCATGATGATTTCGGACGGCGCGCCGGTCGACGATTCCACACTCTCGGTCAATCCCGGCAATTATCTCGAACGCCACCTGCGCTACATCATCGATGAAATCGAAAACCGCTCGCCGGTCGAACTCATCGCCATCGGCATCGGCCATGACGTGACGCGCTATTACAAGCGCGCGGTTACGATCGTCGATGCCGAGGAACTCGGCGGCGCGATGACGGAAAAACTCGCCGAACTGTTCGACGAAAACACGGCGCCGCCGTCACAGGCCAAGCGCGCGCCGGCCAAGCCAATGGCGCCGCCGCGCAAGGAAAAGCGCGTGCAGATCGCGGGGCGGTAAGCAGCGGTTTCGCTCCCGATCGTCTGCAACCTATCTGCGCTGATCCAGACAGATAATCCCGGCGCAGGGCGCGCGCCTCACCGCGGCGCGAGCGCCCAATAATCGAGATCCAGAATCACGCTCGCATCGTAATCCTTCGATCCATCCTGCGTGAGCGGATAATCGCCGCAAGCCCTGTCCTTGGTCGCGATCGTGCGCAGGCGCAGCGCGCCAACATCGTCGCGGCCCGGAATTCCGGCTGTTTCCAGCACCTGCGTCCATGCGTGCACGGTCAGGCCGGCAAACAACGGCGCGACATGGCGGCCGCCGTTGATGGCTGCAATATGGAAGGCGTTTGCAAGGCCGTTGAAGGAGAGCGCGCGCGCCAGCGAGATCACATGGCCGCCATAGATGAGACGGCGCCCGAAACGGCCCTGCCCCTCGGTGAACTGGTTGAAATGCACCTTGGCCGTGTTCTGGTAGAGGCGCGTGGCGATCATGTGCTCGGCTTCCTCGACCGTCATGCCGTCGACATGGTCGATTTTTTCGCTCACCCGATAATCGCCCCAGCGGTGCGGCTGCCCCGCGAGAGCAAAGTCGTAATCCCTGACCGAGATTTCGGGGCAGGCGTCGCCGAGCGCATCGGCCGGCAGGGCCTTCGGCAGTTCCGGCACATGCTCCTGCTCGATTGCGGCGTCGGGGTTGCGTTTACGCACCATCACCCAGCGCACATAGTCGAGAACCACGTCGCCATTCTGGTTGTAGCCGCGCGAGCGCACATAGACGACGCCGGTCTGCCGATTGGAATTTTCCTTGAGGCCGATGATTTCGGAGACAGAGGACAGCGTGTCGCCGGGATAGACCGGCGCCAGAAACCGGCAGGCGGCGTAACCCAGATTGGCGACCGCGTTCAGCGAAATATCCGGCACGGTCTTGCCGAAGACGATGTGAAAGACCAAAAGATCGTCGATGGGCGCGCGCTTGTAGCCGATCTGTCTGGCGAAGGCGCTCGAGGATTGCACGGCGAAACGTCCGCCGTAGAGCGCGGTATAGAGCGCTGCGTCGCCCTCCGTCACCGTGCGCGGCGTCGCATGGCGGATCGTCTGGCCGATCCTGAAATCCTCGAAGAAATTGCCTGAATTGGTCTTGCTCATGTCGGCTCCGCTCGATGCGTCATGTCCTAAATCGGTTTTGCGGGGACGAAAAGCCGCCTCTCATCCGCACAGCGCTTCGAGCGCTTCGGCGAGCTTTTGCGCCTCGCCTTCTATCTCGACCGTCTTGACGCGCGAGGTCTGCCCCGCCGTCAATCGCAGACTGGAGCGCGGAACGCCAAGCGCCCTGGCCAGAAGCTCGACCAGCGCCGCATTGGCCTTGCCGTCCTCGGGGGCCGCGCGCACGCGCGCTTTCAGCACCGGCCGCCCGTCGCTCAGGATCGCAATTCCGTCTATGGCGTCGCGCCCGCCCTTGGGCGTCAGGCGCGCGAAAATCGTCAGGCCCTGCGCCGTCGCCCGCCAGGGGCGCGCCTCAGCCGACGACAAGATGAGCGTTGGAGCGGATCACGTCCTGCAAGAACGACAGGGCGAGCAGCAGGATGACGGGCGAAATGTCGAGCCCGCCCAGCGCCGGCACGAATCGTCGGATCGGGCGCAGCACCGGCTCGGTCATCGCATCGAGCGCGCGCCAGGCCGATTGCACGAACTGGTTGCGCGTATCGACGACCTGGAAGGCGACCAGCCAGGACATGACCGCCATCGCGATAATCACCCACCAGTAAATATTGATGATCGTCAGAAGCAGATTGAGAAGCGGCGCCGCCATCGTGTCATCATCCCCAGTGTCGACCGCATACATATATTCGGCGCGCCGATCCTTCAATGCGTATGGCCGCAACGGTCGTCCGCGAATCAATGCGTCATCGACAATTGACAGAAGGGCGTCACCCGTCCTAGACAGCGCGCCGGAGCGGGGCTGTAGCTCAGATGGGAGAGCGCTGCAATCGCACTGCAGAGGTCAGGGGTTCGAATCCCCTCAGCTCCACCAGATCGCCCGTCGTCGAATCCAGGCAAAACCGGCCTCTTGCCCGGTCCTTTGCCTGCTCTCTGACGGCGAGGCTAGACTCGCGAAAAAGCCCATTGCACCTCGACCGTGGCGTCGGCCGCGCCGCTCACCACAATCTGCTGGCAGGCGCGCGCGCCGTCCGGGCTTGCGAAAAAGACGCTTTCCTCCACGCCGACCGCCAGACCGCCGGCGTCGAACATCCAGCGCTCGCCATCGGACAATTCGAGCATGATGGTCGTATCCTCGCCGGCGCGCATGGCGACTGCGGAAGGGTGCAGATGAAAGCGCAACGTAA
>JBKDZW010000107.1:0-51424 GCA_047971685.1 Rhodoblastus sp.
CCCATCAAGGTCATCACATGGGCGGCGGCCGAGCGGGACAATCCTTCAAGGCTATAGCCGCCCTCCAGCAGGCTGACGAGGCGGCCTTTGGCCTTGCGGTCGGCGATCTCCATGAGTTTTCGCGTCGCCCAGGCGAAATCGGCCTCGACCAGTTTGAGATTGGCGAGCGGATCGAGACGGTGGGCGTCGAAGCCCGCCGAAATAATCACGAGATCGGGCGAAAAGGCTTCTATACGCGGCAATATCGCGATTTCCATCGCCTCGCGGAACATATCCGAATCGGCCCCCGCCAGAAGCGGCGCGTTGACGATATTGTCGTGCTCGCCACGCTCGCCGACCGCGCCCGTGCCCGGATAGGCCGGCATTTCGTGGGTTGAGGCGTACATGACCGTCTCGTCCGCCCAGAAAATATCCTGCGTGCCGTTGCCGTGGTGGACGTCGAAATCCATGATCGCGACGCGCTCGGCGCCGAAGGTTTTTTGTGCGTGACGGGCCGCGACCGCCGCATTGTTGAAAAAGCAGAAGCCCATGGGGGTCGCGCGTTCCGCGTGATGGCCGGGCGGGCGCATGGCGACGAAGGCATTGGACACGCGGCCCGTCATCACTTCCTCAACCGCCATGCAGGCGCCGCCAATCCCGTGCATGGCCGCGTCGATCGTGGCCGGCGACATGGCGGTGTCGCCATCGAGCTGGACCAGGCCCTCCCTGGGGGCCGCGCGCTCGAGCGCCGCCACATAGGCTTCCGGATGGGCGCGCAGAATGGCCGCGCGCTCGCCATAGGGCGCCTGTTCGCGCAACAGGGTCTGAAAACGCTCGTTTTCCAGAATCCGCTCGATGGCGCGAATGCGATCGGGACGTTCGGGATGGTCGGGGCCCATGTCATGCAGGAGCGACGAGGGGTGGGAAACGAACAAGGTGCTCAAGCGAGAATTCACTCCGATTGTTTTGCCCGAACTTCACCCGAAGGCCTGTCGCCGTCCCCCCGGCCGGCGACGGCGGCGCTCCGAGCAAAGCCGCCGAAAGCGGAAGCATCGTGTCAGCGCGCCGTCCTGTCCAGTGCGTCATCCTGCCTGCCCGGCGCGCAAACTGTCGCATAATGGCAACATAGCGCCGCTTTCCTGCGTCAGACAGCGAGACCGCGCAAGATTTTATCAACCATGTCGACGAATATGGTAATTCCATATTCAAAGGCTTTGATCGGCCTCAATCCCATTTTGACTTAAATTCTGGACGGAACAGATGAGACTCGCCTTCGCCGCCGTCGCGGCTGCGCTGTTGCTTAGCGCTTGCAACGCCAATTACGCGCGGGTTCCCGATCCGAAGCTGTCCACCCGCGACGCCGATCTCGTCGCCATGGTTCCGCATTACGAGGTCGATTCCAATTACAACCGTTACGAGGTCGACGATCCGACGGGGCAGCCGCCGGGCACGGTCGTGGTCGACACCAAATCGAAATATCTCTATTTCGTCCTGCCCCATCGCAAGGCCATCCGCTACGGCGTGGCGACGGGCTCGGAGGCCTTCGGCTGGACCGGCACGGCGCGCATCGGCGCGCTCCAGGAATGGCCGCGCTGGCATCCGCCGTCCGACATGATCGCGCGCTGGCCGCATCTCAAGCCCGTCGTCGACGCCGGCGGCCTGCCGGGCGGCGCGGACAACCCGCTCGGCGCGCGCGCTCTCTATCTCTATCAGGGCAACAAAGACACGCTGTACCGCATCCACGGCACCAACGAGGAAGACAAGATCGGCCAGTCCGTGTCCTCGGGGTGCATCCGCATGCGCAATATCGACGTGATCGACCTCTACAATCGCGTGAAGATCAATTCCAAGGTCGTCGTCATCTGACGCAGCCGGAATTGTTCGCGACAATCCGAACAACACTCAAAAAACAACCAATTATAAAAACGCAGACAACAATCAAAACATAAAACAGCAATCAAAGCGCGGCTTCGGCCGCGTTTTTTTTGTTTTGGACCTTTGCGGCTCAGGCCGTGACGGCGGGCGGGCCGGAAATCCGGAGATCGACGATTTCGGGCGGGCGCATGAAGCGCACCGGCAGGATCGACGTGCCGAGGCCTGCGGAAATGACGATGTGACGGTCGCCCGAGATGGTGTGGCCGTAGACGAGATCGGGGCCGAACCGCCTGTTGGCGATAAAGGGCCCGGCGATCGGCAGATTGACCTGGCCGCCGTGAGTGTGGCCGCACAAGGTCACGGCGACGCGGTCCGGCACGCGGTGAAAAATATAGGGCTCGTGCGCCAGCAGCACGATGGGGGCGTCGTCGGTCACCTGGCCGAGCGCCCCGTCAAGGTCGTCTGCGCCCTGGAACCTGCGGCGCCCGCGCCGATGGGCGAGCTGATCGCCAAGGCCGACGAGCCAGAAGGGCTTGCCGTCTTTCCTGAGCCGCAATGCATCGTTTTCGAGCACGCTGGCGTTCATGTGCCGGAGCGCGCGCCGGATGCTTTCGGCGCCGTCGGCTCTCGTGCGCGGCAAGGGACCGTGCCACCAGTCGTGATTGCCGAGCACGGCGTGAACGCCGAGCGGCGCTTCGAGCACGGAAAGCGCCTCCCCCCATTGCTGCGGCATGACCGGGCCGGTGACCATGCGATGGCCGCCGTTGAAATCGCCCAGAAGAACGACAATGTCGGGGTTGAGAGAATTGGCGACTTCCGCGATAAGGCGGATGCGCGAAGCCGGCATCCAGGGCTCGCAGGCGTGAATGTCGGCGATGATGGCGACCCGCAGGTCGAGCCCGGCCGGCCAGGTGCGCGGCGTAATCGCATAGCGCGTGACATCGAGCATGAAACCCGGCTCGACGGCGACCGCATAGCTTGCAAGCGCGGTCGAGCCCAGAACCAGGCCGGCTGCGCCCTGCAACAATAGTCGACGGGTAATCACATCACGGGCTCCGCGCCGCACCGCCATTCACGGCCCGCCAGGCGGATTCCGTGACGGATGCGCGGCTCTCTTCGCCCGAGGCGATCTCAGGCGGCTCTTTCCTGGCCTGCAAAACAGGCGTCATTGCGGCCAGCCGAAGGCAGGTCGGCCGGCTCGAAGTCGGAAAGGTTAAAGCCGAATTCCGCAGCGACCGCAGCCAGGCCGATCTCGCGGCAAATGCAGGCCCTGATCTCCGCAGCGTCCGGCCGGTTGACGATCGTTTGCAAGAGAATGGATTGCAACTCGAACATGGAAGTACTCAACTCTGACATTTCGCGAACCAAAATGGCTCCGAAACGCAGCATTAGGCGGGCGGGGTTAAGAGGGGTTTAAGGTTACACAAGAGGGCGCCTTGTATTGCCGGCCGGCGCGCGCCGGTATCCATGCAGTTCCGCATGTCATCCTGCGCAATGCCATCCCGCGCAATGCCATCCCGCGCTTATCGCCCGTTCAGCCAGCAGCGCAGACCGAGACCCGGATGCGGCGGGCGAAACTTTCCCGGACGTTTCGCGAAATTTTTCCGGCCGCTGCGCCCTATTCCTTGGAAATATCCGGGGCGGTCGGGTTTTTCATACCGACGACGTGGTAGCCAGCGTCCACATGCAGAATTTCGCCGGTCACGCCGCGCGCCATGGGCGAGAGCAGGTAGACGGCGCTTTCGCCGACTTCCTCGGTCGTGACCGTGCGGCGCATGGGGGCGTTGTATTCGTTCCACTTGAGGATGTAGCGGAAGTCGCCGATGCCGGAGGCGGCCAGCGTCTTGATGGGGCCTGCCGAAATGGCGTTGACGCGAATGTTCCGCTCGCCGAGGTCGGCGGCAAGATAGCGCACGCTGGCTTCCAGCGCGGCCTTGGCGACGCCCATCACGTTGTAATGGGGCATCCATTTTTCAGCGCCGTAATAGGTGAGCGTCAGCATGGCGCCGCCCTCGCTCATCAGCTTCTCGGCGCGCTGCGCGATAGCCGTGAAGGAATAGCAGGAGATAAACAGCGAGGTGTTGAAGTTCTTCGCGGTCGTGTCGATGTAACGGCCGGTCAATTCGTCCTTGTCGGCGAATGCAATGCAATGAACAACGAAATCGAGCTTGTCCCAGAGTTTTTCGACTTCCGCGAAAACCGCATCGAGGCTTGCCTCGTCGGTCACGTCGCACTGGCCCACGACATGGCCGCCCAGTTCCTGGGCAAGCGGACGCACGCGCCTTTCGAGCGCCTCGCCCTGATAGGTGAAGGCGAGTTCCGCGCCGGCGTCGCGCGCGGCCTTTGCTATGCCCCAGGCAATGGAGCGTTGATTGGCGAGCCCCATGACAAGCCCGCGCTTGCCGGCGAGCACGCCCGAGAACGATGGTGTTTGCGAAGTGGCTTGGGAGGTCATCTTGTCCGACCGAAAAAATTGCGGGCGCGGCAACGCCCATCATGCCCGCCGTTTAAGGGGTGGCGTGGCCAAGCGCAAGAGCGCGCGCCGCCGCCAGCGCCCATGAGACGCGCGCAAGCGCGCTTAGGCAAGCACTATGAGACGCGCGCAAGCGCGCTTGGGCAAGCACTATGAGACGCGCCCAAGCGCGCTTGGGCAAGCACTATGAGACGCGCGCAAGCGCGCTTGGGCAAGCACTATGAGACGCGCGCAAGCGCGCTTGGGCAAGCAAATTGCAGCCTGACGAATTGCCCACAGGGGCGGGTGCGAAATAACTGGCGCCGGCGCGCGCGCCGCCCTATCCTTAACCAAAGGTTGCCGAGCGCGGCGCTCAGCCCCAGCTCGCCCAGGCCCTCGCGTCATGTCCAAAGAACGAAAATCCACGCCGCAAGCTGCGCCGCAATCCGGGACTTCCGCCGGCGGATCGCAGGAGATCGCGTCCGAACTTCGCCGGTTCGCACGGGCGCTGGCCGGTCCGCTCTCGACGCGCGTGGCCGAGACCATGGTCCAGGCGGCGACAACGCGAATCGCCGGCGCAGAACGGATCGCCGGCGCCCCCAGGGAACGCGCTTTTGCCGAAATCGTGCGGCTGAACCGGCGGCGCGTGCGCGAACGCGCGCCCGAGGCGGCTGAAAATACCGGCGGCGCGCACAATACAGGCGGCGCGCGCAATATGGGCGGCGCGCAAGGCGAGCGCCGGGAGCAAGGCGAACGCCCCGACCACGAGATTTCCCGGCAGATAGCCGCCATGCCGCTCGACGAGCGCGAGGCGCTGCTGACGATCGCGCTGGCCGGCTATGGCTACGAGGCGGCGGCGCGCATTCTCGATCTGCCCATCGCCAGCGTGCTGTCCCGCCTGATCCGCGCCCGCGCCCGGCTCGACGGCGCCGGCGCGAACGCAGACGGCGGTCCCGCGCCGCGCGGCGGCCATTTGCGAGTGGTGAAATGACCCGCGCAAGCCGGGTCAGCGACGCCGAACTTCATGCCTTTGTCGACGGCCAGTTGAACGACGAGCGCGCGCTCGCGATCGCCGTCTGGCTTGCCGAACATCCGCGCGACGGTCAGCGCGTCGACGGCTGGCGCGCGCATAACGAGGCGATCCAGCGCGCCTTCCCGCCGCTGGCGCGTGAACGGATCGCATTGGCGTTTCGCGCGGCCGAATCCGATGCGCCGTTGAAATTGCCGATCACGCCGGCGATCGAGGCCTATCGCGCCAACCGGCGGCGGCGGCGCAACCTGTCGTTGATTCTGGCCTTTGTGGCCGGCGCTCTGGCGGCGATCCTCCTGACGACGGTCTATCTCAAGACCGCCGGAACGAGCGCCCCCAATCAGATTTTCGCAAGCCTCATCGCCGCTTCGGACAATTCCGGGCGCCGCGCGCGCGACGAAAATCCCACGGCGCGCATGGCGGACGAAATTTTCGCGCATCGCGCCGCCGCCGCCTGGCGGACCTATGCGCAAGACACGCTTCATCCGGTCGAGGTCGAGGCGCGCGACATGGCGGGCCTGACGAAATGGCTGAAGGCGCGGACCGGGCTGGAAAACCCGCCCGCCCTTGCCGACGCGCGGCTGATTGGCGGGCGCGTGCTGCCCGGCCAGGGCCAAAACGCAGCCTTCCTGCTCTATCGCCTGGCCTCGGGCGAATTCGTCGCGCTTCTTGCCGAACGCGGCGCGAGCGGCGCGGACGATTACGCCGACGTCGGGGTTTTCGTTCGTTCATGGACGCGCGGCGGGTTCCGTTATGCTCTCGCCGGCGCCTTGCCCGAACGCCGGATCGCCGCGCTTGCGGGCGAACTCGAAGCGCCGCGTTAAAGCATATCCCGCAAAAGTTGCAGACTTTTGCGACAAGGATATGCGGTGAAAACACCGGAATAGAGCACGTTGCGCGATTTTCGCGAGAATGTGACGCGCGAAAACTTTCAGCCGAGGTTCTTGCGCGGATCGTAGGCGCGCTGGTCGCGCCAGCGGCGCATGAGCGTTTCGAGCTCGGGATCGGGCGTCTCCGGCAGAACGATCTGCAAGGTCACATAGAGATCGCCGCGCGTTCCCGTCGCCGATTCCAGCCCCTTGCCGCGCAGGCGCAGTTTACGGCCCGAGGAGGAGCCCGCGGGAATGGTCAATTCGACCTTGCCTTCGAGCGTCGGCGCATCGACCTTGGCGCCCAGGGTCGCCTCGTAGAGCGTCACCGGCAGTTCTATCCTGAGGTCGCGCCCGTCCACCTTGAACAGGGGATGGGGGGCATAGCGCAGGGTGATGATGGCGTCGCCCGGTTCGCCGCCATAGGCGCTGGGCTGGCCCTGCCCGCGCAGGCGAATCTGCCGGCCGTCCTCCAGCCCGCGCGGAACCTTCACTTCCAGAGTGCGGCCGTTGGGCAGGATGACATTGACCTTGCCAGCGCGCGCGACTTCGGCGAGCGGCACGAGCGCGCTTGCGGCGAAGTCCTCGCCCTTCGGCGGAGGTCCGGCCCGACCGCCGCGTCCACGGCCGCCGCCGAAAAACTCGGAAAAAATGTCGCCGGCGCTGAAGCCGCCGCCACCGCCGCCGCCGCCGCCGAAATTGAACTCGAAATGCTCGCCGCCGCCCGGACCCGCCTGCCGGCGGAAGCCGCCAGGGCCGCCCGCGCCGAACCCCTCGAAGCCACGGGGCTTGCCGTCCGCGCCAATCTCGCCGCGGTCGAACTGGCCGCGTTTTTCCGTGTCGCCGAGAATTTCGTAAGCCGTGTTGATTTCGGCGAAGTTCTCCTGCGCTTTCGGATCGTTCTTGTTCTGATCGGGATGGTGTTTCTTGGCGAGCGTACGAAAGGCCTTCTTGACCTCGCTTGCGTTCGCGCCTTTGGAAACGCCCAGAATCTCGTAGGGGTTGCGCATATTCAATCAGCCCATTCCGGCGCGGCCCTTCAGGCGCCGCGCCCATGTCTTTCCGCCCATGTCTTTCCGTCTGTGTCTTTCAGCCCGTGTCCTTGCAAGCACGGCCAGAACGCCGGGTCGGTTATCCTGACGGCGCAGCCCCTCAGGCGCCGCGCCAAATCCTGACGCTTATCTGGGGATTTATCCCGCGCCCTGCAAGCGCGAGATGAATTTCACTCCACGTCCAGCGGCGCTGCGCCCGCAGGCGCGCCGTCGGCGCCGAGGCGTATCTTTTCGATTCGCGTCTCCGCCAGCGCCAGCAAGGCCTCGCAGCGCTCTTTCAACGCCTCGCCGCGCTCGTAGGCGGCAATGGAATCCTCAAGCCCGATGTCGCCCTTTTCCAGGCGGGCGACGATTTCCTCAAGGCCCTTCATGGCCTGCTCGAATGGCATGGTTGCAATGTCCTTGGCCGCCATGCCTTTGGCGGCGGCGTCTTTGGCGGTAACGTCTTTGGCGTCGGTCACGGTTCATTCTCGCTGGTTTCTGTCAGTTTATACCACGTCCGGCGGATCGTCGCCCGCAGCGGACCGGCCGGCGAAGACGAGCTTTTGATAAAGCAGCCCGAAAACAGGCCCGCAGCCTTCGCGCCATCGCGGACGCGCCTTTCCCGATATTCGCATGGGCTCGACGGCAAGCCGCCCGCGCAAAGCCGGCCTGCCTGCCTTCAAGAAAGCGGCAAATCGAAGGGCACGCCCTCGAAACAATCCTCGCCACGCCCGATCGCCTCGACGGCGGCGATCATGCGGCCGCTCCGTTTCAGGCGCTCGTCGGCAATGGCCACAAAACGCGGATTGGGCGTGGCCGTGGGCGATGCTGCGCGAATTGCAGCGGCGATTTCGGCTTCTTCGCGCTCGGGATTGAGCGCGCAGGCGGAGACGAAGGCCGCCGCCGTCGAACGCGAGACGCCCGCCCAGCAATGGATGAGCAGCGGCGCGCGCCGGTCCCAGGCGCGCGCAAAATCCAGCAATTGATCGACATGGTTTCCGCCCGGCGCGATATGGCCGTCGAGTGGCTCGGCTATATCGGACATGCCGATGAAAAGATGGCGCTCGGGCGCGATGCCCGCCGGACGCTGGACGGGCGTGCCGGCATTGATGAGCGTGACCATGGAGCGCGCGCCGCTTGCAGCGGCGATCTCGTCGATGCGGCTGAGCGAGCAGACGATTACGCGCGTCATCGGCACTCCCGTTCGATAGCGCGGAACCGCGCGAGAAAACGCGATTCGGCCTCCTGCGAGGATATTGGCGCAAGAAGCGTCTCAAGGCCACGCGGACGAAATTCCGGCTGGCCGAATATTGCGCGCGCGTCCGCAAGATCGAAACCCGCAAGTGCGGTCGCCTCGAAGAACGCCGACGCGCGGTCGGCCTTTTTCACCAGCCTCGACAAGCCCGCGCCCGGTTTGGCAGGCAGGCCGAAGCGCAGGAGGATCGCGCCGAGAATACGGTTTTCCACATCCTTGTAGGAATCGCCGATCACCGCCTTGAACGGCGAGATCATGTCGCCGATCACATATTCGGGCGCATCGTGCAGCAGCGCAAACAGCGCGCCGCGCGCTCCTATGCCAATGTCGAGCGCGGACGCGATATGCTCGACCAGCAGCGAATGCTGGGCCACGGAAAAAATATGCGGGCCCGTGGTCTGGCCGTTCCAGCGCGCAACCCGCGCAAGGCCATGCGCAATATCCTCGATCTCGACATCGAGCGGCGAGGGGTCGAGCAGATCGAGACGCCTGCCCGACAACATGCGCTGCCAGGCGCGCGCGGGCTTGGCCGCCTTGCCGCTCATGATCGGGCGGAAGCTGCGCGAGGTTCGGCGAGGCGCGCGCATTTTTCGTGGCAATGGCAGCCCACGAGATGATCGTTGACGAGGCCCGTCGCCTGCATGAAGGCGTAGACTATGGTGGGTCCGCAGAATTTGAAGCCCGCGCCCTTCAGGGCTTTCGACATTTTTTGCGACAGCGCGGTTTCGGCGGCGATGTCGTTAAGGTCGCGCAGATTGTTCTGCAAAGGCCGGCCGTCGACAAAATTCCAGAGAAAATTGCCGAAGCCCTGCTTTTCCTCGATGGCGAGATATGCGCGCGCCGACAAGACCGAACCCTCGATCTTCTGGCGGTTGCGGACGATGCCCGGATCGCCCATCAGCTTTTCGAGTTTCGCCGGCGTATAGCGGGCGATCCTGGCAGGCTCGAAACCGTCGAAGGCGCGACGGAAATTGTCGCGCTTGCGCAGGATCGTGATCCAGGAGAGCCCCGCCTGAAAACCGTCGAGCAGCAATTTCTCGAAGAGCGCGCGCGAATCATGCTCCGGCACGCCCCATTCGTTGTCGTGATAGGCGACATAGACGGGATCGACGCCCGGCCAGGGGCAGCGGGCAACGCCGTCTTCATAGAGGAGCGCGGGACGCGGTTCGGGTTTCTTCGCCATGTCCCGTGATAGCCAAAAGCTTTCCGGGACGAAAGCAGATTACAGCAGCGAAATGCGCGCCCCGCCGGCAAGCATCGCCTGCCCCCTGGCGTCCTCGGCGCGGTCGAGGCGCACAATGGCGAGACCCTCTACGCCCTGCGATCCGCCGAGCACGCCGACCGCGATGTCGCCGGCGCGAATTTCGGCGCCGGGCGCAGCCTTGCCCTCGACATGCACACGCACCACGCGCTTGCGGACGAGGCCGCGATGCTGCATGCGCGAGACGACCTCCTGACCGACATAACAGCCCTTGTCGAAGGAAACGCCGTGCAGGAGGTCCATGTTCGCCTCATGCGGAAAGGCGTCGCCATAGGCGAAGTCGAGCCCGCCCTGCGGCACGCCGGCCGCGATGCGGCGGGCCTCGTAAGCCTCCCGGTTTCCGTCCGCGATTTTGCGCGCTTCGCCAAACGGCAGGATTGCGCGCAATCCGAGTTCCGGCGCGCGGGGGTCTGTAAAGGCGATTGCGTTTTCGGACGCCCCCGCGCCATCGCCCGATAACGCCACAATTGCGAGCGCGCAATCGCCCGAGGCGGCGGCGCTGAGGTCGGCGATCTCGATTTTTGCGCGCAATTTGTACATCGACAGGCGCTTGACGAAATCGCCCGCTTTTTCGCGCGCTACGTCGAACAGGAACCGCCCGCCGTCCTGAACGATCAGAAAATCGAACAAAATCTTGCCCTGCGGCGTCAGCAGCGCGCCGAAACCCGGCGCGCCGGGCGCGATCGCGGCCATGTCGCAGGTAACGAGCCCCTGCAAAAAGGCGCGCGCATCCTGGCCGGAAACAGAGACAATGGCGCGCTCGGCGAGCAGAACGGCGGGCATGGAACGATCCTGTTGGTTCAGGGCAAATTGTGTCCGCACGGCTGCAAGTCAAGCCGCGACATGCAAGGCGCCTGTCCCGCACGCCCGCCGCATGTGTTAAGAGCGGGCGAACTTGCGTGGAAAACATGACCCAGACCTTCGATCTCATTCTCTCCGGCGGCGATCTCGTCAATCAGGACGGGCGCGGCCAGCGCGACATCGGCGTGATTGGCGACACGATCGCGGCCATCGGCGATCTTTCGCGGGCCGACGCCGGCGAGCGGCTGGACTGTCGCGGCCTGACCATCCTGCCCGGCGTGATCGACACCCAGGTGCATTTTCGCGAACCCGGCCCCACACACAAGGAAGACCTCGAAACAGGGTCGCGCTCGGCCGTGCTCGGCGGCGTGACCGCCGTTTTTGAAATGCCCAACACCAATCCGCTGACGACGGGCGAGACCGAACTCGCCGACAAGGTTGCGCGCGCGAAAAACCGGATGCATTGCGACTTTGCCTTCTGGGTGGGCGGCACGCATGAAAACGCCGCCGAGATTCCCCATCTCGAACGTTTGCCGGGCGCCGCCGGCATCAAGGTGTTCATGGGCTCGTCCACCGGCTCGCTTCTGGTGGAGGACGACGAAGGCGTTGCGCGCATACTTGGAGCGACGCGACGGCGCGCGGCCTTCCATTCGGAGGACGAATATCGCCTGAACGAGCGCAAGGACCTGCGCGTGAAAGGCGATCCATCCTCGCATCATGTGTGGCGCGACGTGACGGCGGCGCTGCAATGCACGCAGCGCCTCGTACGCATTGCGCGCGAGAAACGCGCGATCATTCACGTTCTGCACGTTTCTACGGGCGAGGAGATTGAGTTTCTTTCGCAGCACAAGGATGTCGCCTCGGTCGAGGCGACGCCGCACCATCTCACGCTGTCGTCGGACGATTATGCGCGGCTTGGCACGAAATTGCAGATGAACCCGCCGGTGCGCGAGACGCATCACCGCGACCGCATCTGGCGCGGGCTCATGCAAGGCGTCGTCGACGTTCTGGGCTCCGATCACGCCCCGCATACGCTGGAGGAAAAAGCCAGGCCCTATCCCGAAAGCCCCTCGGGCATGACCGGCGTGCAGACGCTGACGCCCGTCATGCTCGATCATGTCGCAAATGGCCGGCTTTCGCTCGAACGCTTCGTCGATCTGACAAGCGCGGGGCCGGCGCGCCTGTTCGGCATTGCGCGCAAGGGGCGCGTTGCAGTGGGTTACGACGCCGATTTCACCGTGGTCGATCTCAAGCGGCGCGAGACCATCGCCGATGCGCAGACCGCCTCGCGCGCCGGCTGGACGCCCTATCACGGCAAGCAGGTCACGGGCTGGCCGGTCGGCACGTTCGTGCGCGGCGCAAGGGTGATGTGGGAGGGCGAGATTCTCAGCCCCTCGCGCGGGGCGCCCGTGCGGTTTCACGCAGCGCTCTAACAGGGTCTGGCTAAACCTGCCCATCAAGGCGAAGCGATCCATCCCGCTGTTCCGGCGGTTCGCCGGGGATGAACGCTATCCTACCCCTCGGGGCCGACCGACCAGAAATAATGCCAGACGCCATCGCCTGCGAGCCCGACGCGCATCGGCGGCGGACGGCCCGAGGCGTCGGCGCGGGCAAGGTCTGAAAAGCGCACACAGGCGAGCATGATCTGGCGCTCTTCCGGCGTCGGATCGCTCGGCGGCCTCAGCGCGAAGGCCGGCCAGACATACATCTGCGCCTTGCCCCGCGTTTCCACAACGAAGGACTGGCGCAGCACGTTGCGCAGAAGCGTCAGGACTTCCTGGCCGGCGCCGTCGAACGACAGCGCCTTGAGGCGCGCAATCGGGTCTTCTCCGGGCGGGCGCCCCGCAGCGCGCTCGAACAAGGGCCGCACCTCGTTCCAGTCGATGGGAATGCGCAGAGCCTCGATGTCGCGCGTGGCGCAGGCCTGCAAAATTTTCTGACGAATTGCGGCGACCGCGCGCGGCAAGGCCGCCGCATCGCTCATCGGTTCGGAAATCGTGATCTTAGCTTCGCCCTTGCTCGGCTGCCCGGCCATGCCCGCTCCATTCCCGCCGTTCATTCGGCCGCCGAGTTCTATCGGCAAATGCGGCATAATGACGGGCGCGGGATCGTTTGCAGCGCATGACCGCGCTTATTCCGGCACGATTTTATTTCGGTTGCGGACCCCGTGGCCGCGATACGACAGGTTTTCCGGATTTGACGCCTTCCAGACGCAGCATTCAATGGCGTGCGCCGACCGTAAAATCGCCGCGCCGCACGCGCTCGGACAGTTTTGCGGCGAAGGCGGCGACCGCATCCTCGCCGTAGCGCGCGACCAGTTCCTGCAAGCCGGCGGTGATCGCGGCGTCTGCAAAGGATTCCATGTCGAGGCCCGCCATCAACGCCTCCACGAAGGCGTCGTTGACATAGACGAGCGCCGCCCGGCGATCTTCCGTGGCGATGTCGAGATCAAGAGGTCGGACAGGAGGATACGGCGTCATGGCGGCCAAGTTATACGTCCGCCGCGACGCGCGCGATTAAGGTCTTGATGGAAGGTTAACGCGGCCCTTCAATTGCGCGTTAACCATGTTCGCCGGACTTTACGCGCCGCCGTAGCGGTCGGAAATGTCGCGCGCCAGACGCCCGCCCTCGGCAATAAATCGCTCGATCGCCACGCGCGCATTCGCCGTGCACCGGCGGTAGGTCGTCTCATAGCCGCGATAGCCGCGATTATAGGCGCCGGCGAGTTTTTCGCGCCGCTCCGGCGTTGTCCCCTCGGCCTCGATCAGCGTCGTCATGCGCTTGCGATATTCGGCGCCGTCGCCATTGCCGCAGAGGTCGCGCAGATAGGCGAGCGCGCCCATGATCTCGGAAAGACGTAAAATCTGCGCCTCGTAGACAGGAACGCCGGGCAAGGGATCGGGCCGCGTATCGGACTTTTTTTCCGGAGTTTTCTTTTCCGGCGATTTCTTTTCCAAAGCCTGCGGCGTTTTTCTTTCGACCGCGCTTGCAGGCGCTGCGGCGAGTGCAGAAGCGATTGCAATCGCACGAAAAATGGCCGCGGCAGCGCGCATCAGGCGTCCCGCGCGAAAATTTCGGCGGCGCGCGCAAGAATGCGCCCCAGATGCGGCGTCGTCGGCAAATCGCCGAGATCGTTGGGATCGACCCAGCGCACTTCGCCTGCCTCCGGCCCGGTCGTCGCCTCGCCTTCCGTCCCTTGGCCAACGAAGGAGGCGACCACGAAATGATGGCGCACGCGGCCGTTCTCGTCGCGGTCGACGCGCTGAACATGGCGGTTGAAGCCGACGATGCGGGCGCTGACGCCGACCTCCTCCTGCAATTCGCGCAGCGCGGCTTCTTCGATTGTTTCGCCCAGTTCGACCAGTCCGCCCGGCAGCGACCAGACGCCGGCGCCCGGCGCCTTGGTGCGCGTGGCGATCAGCACGCGGCCCTCGCGAAACACGGCGATGGAGGCGGCCAGCAGGGGATGGGCGGGATATTCGCGAGAATTCCTGTCTGTCGCGGTCACGCGCGCGGCCTCACGGATAAAGGCGCTGCTTGCGCCAGTCGCCCTCGGGCGCCTCGCGGCGGAAGTCGATGCGCTCGTGCAGGCGAAACGGCCGGTCGGACCAGAATTCAAACTGCACGGGGCGGATGCGGAAACCCTTCCAATAGGCCGGACGCGGCACATCGCCGAGCGGATATTGCGCGGCATATCTGGCGACCGCCTTTTCGAGCGCAAAACGGCTTTCCAGCGGGCGGGACTGCTGGCTGGCCCAGGCGCCGATGCGGCTGTCGCGCGGACGGCTGGCGAAATAGGCGTCGGACCGGGCGTCTTCCACGGTTTCCACGGGGCCGCGAATGCGCACCTGCCGGCGCAGCGACTTCCAGTGGAAAAGCGCGGCGGCCTTGCCCGCGCCCAGCAATTCCAAGCCCTTGGCGCTCTCGGCGTTCGTGTAGAACACCGGCCCGGCGGCGTCGAAGCCCTTCAGCAGCACCATACGCACATTGGGCAGGCCCATATCGTCGACGGTGGCCAGCGCCATCGCCTCGGGATCGTTGATTTCTTTTGCGCGCGCCTCCTCCAGCCATTGCTCGAACAGCGAAAAAGGCTCGTCGGCCTGCGTAAAGTCACCTGCCGTTAACGGCTCTGCGCGAAAATTCATAATGGTTCCTTCATATCACGGCGGAACAGAGTGCGTAGCCCCTTGCGTCATTTTACGTTTCTCAGCGCAACGCGCGCATTGCGTCCGGCACGGCCGGGCGCATGCGCCATCGCCTGCCTTCTGACATTGACGACCGCCGGCTGTTCGCTGTCGGTGCCCATGCTGGAGACGGCTGCGCTGTCGGGCGTGGACAAGGAGCCTACCGGCGCGATCTCCAGGGCCAAAACGACCGAGCCCCCCGTGCTCTCGCCCGATCTCGACGTCGAGGACAACCGGCGCGCGCGCGCAGCGCTGGCCACCGCGCTCGACCCGCAGGGGGCCGGCACGCTGGTCGCCTGGGACAATCCGCAGTCCGGCCGCAAAGGCACGTTCACGCCCCTCGCCGCGCCCTACCCCGTAGACGGGCAGGTTTGCCGCGCCTTCATCGCCAGGATAGACAGCCGCGACGCCAGGCATGCGCTGCAAGGCTCGGCCTGTCGCGTCGGCGGCACCGACGACTGGAACCTGCGCGACATCAAACCCCTCCGCCAATCCTGAGTTTTTCGCGCAAGGCGGCGGTCTCGCCGTCGGGCAGGCCGCAGACCATGGCGCGGCACACATAGGCGGCGGCCTTCCCCCCGATTGGCGTGCGGCCATGCGCCGGGCTCAGGCGCGGCCAGTCCGCGCCATCGGCGGTCCGCAACACGCATACCGCAGGATCGGGGGAGGCCAGCGCCGTGCGCGCGAGCGCCTCGCCGCTGTCGCCGGCCACCACCACGAGGGTCGCGCGCTCCATGAGATCGGCGGCGCCAAGCAGGGTCGGGCTCAGAGCAAGCGCTGCGCCCGCGCCGGAAAAGGCGAGAATCAGCCTGTCGCAGGCCTCGCGCCAATGGCTTTCGCCAGTCAGCGCATAAAGGCGCGCGAAAACCTCCGCCATGAGGCCGACGCCCGAGGGCGTGGCGTTGTCGCGGGCATGACGGGGCCGCACGACGGGCACATCGGGCGCGCCGGCGGCGGTAATGAACAGACTGCCGTCGACATCTGCGAACCTCGCTTTTGCCTCAAGCGCTGTCGCGCACGCCTTGTCGAGACAGGCGCGCTCGCCTGTCGCCTCGAACAGGGCGAGCGCTGCGCGCGAAAAACCGGCGTAATCGTCGAGCTGGCCGGCAGCCGAGACGCGCCCGAGCCAGGCATGGGCAAGGCTTCCATCCTCCTGGCGCGCCACATTGTCGATGAAGCGGAAGGCGCTTTGCGCGGCCTCCAGCCATGCAGGCTCGCCAAACACGACCGAGCCCCGCGCAAGGCTTGCGATCATCAGCCCGTTCCAGTCGACCAGAACCTTGTCGTCGCGCGCCGGTTTTTCACGCTTCTCCCGCAAGGCGAAAAGTTTTTCGCGGGCGGCGGCCAGCGCCCGTTCCGCCTCCGGCGCGCCATGGGGAACGATGCGCCGCAGCACGTTGCGGCCCTCCCAATTGCCGGACGGGCGGACATCGTAGGCGCTCATGAAATCCTGCGCCGCGCCGCCGAGAACCGCGCCGATTTCGCCCGCGTCCCAGGTGTAGAACAAGCCCTCCTCGCCCTCCTGATCGGCGTCTTGCGCGGCGCAGAAAGCGCGGTCGCCGGCGGCATCCGGCTCGCTCAGCATTTCGCGCATCAGCCAGCCGAATGTTTCGCGCGCGCGTTCGGCATAAAGGCGCGAGGGCTCTTCGGCGGCGACGAGCGCCAGCAATTCGAGGATCTGCGCATTGTCGTAGAGCATTTTCTCGAAATGCGGCACACGCCATTCGGCGTCGGTCGAATAGCGCGCAAAGCCGCCGCCCAGATGATCGTAAATGCCGCCATCGCACATGGCGTTCAGCATGTGGCGCACGGCAAGGCCCGGAGCGGCGGCGGCGCTGCGGCAATGCTCCTGCCAGAAGAAACGGAAAACAGGCGCATTGGGGAATTTCGGCGCATCGCCGATGCCGCCATTGACGCGGTCGACCTGCGCCAGCAGCGCATCCGACAGCGCTGTCAGATCGCTCGAGGCAATCGGAACGCCGGGCGTCGTCGCGGAAAGCGCGGCCAGACGCCGGGTGAGCGCATCGCCGTTCCTTGCGACCGTATCGCGTTTTTCGCGCCAGGCGGCATGGACGGCTTGCAACACCTGCGTGAACGAGGCCCGGCCCCAGCGCGGCTCGGGCGGAAAATACGTGCCGCCCCAGAAAGGCGCGCCATCGGGCGCAGCGAACATGGTCAGCGGCCAGCCGCCCTCCTGCCCCATGGCCGACAACGCGCTCATGTAGATATGGTCGATGTCGGGGCGCTCCTCGCGGTCGATCTTGATGTTGACGAACAGTTCGTTCATCAGCGCCGCAGTTTCCGCATTCTCGAAGCTCTCGTGCGCCATCACATGGCACCAATGGCAGGCGGCGTAACCGATCGAGAGCAGGATCGGTTTTTCAAGCGCGCGCGCCTCGGCAAGCGCAGCCTCGCCCCAGGGGCGCCAATGCACGGGGTTGCCGGCATGCTGGCGCAGATAAGGCGAGGTCTCCCCGGAAAGCAGGTTTTTGGCGGGCGCCATTTTGCGTTGCGTCTCGTTTGCTTGCGTCATGAGCTTAATGTAGCGCGGCCACGTTCGCGGTCCATCCGCCATGCGCGAAACCGGCTTGCCGGCAGCCGTATCAGCAAGCCATCATGCCGGCCGCTTCAAACACCTCAATCGGTGGAATGCGCGCTAAATCGTCTGGCAGGAGGCAAGCAATGTCTACTTTACAGGATGGCGATCCCCGGCACGGCGATCCCGTTTCATGCGCGGCCGTCGAAACAATCGTCGTGCCGCGCGAGCGCGATCTCGGCGACGGTTTCGTGGTGCAGCGCGTACTGCCCGCCGCCGGCCGGCGCATGGTGGGGCCGTTCATTTTCCTCGACCATATCGGCCCGGTCACGATAGCGCCCGGCAAGGGGCTCGACGTGCGCCCGCACCCCCATATCGGGCTTGCCACCGTGACCTATCTCTACGAAGGCGAGATCATGCACCGGGATTCGCTCGGCAGCGCGCTGCCGATCCGGCCGGGCGAACTCAACTGGATGACGGCGGGCTCCGGCATCGCCCATTCCGAGCGCTCGGACATGCAATGGCGCAGGCATGGCGGGCCGATGTCGGGCCTGCAACTCTGGGTGGCGCTGCCTAAAGCCCACGAGGAGACGGCGCCCGCCTTCGACCATTACGATTCCGCGCAATTGCCCGTCCTGAGCGACAAGGGCGTTCTAGCCCGCGTGATCGCCGGCGATGCGCTTGGGCGCCGCTCGCCGGTCAAGACGCTCTGCGACACGGTTTTCGTCGATTTCACGCTTGCAGCAGGCGCCAGCGCGCCGATCGATGCAGCGCACGAGGAACGCGCGCTCTACATTTATTCGGGAACGATCGAAATAGACGGCGATACGTTCGAGGGAAGCCGCCTGATCGTGCTGAAACCTGGCGCGGCCATCACGGTCAAAGCCGTCGCGCCGACGCGCATGGCGCTCATCGGCGGCGAGACGGCGGACGGGCCGCGTCATGTGTGGTGGAATTTCGTGTCTTCGAGCCAGGAGCGGATCGAGCAGGCCAAGGCCGACTGGGCGGCCGGGCGTTTCGCGCGCGTTCCCGGCGAGACGGAATTCACCCCGCTGCCCGAATGAGCGCGAGGCTCTCGTCGAAGCGCAAATCGAGCCGACGGCCGCGATTCACGGCTTCGAGACGAGCAAAGCGCATGGCCGAGGAGAGATCGCCGAAAACGCCGCCGATACCTCCTTGCGTCTCGGTGACGACGAAGGACGCGCCCTGCCCGCGGCTGACGCGGAAAGAAATCGGATTGACGCGATCTTGCGCAGAAGTCCCCATGATCTCGACCTTTCTTCAAAAAACGATGGCGTATCGAAGCAATGGTTTCGTTCTGCTCGCCACAGATGAATATGTGATGAGCGCAGGCGCCGTAATTCAGCCGGAAAAACGGCCGTTTCGGTCGAAATCCGGGTTTTTGCGCGGCGCCGTTTCCGCGCAATCCGGTTAACGAGGAGTTTTCATGCGCACGGGGCCTAGAAATCTGATTACCGATGTTGCGGGCGTGAGCGTTGGCAATGCGCACGATGAGCGCATCGCCACCGGCGTCACCGTCGCGCTGTTTGCGCCGGACGCCGTGGCCTCTGTCGCAGTAACGGGCGGCGCGCCGGCCGGGCGCGACCTCGAATGCCTCGCGCCGGAGGCCCATGTCGCGCAGGTGCACGCCATTGCGCTGTCCGGCGGCTCAGGGTTCGGGCTGGATTCGGCGAGCGGCGTGCAGGCCTGGCTGCGCGAAAACGGGCGGGGCGTTGCGTTCGGCAATACAATCATTCCGATCGCCCCGCAGGCGATCTGCTTCGATCTCACGAATGGCGGGAACAAGGACTGGGGCCGCTATCCGCCCTATCGCGAACTCGCCTTTGCAGCCTGCGAGGCGGCGGGCGGGGAATTTGCGCTCGGCACGGCGGGCGGCGGTTTTGGCGCGACGACTGCGGATCTCAAGGGTGGGCTTGGTTCGGCCAGCATCGTCACATCGACCGGGCACACGGTTGGCGCGCTTGTCGTCGTCAACGCCATCGGCTCGGCGGTGACGGGCGGCGGTCCTCATTTCTGGGCCGGCCCATGGGAAATCGGCGGCGAATTCGGCGGGCGCGGCGCGCAGGCCCATCCTTCGACCGATCTCGTCTGGAAAGGGCGTCCGCTGACGCCCGCCACCACGATCGCGCTGGTGGCGACGGATGCAAAGCTCGACAAGCCGCAGGCAAAGCGCATGGCGATCGCGGCTTCCGGCGGCCTCTCCAAGGGACTGCGGCTTGCCCATGCGATCTTTGATGGCGACATGGTTTTCGCGGCTTCGACGGGAAAACGCGAGATGAAGGATCATGCGCCCGAGCTGATCGAAATCTGCGCGCTCGCCTCGGATTGCCTTGCGCGCGCCATCGCACGCGGCGTGTACGATGCAACCGCGTTGCCGTTTGCCGGCGCGCTGCCGGCCTGGCGCGACAAGTTCGGGTGAGACGCAGATCAAGGCGCCCGCAAGACGTCAAGCTGCGCCTTGCAAGACGTCAAAGAGAGCCGGCTTAACCCGCGATCTTCGAGAAATCCGCGACCGCGCGCATGCCCGCGCGCAATTCGCCCAGCAATTGCAGGCGGTTTTTACGCAGGCGCGGGTCATTGTCGTTGACCGTCACCTTGTCGAAGAAGGCGTCAACAGGAGCGCGCAATTTGGCGAGCGCGTGCATGGCGCCCTCGAAATCCTCGGCCTTCACCCTCTCGCGCGTTTCCGCATTGGCGCGGTCGATTGCGGCTTTCAGCGCGCGCTCCTCGTAGGCGCCGATGAATTCGATGTTGGCGGGCCGATCGAATGCGCCTTCGCCGTCCTTCTTTTCTTCCGCGCGAAGAATGTTGGCGGCGCGCTTGGCGCCGGCCAGAAGATTCCTGCCGTCGTCGCTGTCGAGGAATTTGGCGAGCGCATCGACGCGCTTCACGACCATCAGGAGATCGTCCTGATGGTCGATTGCGAAAACGGCGTCGATCAGATCGTGCCGCGCGCCCTTGTCGCGCAAATAGATTTTCAGGCGATCCGCGAAAAAGGCGATGAGATCGGGCGCATTATTGGCGTGAACGCGCAGGCGCGATTGTGCGAGGCGGGCAATCTCGAGCAACGGCAGGCGCAGATTGTTTTCAAGCAGCAGGCGAATGACGCCAAGCGCTGCGCGGCGCAGCGCGTATGGGTCTTTCGAGCCCGTGGGCTTTTCCTCGATCGCCCAGAAGCCAGCGAGCGTGTCGATCTTGTCGGCAAGGCCAAGCGCAACCGACACACGATCCGAAGGCGTGCTGTCGCCCGGCCCCTGCGGCTTGTAATGATCTTCGATTGCGGCGGCGACTGAAGCGTCCGCGCCCTGGGCCGTCGCGTAATAACGCCCCATGAGCCCCTGCAATTCGGGAAATTCTCCGACCATGTCGGAGACGAGATCGGCTTTGGCGAGATGGGCCGCGCGGGCGGCCTTTGCGGGATCGGCGCCGATGCGTTCGGCGATATCGGAAGCCAGTTCCTCGATGCGTTTTACGCGGGCGCCCTGTGTGCCCAGTTTTTCATGGAACACGATCAGGTCGAGTTTCGTCACGCGATCGTCGAGGCGGACCTTAAGATCGTTCTCCCAGAAGAATTTCGCGTCCGACAGGCGCGCGGCGACGACACGCTCGTTGCCCGCAACGATTTCCCCGCCGCCGTCTTTGGCCTCGATATTGGAGACGAGGATGAACTTGTTGGCGAGCCTGTCGCCGCGTTTCAACACGAAACATTTCTGATTGGCGCGGATGGTGGCGCGGATGACTTCGGCGGGGATGGCGAGAAAACTCTCGTCGAAAGACCCCATGAGCGCGCGCGGCCATTCGACGAGGCCGGCGACTTCTTCGAGCAGCGCCTCGTCCTCGACAAGCTCGAGCCCCTGCGCGAAGGCGAGATCGCGCGCGTCGTGCAGGACGATGTTCTTGCGCCGGTCGGCGTCGAGAACGACCCTGGCCTTTTCGAGCGCGGGCAGATAATCGTCGAAACGGCGCACCTTGATGGCGCCGGGCGCCAGAAAGCGATGGCCGTAGGTGACATTGCCGGCGGCAATGCCGTCGACCTCGAAGGCGACGACATCGGGCTCCTCGTTCTCGGGGCCGAAGGTGGCGACAATGGAATGCAGCGGACGCACCCAGCGCATGGCGTCGGAGCGCGCAGACGCTGCGCCCCAGCGCATGGACTTCGGCCAGGGGAAGGCGCGCAGGATCGCGGGCACTATCTCGGCGAGAACGTCGAGCGTGGGTTTTCCCGCACGCTCGACGACCGCGACATAGAATTCGCCCTTCCTGGGGTCTTTCTCGATCTTTGCCTGATCGAGCGAGGAAAGCCCCGCGCTTTTCAGGAAGCCCTGGACGGCGGCCTCGGGCGCGCCGACGCGCGGGCCCTTCTTTTCCTCGCGCACGTCTGGCTGGCGGGCGGGCAGGCCCGCGATATGCAGCGCCAGCCGGCGCGGCGTGGCGTGCGCTACCGCACCCTCGAATTTCAGGCCGCGCTCGATCAGCGCGCCGGTGACAAGCCGCTCAAGATCGCCCGCCGCCTGCCGCTGCATGCGCGCCGGAATTTCTTCGGAAAAGAGTTCGAGGAGAAGATCGGGCATAGGGACCAGATGGTTTGAAACGCGCCGTGTTCTCCCGCATGAGGCGGCCCGACGCAAGCCAAAAGGATTTTTGCGCAAACCGGGGCGCCGCCGATCCGGCGCGCAGGCGGCCACGGCCCTGAACCCGCTCATCCCACAGAAGATCCCGCCTCACGGGATCCCGTCTCACAATGCCTTGTGCGCGCCGTCGCACAGCGGTGACTTTTTGGTATGCTTGCATGCGCACATGTAGACGGTCTTCGTTTCCGGCGCGGTCCAGGCGAGCGGCGAGAAATCGGAGCCCTTGTGCGAGCCGTCGCAGAACGGTTGCCTGGCCGATTTGCCGCAGGAGCACCAATGATAGGTCTTGCCGGCCTCCACTTCGACCGGGACCGGCGCTTTCTGGGCGATGACGGGTTGCGACATAATTCCTCGCTTTGCTGGTTGCGCATGCGCGTCTTTGCTGGTTGCGCATGCGCTTACAAAAAGGCACAGGGCGTACAGATATGGCGTTATGCGCCCCTCCGCCGAACGCAACGAACCTAATCCGGGAATTCAGATGAGCCAACTCGAAGATGTTCTCGCCGCAATCGACGCCGCCAATTCCGCCGATCCGTCGAAAGAAAACGGCGCGCCGGCGGCGCTGCTCTACGGCCGCAGGATGAGCGCGCGGCTTTCGGCCTTTGCGCCTGAAGCCGGCGAAGACCTGACGATTGCGGCGCGCGGCCAGCATATCGAGCGGTTCGCCATTGCGCGCTCGCTTTATCCCATGGACAAGCCCGGCTATTTCCGCTGGCGCAACGCCCTCAAGGACGTGCATCAGCGCAGGCTGATCGAGATCATGACGGCGGCGGGTTTTTCAGCGGCGCGGGCCGAAAGGGTCGGCCAGATCGTGCGCAAGGAAAGGATCAGGAGCGATCCCGAGGCGCAGGTTCTCGAAGACGTCGCCTGCCTCGTGTTTCTCGAACATTATGCGGCGGATTTCGCGGCCGGGCGCCCGGAAGACACGTGCATCGACATTTTGCGGAAGACGTGGCGGAAAATGTCGGAGGCAGGCCAGAAGGCGGCGCTGGCGCTGGAATTGCCCGCCGGGGTGAAGACGCTGGTGGGCAAGGCGTTGGGATAGAGCATATCCCGCAAAAGTTGGAGACTTTTGCGATAAGGGTATGCGGTGAAACAACCAGCATATCCCGCAAAAGTTGCAGGCTTTTGCGATCACGATATGCGGTGAAACAACCAATAAAGCCCGCCGCTGCGGTCATTGCCGCGAAAAATCGACGACAGGCGCCTGAACGAGGGAGCCGGGGCGGCGCGCGCCCCGGCGTTCGCATCGCCGCTGCGCGTTCAGTTGACCGTCACGTCGCGGATCGGCGTCCAGCTTTTTCCATTGAAGGTCTGGATGCGCAGGCGCTTGATGGGCGTGTAATCGTCGGGCGTCGTCGTGTAGGCAATCCCCGGCAGAAGCGCTGGCGAAGGCACGTTCTTCATGTTCGTGGCCTTGGCCAGAATGTTCTCCGGCGTGAGATCGTCGCCGCATTCCTGAATCAGTTTGGCGAGAACGACGGCCCATGAATAGGCGATGAATCCGATTGAATTGGTGGGGTCGTCGCCGGGCGCGTATTTCTGCATCATCGCCTTGTAGGCGAGCACGTCCGGGTCGTTGGCGTATTGCGGCTCGTCGACCTGCTTGTAAGGTGTCGCGGTGATGATCCCCTTGGCCTTGTCGAGCCCGGCGGCCTCCAGAATCGGGCGGCCGACCGAGGTCGAGACGACGATATGCAGCGGCTTCCAGTCGATCTCGTACAGCTTCTTCAGGATCTGGCCGGTCTGCTTGCCGAGGCTTGCGTCGAACAGAACATCGGCGCCGCTGGCTTTCAGCGCGACCACCTGGGAATCGACAGTTGGATCGGCGACCTCGAATGTCGCCTCCTTGACGATCATGGTCGCCGCTTTCGCGCCGAGCCGCGCCTTGAAGCCCTTGACGAAATCGCGGCCGAAATCGTCATTCTGCATGAGGATCGCGACTTTGGCGTCCGGCTTGGTCTCCAGCAGATATTGCGCGTAGATCTCGCCTTCCGTCGGATAGAGATGCAGGATCGGCGTCGTCCAGGGGAAATGCTTGGGGTCGTTGAATTTCGACGCGCCGGTCGACAGCATGAGCTGCGGAATTTTCCTGGCGTTGAGATATTTCTGCACGGCGGACTGGGCGGCCGTACCGATCGAACTGAACGTCATGAACACGCGGTCGTTCTCGACGAGCCGGCGCGTCGCCTCGACGGTCTTGGGCGGGGAGAAGGCGTCGTCCAGCGAAATGAGCGTGATCTTGCGGCCGTTGATCCCGCCCTTCTCATTGAGCATCTGGAAAAAGGCCGCCTGGGCGCGCCCCTCGACGCCATAGGCCGAGGCGGGACCGCTGTAGGGCATGGTCTGACCGATCTTGATCTCGGTGTCGGAAACGCCCTGCGGCCCGTATTTCTTCTGGGCGTAGGCGCCAGGCGACACGCTTGCGGCAAGCGCCAGCGCGCAGATGAACGTCGTAAGTCTCATGTCAAAACAAACTCCCTGATATTTTTATTGAAAATGGATGTCTCCGGTCAGGCCGCTCCTTGAATGACGGAAACATGAACAATGGAAACACGTACGAGAACAAATCGGACCTGAGTTCCATTTGCTGACAAGATAATCGGACAAAATCGCGGTGCGAAAAGCCTTCCGGGCGGACCAATACGGCTCCGAGGGCTGAATGGCATGGTGTTTCGTCATAGAGACGCACCTTCCCCATGGTTTTCGTTCAGACCCGCGACACCGGAATACGCTACGCGGATGATGCGACCGGCGGCGGGCGCAGCGCCGCGATCATCCGCAGAATGTCGGCGAACGTATTTTTCGGAAACAGCGGCCTCAGCCATCCGGAGCGCCACGTAACGCGCATGACCGGAGACCTTCGCGGCCGATCCTGATCGGCTTCCGGCCTGACAGGTGAAGTTCGCATACGACCGGCGCACGTCGTTTGATGGGCGCCCGACAGGCGCTTCGTCAGGGAACCCGCAATGCGCGAAAAAGCCCTTGCAAAATATAGCTGAATTGCAAGTCTGAGGCTACGAAACCATGCGCCATCCGACGAAGCGGGTTAAAGGGGCGCGGGCTTACGCCGCCAGCCCGCCGCCTCTGGTGCGCAGCCAGGCCTGGCCGCAGGCTTTCGCGAGTTCACGCACGCGAAGAATGTAGCTCTGGCGCTCCGTCACCGAGATCACGCCGCGCGCGTCGAGCAGGTTGAAGGCGTGGCTGGCCTTAATGCATTGGTCATAGGCCGGCAGGGCCATTTCGTGGCGCTCGCCCTTGTCGCCGGCCGCCAGCAGCGCACGGCATTCGTCTTCTGCGTCCTTGAAATGGCGAAACAGCTTTTCCGTGTCGGCGTGCTCGAAATTATGCCGGGAATATTCCTGCTCGGCCTGCAAAAACACGTCGCCGTAGGTGACCTTTTCGGCGCCGTCGCGACCATTGAAATTGAGATCGTAAATGGATTCCACGCCTTGCAGATACATGGCGAGACGCTCCAGCCCGTAGGTCAGCTCGCCTGAAACAGGCGCGCATTCAAAGCCGGCGACCTGCTGGAAATAGGTGAATTGCGAGACTTCCATGCCGTCGCACCAGCATTCCCAGCCGAGCCCCCAGGCGCCGAGCGTCGGGCTTTCCCAATCGTCTTCCACGAAGCGGATGTCGTGCAGCAGCGGGTCGATGCCGATGGCGGCAAGCGATTTGAGATAGAGGCCCTGCAAATCCGGCGGCGAGGGCTTCAGGATCGCCTGAAACTGGTAATAATGCTGCAAACGGTTGGGGTTTTCGCCGTAGCGGCCGTCCTTGGGGCGGCGCGAGGGCTGGACATAGGCCGCCTTCCACGGATTCGGGCCGAGCGAGCGCAAGGTGGTGGCGGGGTGAAACGTGCCGGCGCCCACCTCCATGTCATACGGCTGGAGAATGACGCAGCCCTGCGCGGCCCAGAAATTCTGGAGCGTGAGGATCAGCCCTTGAAAGCTTTTGCGGGGGTCGTTGACGGCGTTTTGGGTCATGGGAATTCCGGTTTGCGGCGCAAACTATGTGGGGGCCTTGCGCCGGTCAATGCGGGCGCAGGCGGCGTTGCCGTCTCAAATATCCAGATCCATCCCCGCCGCGCCGCGATGAATGGCGTCGGCCTGCGGCGAGAAAGCCCCGTCCGCTGCGTGCAGGACGAGCGGCGGCAGCAGGGCGAGCGGCGCGCGAGAACCCTTGCGGCCTGCAACCAGCAGGCGGATCGCCGGTTTTCTGGCGTCCGCATGGACCGGCAGCAGGCGCAGGCCGCCGATACGTCCTTGCGCGCCATCCAGAATATCGGCCAGCGCGTCGGCGCGGTGGATCATCAGAAAGAGGCCGCCCGGCCTGAGCAGGGCGAGCGCCGCCTTCATCCAGCCTTCCAGCCCGCCCTCGCCTGCGACATGAGCCCGCGCACGAACCGCGTCGGACGACTTTCGGGCCGCAGCCGGGTTGAGGAAAGGCGGATTGGTGAGGACGAGATCGAAGCCGCCGTCATCGAGACCGGCGGCGCGGCGGCTTGCGGGCTTCAAAATGTCGGCGACAAGAGCCCTTGCGCGTGCGCTAAATCCGTTTTCATCGATATTTTCGGCACATAAAGCCGCAAGCGCGGGGTCGATTTCCGCGCAGGCCATATCGAGACCGGGCGCGCGGGCCAGCGCGCACAGGCCGGCTGCGCCAACGCCGGAGCCGACATCGACCGCGCGCCCGCGCGAATTTGCGGGCGCGCAGGCGCCCAGAAGCACCGCGTCCGTGCCGGCGCGATGGCCGGCGGCCTGCTGGCGCAGCCGCAGCCGCCCTCCGAGAAAGGCGTCAGATTGCGGAGAGTTCGCGACCAAGCCCGGCCTCTTCCAGCAATTTTCGCGCACGCTCGTTGTCGTCGTCCGTCACCAGAAGGCGGCGGCGGATGAAGCCGAGCGAGCCCTCCATAACGCTCATGTGCGTGTCGGTCACCAGAAAGGCGATGTCCTCGCCCGTCAGCACAGCTTCGGCGAAGGACAGGACCACGGGATCGTTGGTGCGCAAAAGTTCGATCATCCTGCGGGCGGCTTCCGGCTCGCGCCAAAGTGTCACGGTCGCCCGCGCCCTACAAGCGAGCGCAATTCCATTTGCCGGCAAAGGACGTTAAATAGCACTTGGACCGGACAATAGCACTTGGACCGGACATCTTCGGATTGGCCAGGTCTGTGGCCGGATCATCGCAGCGAGGTTGTTTTGGGCGTCGTCATTCCCCTAGAGGAAAAAGCCAAGGCGGAAGCCAGGGACGGAATCGAAAAGCTCGTCTCCCTCGTCTCGCCCGACATGGGCCGGGTCAACCAGACCATTCTGGCGCGCACGGGATCGGATGTGACGATGATCCCCGAAGTCGCCAACCATCTGATCTCGTCGGGCGGCAAGAGGCTGCGGCCCATGCTGACGCTGGCGACCGCCCGTCTGTGCGATTATCGCGGCGACGGGCATATCAAGCTCGCAGCCGCCGTCGAATTCATGCACACCGCCACCCTGCTGCACGACGATGTGGTCGACGAAAGCGACATGCGGCGCGGCAAGCTTGCGGCCCGCATGCTCTGGGGCAACGAGGCAAGCGTTCTGGTCGGCGACTTTCTGCTGGGACAGGCTTTCAAGATGATGGTGGAGGTGGGCTCCCTGCCCGCGCTCGACATTCTTTCGACGGCGGCGACCGTCATCGCCGAGGGCGAGGTGATGCAACTGGCCGCAGCCAAGGACACCTCGACCACCGAGGACGCCTATCTTGCGGTTATTCGCGCCAAAACGGCGGCGCTGTTTGCGGCGGCCTGCGAAGTGGGCCCGACGATCGCGCAGCGCCCCAAGGCCGATCAGGCGGCCTGCCGCAGCTATGGCGCCAATCTGGGCATCGCCTTCCAGTTGATCGACGATGCGCTCGACTATGGCGGATCGGCGGCCGCGCTCGGCAAGAATGTCGGCGACGATTTTCGCGAGGGCAAGATTACGCTTCCCGTCGTTCTCTCCTTCCGGCGCGGCGGCGACAACGAGCGCGAATTCTGGCGACGCACGCTTGAGAAAGGCGAGATCGGCGACGGCGATCTCGAGACTGCGCTCGGCATCATGCGCAAGCATCGCGCGCTCGAAGACACGATCGAACGCGCGCGCCATTACGGCGCGATGGCGCGCGACGCACTGGAAATTTTCGACCATTCGCCGGTCAAGACCGCCCTGCTCGACACCGTGGACTTCTGCATTTCGCGGGCCCATTGAGGCAAGACAGCCGGCGCCGACGCTCGGCATTGCCGATAAACGCCGTCAAAGCCCACGCATGTCAAAGTTCGCGCATCACGCGCAATGGGCTACGCCTTGCGCGATCAGTTCCGCGATCTCGTCGGCGTCGAGACCGGATTCCTGAAGTATCTCGCTGGTGTGTTCGCCCAGGCTCGGCGCGTGACGCGCGATCCTTGCCGGCGTTTTCTCGAATTTCGTCGGCGGGCGCGTAACCCGTATCTTTCCTGCGGCAGGATGGTCGTGCGTTTCAAAAAATCCGGTCGCTGCGAGTTGCGGATGCTCGGGCAATTCGTCGAGGCCGTAGAGACGGGTTGCGGGAATGTCGAGGCGGTCGCAGGTTTCGAGCCATTCCTCGGTCGAGCGCGTTTCAAGCGCCTGACGCATCGCCTCGTAGAGATCCTGAATGTGCTTGTTGCGCGTCAGGCGGTCGGAGGCGATCTCCAGAAGATCCGGGCGGCCGACCTCGACCACGAACGCTTTCCAATGTCCGGCCGTATAGGGCAGAAGCGCGATCCAGCCGTTGGCGGTGCGCATGGGGCGCCGGCCGCCGCGCATCAGCCGCGCATAGCCCGCAGGATTGTCGTGCGGCGCAAAGCTCATTGCGCCCATATGTTCGGCCAGCACGAAGGCCGTCATGGTTTCGAGCATGGGCGTTTCGACATATTGGCCCTCGCCCGTGCGGGCGCGGTGAAACAACGCGGCGAGCACGCCGTTGACCAGCGCAAGGCCGGTCGTCTTGTCGGCGATCAGGCTTGCGACGTAATCGGGCCGCTCGGCATAAACATTGGCAAGCGCGGCAAGACCGCTGGCGGCCTGGATGACATCGTCGAAAGCAGGACGGTTGCGGTCCGGACCGTCCTGACCGAAACCGGTCGCAACGCAATAAACGAGATCGGGCTTGATCGCGCGCAGGTCGGCATAGCCGAAACCCAGGCGCTCGATCGCCTCCACGCGCATATTGTGGATGAAGACATCGGCGGTCGCCACGAGGCGACGCACGGCGGCGCACCCCTCCGGCCTTTTCAGGTCGATGGCGAGCGAACGCTTATTGCGGTTGATGGCGAGAAAAATGGAGCTGAGGCCGGTGGTCGAGCCGTCAGCCTTCTGTGCGCCATTGGCGCGCATGAGGTCGCCTTCGAGCGGCTCGACCTTCACGATGTCGGCGCCGTAATCGCCAAGAATCTGGGTCGCCAGCGGACCCAGCACCACCGCCGTCATGTCGATGATACGCATGCCGGCGAGCGGACCGCCGGGCGCCTGTGCCTTCACTTGCGCCATCCCTGCTCCTGCGGCGATCAATCGTTTGCAACATTACCATCGCCAGGCGCGCGCTGATAGAAGTTCGCGCCGGCGCTTGCATTAAGTATGTCCGAATCCTCACTCGAAGCATGCGTAAATCATGCTTTTCGGCTTTACGATTATTTGCGCCGGGTGTTCACTCTCGATCGCTTCAGGAGAGCAACGATGTTCGATCGCCGGATTTTTCTTGCGCGCGCCATGGCTTACGCAGCCACGCTTACGCCGGTTCGCGTTTTCGCAGCAGACAAGATCAAGCCGGACGCCAAATCCGTGCTTGTCATCGTCGACGTTCAGAACTGCTTTCTGCCGGGCGGTTCGCTTGCCGTGAAAGACGGAGAACAGGTGATTCCCGTCATCAACCGGCTGGCCAAAATCTTTCCCAATGTCGTGCTGACGCAGGACTGGCATACGCCCGGCCATATTTCATTCGCATCCAGCCATCCCGGCAAAAAGCCGTTCGATGTCGTGCGCCTGCCCTATGGCGATCAGGTTTTGTGGCCAGATCATTGCGTACAGGGCACGCCGGGCGCCGAATTGTCCAAGGATCTGCGGGCGCCCAATGCGCAGCTTATCATTCGCAAGGGCTTTCACCCTGACGTCGATTCCTATTCGGCGCTGCTCGAAGCCGACAAGAAGACGCAGACGGGCCTTGCCGGCTACATGAAGGAGCGCGGCATGACGCGACTCTTCGTCACCGGGCTTGCAACGGATTTTTGCGTCGCCTGGACGGCGATCGACGCGCGCATGGCGGGGTTCGATGTCTATGTGGTGGAAGACGCCTGCCGCGGCATAGACGCGCAGGGATCGCTGTTGAAAGCATGGGAGGCGATGGCGGCGGCGGGCGTAAAACGCATTCAATCCGACGCGATCGCCGCCTGACGGACGCAATGCGCGATCTCCAACGGCTGATCGACCGCAACGCCGCGACTTTCAGCGCGCGCTACAGCGAAGCCTTGCTCGACGAAAAGATGTTTGCGGGCGATCCAGTCGCCGACCGTGCGGCGGTCGCCCTGCACGAACGCAATTACGACCGCACCGTCGACAAGCTCGCTGCTATTCGCGCGCTTGCCGCAAATGGCGAAAGCGTTGCGCGCGAATTCCTGTGCACCGTCGCCGAACCGCCCGGCTGGCTCGACCGCAAGGCGATCGAGGCCGGGCAAAACGTCATGCTCGGTTTCGTTTCGCTCAGCCGGCTCTCGCTCATGCATTCGCTGTTTGCCGGCGGCGTTTTCGCACGCGCCGCGCTGGTGACGCAGGCGACCGGGCGGCTTGGCGCCAATCCTGCGACCCGCATCCGCGAAACCGCCGCCTTCATCGCCGCCATCCTGCAACCCGGCGGGCTCGACGCCGGCGCGCTCGGCTACGAGACGACCCTGCGCGTGCGCCTGCTGCACGCCTCCATCCGCGCATGGCTGAAGCGCCTGCCGGATTTTTCGCGCGACTATGTCGGCGAGCCGATCGACCAGACCATGCTCGCCATGACGATCTGTCTGTTCTCCTATCTCAACCTGCGCTCGTTTGCGCGGCTCGGCGTGTGGCTGAGCGAAGGCGAGCGCGAGGCGCTGCATCATTTGTGGCGTTATGTCGGCTGGCTGCTCGGCGTCGAAGACGCGCTGCTGGCGCATTCGCTCGGCCAGGAGCGCGAATTGTGGAGCGCGCTGGTCGCCCATCAGGCGTTCGGGGAGGATTGGGGAGCGCATCTGCTCGAGGAAAGCGTTCGCTCGGCTGCGGCGTTGACACGAGAGCACGGCGATACAGGCCCATTCTTCCGCTCGCTGTTCCTGCATCTGTCGGGACCGCAATGGTTCGGGCTGCGCGAAGCCCCGCCCGTGGATGCGCGTTTGCGCGCGCTGCGCGCAGCCAATATCGCCCGCAGCTTGCGACGGCGGTGGATTCCGGGCGCAGCCTCGCGCATGTCGGCAGACGGGCTCGAAGCGTTCGACCGATCGGTCGAACTTGCGCGCGCCCATACATTCGATGTCAGGATCGAGACCCCGCAGGACAATGCGCGGGCGACATCCGCCATCAAGGCGCTTGGGGCTGCCGTGCGCGCGCGCTTTGGCGATGCGCAAGCCAGACATGCAGGCAAGACGCGGGCGGGCGGAACGCGCTGACCCATTTTGAAGCAATGCGCACAAGCGCCGCTTAAACACTCCATCAAGCCTAATGCGCGATAACCATGCGATAGCGTGGCGCACGCCTTGCCTGTGGACTTTGCGCCACGAGCAGGGCGCCGCCTTGCAGGCCGCTCCCGTTTAGACGGCCGGCAGGCAGGCATGGGGACGCGCGCCACACCGGGAGATGCGACGTACAGGCGGCAAGCGTATGGGTCGTTCGCGAATTACTTGGGCGGTGGGCGTAGTGGCGCCCTGGTGCCTGGGCATGGGCGTTCTGGTGTCGTTTACAGCCGACGCCGGACAGGATTTTGCATCCGGCGCATCGCTTGCGCCCATTCAGGCGCGCGTGGCTCTCGAACCGCGCGACCTCATTCCCTCTTCCGCGCTTTCGGGCAATCTCGGCTCCTATGGATCGCGGCGCGGCATTCTGCGCGAGGCGCGCCTCGCCATCGGCCCGAGCGCCGAATTTCACACCATGCCCGACGAATTGACGCCACGCGCGATCTTGAAACCGCGCCCCGGCCATTTTCCGCAGATTGCGCGCGCCTCGAAGAGCGATCCTTTCGTCGCGCTGCGACCGGCTTTCGACTCGCGCATGCGCAAACCCGGCGCGCTCGCGCGGCTGTGCGCCACCGACCTGATGTTCCAGATCGACGAGAGCGGGCTCGCCTCGACATTCCAGCCCTCCGACGGCGATACGGCCGGCCCCGAGGCCGTCGCCAAATTCGAGCCGTGGGACGCAGACGATGCGCCCGTGACCGCGCCAGCCTCCGGCGGCAGCGGCGCCTCGCCGAAACAGGACGGTTCGGTCATCACCGTGCGCCCCGCCCTGATCGCTGCGCGCAATGCGCAGGGCGCAACGCCCGTCGTGCCGCGCGCCGCAGCGCTCGCCTCGACGACGCCCGCGCCGGCAGATTCCACGCCGATCGAAGTGCTTGCGCTGCCGGGCGGGCCGCGCGCCCCGCATGCCGCCCCCCATATCGCCGCCAGGCCGAACACCACCCTTGTTGCGCGCACGCCGGAAGGACGGCCGGATTACGCATCGCTGGTTGGCCCCGAAAAGCTGGAGAGCGAGAAGAAGTGTCTGGCTCAGGGCGTCTATTTCGAATCGCGCAGCGAGCCGGAAGACGGCCAGGCGGCGGTCGCCCAGGTCATTCTCAATCGCGTCGGCTCCGGCCTGTATCCCAGCACGATCTGCGGCGTCGTTTTCCAGAACCGCCATCGCTACAAGGCCTGCCAGTTCTCCTTCGCCTGCGAGGGCAAGTCGCTGCGCATCACCGACCAGAAGTCCTGGGCGACGGCCACGCGCATCGCCGACGAGGTGCTCGAAGGCAAGACCTGGCTCGCCGATGTCGGCGATTCCACCCATTACCACGCTTCTTACGTGCGCCCGCGCTGGGCGCGCCACCTGAAAAAAATGGATGTGATCGGCAAGCACATCTTCTATCGCCTGAAACCTGGACAGACCTGAGCGCCTGTGACGTGTTGTGACGCGACAAAGCGAAGGCGCGCTACACGTCAGGCGCGGCTCAGAGCAATGCGGCGATAATCAAGAAGGACAGAACGATCAGGACCGCCGTGAGCGCCATGCGCACGCGATGGCTCATGATCGTCGCTGATTTTCCCACGAACGCCGGTTTTTCCGCGAACGTCGGATGAGCGGACCACGCGTCAAAGCGGCGGCGCCTCGCGCGCGGCGGGGCTGCACAGGCGATCCATGATCTGGGCCTCGATCTTGCGATCCAAACGCCAGCATTCCTGCGGCAGATCGGAATAATCCGACTGCTTTTCCAGGGTCAGGCGCCGCACAATGCCGAGCGCCGCGCGCACCGTCGCCCATTCGTCGACGCAAAGACTTATCCATATCGTCTGATCGTCCGGTTGCGTGGTCATGCCGATTTCATCCTCAATTTCTCGGGCTGGCGCGGCGCGTCAGGAATTCATCAAACGCACACCGCCTCGCCTTTCGGGCGCCTCTCGGCAGAAAACTCTGGACGACGCCGCTGCTTCGGGGTCAATTGCGAAAGTCCCGGTCATCGGTCGCGCCGCCGTTGTCCGGGATCGACGGGCAGGAAAGGGGAGCCATGCGCAACGCATGAAAAACGTTTAGGACATGTGGATCTATCCATGCGTCCGTTGATCGCGGGATGGCGGGCAGGCTCTCGACGCGAACTTCGCGAAAGAGCCGGCGTGACGTGAAGTACGCGGATTTGTGGAGCACGCGGATTTGTCGTGCAGAATTTTCATCTGTGCGCGAAAATCCGTTTGCCGGCGGCCGAAACCCGTCTGGCGACCGGCGTTTCATTTGCGCAAAAACGTTCTCGTCCGATGTCAGAAGAGAACACGGCGCCGAAGGAAATCCCGGTTCCCGGTAAATTTTCGTCAGCCGGAAAGAATTGTGAAAGGACGGGTCGTCTGGCGGGGTATCATCCATCAATCGGAAAACGTCGCCCCATATTTGGGGACGCGCATATTTGATTATGCGCCAATGAAAACACTCGGGCGAGCGAGGAAAGATGAAAACTCAACAACAAAATCAATATGACGATGAGATTTCATCTTATACACACCCGCTTGTCAAGCTGGCTTCCCATCCATGATGGAAACCGGCGTGGATAATTCGTCCGGCGCCCGGCGTCTCGCCGTTTTTGTGCGCGACCGCCTGCACGAAGTTCTGGCGACGCCCGAGGACCGCCGACGCATTGCGCACGAAACCGGCATTCCCGAACCGACGCTGAAGGATTACGGGTCGGGCCGCACGACGCCCAATGTCGACCGCTTCATGCTGATCGCCTGCGCAGTCGGACATCCGCCTTCCTGGTTTTTCGGCGAGGCGACGGGCGCAAACGCCCATCCCGGCGTCGTCATGGTTCCTGTCGTCGACGTGCGCGCATCGGCGGGGCCCGGCGTTGCGGCCGAAGTGGTGAACGCGCTCGCCCCCATTCCATTTCCTGCGGAATTTGCGCGCCGAATCGGATATCCGGCTTCGCGTCTGGAGTGCCTGCGCGCGTCCGGCGACAGCATGGCGCCGACGATCGGCCATGGCGCGATTCTTATCATCGACCGCAACGCCACGCGGCTCTCGTCATGGAAAAAGCCGTCGCGCAAGGCCGTACAGCGCGCCGACCCGCCGGACGACATATTCGTTTTCTATCTCGGCGCAGATCTGCGCCTGAAGCGGTTGCGCGAGATCGGCGACGGATTTCTGGCGGTCGTCAGCGACAATGTCGCCGCCTATCCCCCGGAAATAGTGAAACCCGGCCGCGACGCCGCCCTGCGGATCGTCGGCAAGGTCGTATGGTGGGACAACAGATTATAGGCGCTGGACGGACAGACGCCGCCCGCCCTCAACCGCGCCCGAGCCGCAAGGCTTCAACTGCGCCCGAGCCGCAAGGCTTCTTGGCCCTGATGGCGCAGTACGCCGACGATCTTGTCCTGAAGGGGCGCCAGATACCAGGGCAGGCTCACTTCCACCCGCACGACATCGTCGAACACGTCGAGGCCGGCATTGATACGCTGGCGCAGGGCGACAACGCCGATATCGCAATGATTGGCGCGCCATTGCGCATCGAAGGCGGAAAACAGAGCGGAAAATTCGGCCCTGCCCTTTTCGAGCCCGCGCGAAATCCGCCGCTGCGCTTCGGCAGCGCCCAGGCTGTGGGACACAGTGACGACGATCGGTTTGGCCAAGTCCTGTCTCCGGTTTGCTTCCCGCCCGTTTTCCGCAACGCGCCCGCGCGGCGAATTCGATTCGAGACGGGGGCGGCCCGTCTGTCCAGCGCCCGGCGATCAAACGGACGCCTGCGGCTCCGCGCTGCGCCCCTCACGCCGGACCTAGAGCGTCGCCCGTTGTTTTGCCACGCGTTTACGCCATAAACCGCACCGGCTTTTCCAGCGCGCGCGCCATCGAGCGCTGCGGGAACGCCGGGATTGGGGCCGCGACTTGCCGATCCGGCCCAAAACCGCCATGTTCGCCATAGATTCTACGGTTTCGCGTCCGTCGGCCGCTGCATCGCATTTCATGCCCCGGACGCCCCCAGCCATGTCCAGGAAGCTTTAATTATACGTCCCGAACGTCCTGTTTACGCTCCGAACGCCCTTGTTATACGTCCTGAACGGTCTATGTCACACGCCCATGTCGTCGCGTCTATGTTAAACGCCCTGGACGTCTATTGAGAGAGCCTCGCGTGCCTTCATCCGCCTCGTCCACATTTTCCCGCCGCAGCTTTGCCCTGGCCCGCGCGCTGACGGCCGGCGCCGCTTGCGCTCTTGCCGTGTTTTCACCCGGTCCGTCCATTGCGCGTGAAAACATCGCGGTGCCGACGCCGTTCGAGGTTGGCGAAAGCCCTTCCGGCAATTATCTGGCGGCGCTCGTCGCCGGCGCGGAGCGCGACACGCTGGCCGCCTCCACCTATTTTCGCGAGGCCCTGCGCGCGGACCCCAAGAACATGGAACTGGCGGAGCGCGCCTTCGTCGCCTCAATCGCCAACGGCAATATGCCCGAGGCCTTCAGCCTCGCCGAGCGGCTGCTGCACGCCAATCGCAACAACGGGCTCGCCAATCTGGCGCTTGGCGTACGGGCGATCGAGCAGAAGAGATGGAGCAGCGCGCGCAGACATTTCGCCAAGGGCGGTTCGGGCCGCCAGCGCGACCTGACCGCGACGCTTCTGACCGCGTGGAGTTATGTCGGCGCAAAGCAGACATCCAGGGCCCTGCCGCTCGTCGACAAATTGCGCGACGAGGCCTTCAGCGTGTTCCGCAATTATCACGCAGCCCTCATCGCCGATGTCATCGGCAAGACCGACGAGGCGCGCAAACGCTTTGAAAAGGTCTACAGCACCGACAAGAACACGCTGCGCCTGGTCGACGCCTATGCCCGCTTTCTCTCCGAGCACGGCGACCGCGAGGGCGCAATCAAGGTCTATTCGGCGTTCGAGCAGATCGTGCCGCGCCACCCGATCGTAACTGCGGCGCTTGCCGAACTTGCCGCGGGCAAGACGCTCGAACCTTTCGTGCGCAACGCCCGCCAGGGCGCGGCCGAACTGCTTTACGGGCTGGGCGCCGTCGGCGGCCGGCAGGGCGACGAACTCGCAGCCCTGATCTATCTGCGGCTGGCCTTGTTTCTGGAGCCCGACAACGGTCTGGCGCAGGTCACGCTCGCCGATGTCTACGAACGCATGAAGCAGAGCGAACAGGCGATCGACGCATATGAAGCGGTGTCCGAAAAATCGCCGCTGCGCTCGAATGCGGACATCCAGATCGGCCTTCTGCTTGAAACCATGGACCGGAAGGACGAGGCGACCAAAGTCCTCACCAATCTCGTCAAGGAGCGCCCCAACGACGCCGAGGCGCAGACCGCGCTTGGAAATCTTCTACGCTCGCGCAAGGATTTCACCGGCGCGATCGAGGCCTACACCAAGGCGATCGATCTCTCGAAGGGACCGGAAAAGGCGCTGTGGTCGCTGTATTATTATCGCGGCATCGCCTATGAGCGCGCCAAGAACTGGCCGCCGGCCGAAGCCGATTTCAAGAAGGCGCTGGCGCTTTATCCCGAGCAGCCGCTGGTTCTGAACTATCTCGGCTATTCCTGGGTCGACAAGGGCATGAACCTCGACGAGGCATTCAAAATGCTTGGCCGCGCCGTCGAATTGCGCGGTCAGGACGGCTATATCGTCGACAGTCTGGGCTGGGCCCATTACAAGCTCGGCCGCTACGACGAGGCGGTGAAGGATCTCGAGCGCGCCGTCGATCTCAAGCCGTCCGACCCCGTCATCAACGACCATCTGGGCGACGCCTATTGGCGCGTGGGCCGCAAGCTCGAAGCGCAGTTCCAGTGGAACCATGCGCGCGACCTCAAGCCCGAACCGGAAGAACTCGAGAACATTCTCAAGAAGATCAAGAACGGCTTGAGCGACGAGAAAGCAGAGGCAGCGGACGCGGGCAAGAAGAACGGCGGCTGAGGCCCATGTATCTGACGCCGCAATTTCTGCTCGAGGATCGCGCGCAGCAGTTTGCGCTCATTCGCGCCCGCCCGTTCGGCCTGCTGGTCACGAACGGACCGGGCGGGCTGATGGCCAATCCCGCGCCATTCGTTCTCGATACGCCGACCGGTGGCCTCGATGCGCAGGCAGGCGGCCTCGATATGCCGCGTGCTCTCGATATGCCGTGCGCTCTTGGCCGGCTGCGCGCCCATCTGGCGCGCGCCAATCCGCAATGGCGCGAGGCCGATGGCGTGCGCGAGGCGCTCGTCGTGTTTCAGGATGTCGACGCCTATGTGTCGCCCGACTGGTATCCCTCCAAGCATGCGACCGGCAAGGCCGTGCCGACATGGAATTATTCGGCCGTTCACGTCTACGGCGTTTTGCGCGCGATCCAGGACAGGGACTGGCTGCGCAAGATGGTCGACGATCTCACCGGGATTCACGAGGCGGGACGGGCAAGACCATGGAAGGTCGACGATGCGCCGGCCGATTATCTCGATGCGATGTTGCGCGGCATCGTCGGCGTCGAGATCGAGATCACGCGCATCGAGGGCAAGGCGAAGCTGTCGCAGAACAGAAGCGCGGAAGACCGCGCCGGCGTGATCGCGGGGCTTCGCGCGGAAGGCGGCGAGGCGGCGCATAAGATGGCGGGACAAGTGGAAGCGGCGAATAAATCGTGACGAATGCGCTTGCGGCGCGCGCGCCGGCAAAAATCAACCTGACATTGCATGTGCAGGGGCGTCGCGCCGACGGCTATCACGAATTGCAGAGCCTCGTGATGTTTGCCGGCGTTTGCGATCATCTGACGCTGAAGCCGGGCAAAACATTGTCGCTCGATGTCGCCGGCCCGACCGCGCAGGCAGCCGGGGCGACCGACGACAATCTCGTGCTGCGCGCGACGCGCCATTTGCAGGAGCGTGTCGAAAATCTCGAAGTCGGCGCCTTTGCGCTCGCCAAATATCTGCCTGTTGCGGCGGGCGTGGGCGGCGGCTCGTCGGATGCGGCGACTGCGTTGCGGCTGCTGGCGCGCCTGAACGACATTGCGCCCGACGATGCGCGCCTCATGGAAGCTGCGCAAAAAACCGGCGCGGATGTTCCGGTCTGTCTCGATCCTGCGGCGCGGATCATGACGGGCGTGGGCGAAAACCTCGGAGACAGGCTCGATCTTCCCGCCATTCCCGCCGTGCTCGTCAATCCGCGTACGCCCGTGGAGACGCGGGCCGTGTTTTCGGAACTTGGCCTGCAACCCGGCCAGTCCTACGATTTCGGCAAGCATCCCGCCATAGAGGCCGGCATGGGCGCAGACGCGCTGCTGGCTGCCCTGAAGAAAGGCCGCAACGATCTCGAAGACCCCGCCAGCGTCATCGCCCGCGAAATCGTGGCGGTGCTGGCGGTGCTCGGCACTGCGCGCGGCGCAAGGCTTGCGCGCATGTCGGGCTCGGGCGCCACGTGTTTCGCGCTGTTTGGAAACCGCCATCAGGCGGCGCGTACGGCGCGAGTCATCAGGCGCGATCATCCGGACTGGTGGGTAAAGGCGACCATGCTGCGCTGAACCCGGCGCGATGTATTTCTGCTCGCCGCAACAATTTGCGTCCGGACGAAACGTCTGTTTCGCCCGGCGAATGCCCGATCTCGCATAGCGGACGCCCGCAAAGCGCGGGCACTTGCCATTTCCCCCGCCCGCAAGGCTTGCTATCCATGGGCTGCAATTTCGGCTTGCGGATGGTAGATATGTAAACCATCGTGACGCCGATCTGATAAACCGAGGGGAAATTCATGTCCGAGGCCAAGGAACTGCCTGCACGCGAGGCGATGGAATATGACGTTGTCATCGTCGGCGCAGGGCCTGCGGGCCTTTCGGCCGCCATCCGCCTGAAGCAGCTTTCGCCCGACACGACAGTAGTCGTCGTCGAAAAGGGCTCGGAAGTCGGCGCGCATATTCTTTCCGGCGTGGTGGTCGATCCGATCGGCCTCGACAGGCTCTTTCCCGACTGGCGCAAGGAGGACGACCGTCCCCTGACGGTGGAAGTGCACGAGGACAAATTCTTCCACCTCGGCCCGAGCGGCGCTATCCGCCTGCCAAATTTCGCCATGCCGAAGCTGCTCGACAATCACGGCAAATATGTCGGTTCGCTCGGCAATGTCTGCCGCTGGCTCGCCGGCCGCGCCGAGGCGCTCGGCGTCGAAATCTATCCGGGCTTTGCGGCCTCCGAGGTTCTCTACGACGACAAGGGCGCGGTCGTTGGCATTGCAACCGGCGACATGGGCATTGGCCGCGACGGCGAGATGAAGGCTGCGTTCACGCGCGGCATGGAATTGCGCGGGCGCTACACGCTGTTCTCGGAAGGCGCGCGCGGCTCGCTGACCAAGGGCCTGCTTGCAAAGTTCGGCCTGACCGAGGGCCGCGACTTCCAGAAGTTCGGCATCGGCATCAAGGAACTCTGGCAGATCGACCCTGCCAAACACCGGCCCGGCGCGATCCAGCACACGTTCGGCTGGCCGCTCGACCACAATACCGGCGGCGGCTCGTTCCTCTATCATATCGAGGACAATCAGGTGGTCGTCGGTTTTGTCGTCCACCTCAATTATTCCAACCCGACGCTTTCGCCCTTCGACGAATTCCAGCGTTTCAAGACGCATCCGATCGCCGCCGAAACGCTTTCGGGCGGCAAGCGTCTTGCCTATGGCGCGCGCGCGATCACCGAAGGCGGCTGGCAGTCGGTGCCGAAACTGACCTTCCCCGGCGGCGCGCTGATCGGCTGCGGCGCCGGCCTCGTCAACGTGCCGCGCATCAAGGGTTCGCATAATGCGATGCTCTCCGGCGTTCTGGCGGCCGAGAAGCTCAATGTCGCGCTGGCGGCGGGCCGCGCGCACGACGAGGTCGTCGAGATCGAGAACGAATGGCGCGCAGGCGACATCGGCAAGGATCTGAAGAAGGTTCGCAACGTGAAGCCGCTGTGGTCGAAATTCGGCACGGCCGTCGGCGTCGCGCTCGGCGGTCTCGACATGTGGACCAACGAATTGTTCGGCTTTTCCTTCTTCGGCACGCTCAAGCACGGCAAGCCGGATTATGCGACCTTGAAGAAGATCGGCGAGGTCAAGCCGATCGTCTATCCCAAGCCCGACGGCAAGCTTTCCTTCGACAAGCTCTCGTCCGTGTTCCTGTCGAACACGAACCACGAGGAAGACCAGCCCATCCATCTGCGGCTCAAGGATCCCGCAGTCCCCGTCGCCAAGAACCTGCCGGAATACGGCGAGCCCGCGCGGCTCTATTGCCCGGCGGGCGTCTACGAGATCGTCTATGGCGACGAGGCCAACAAGCGCGATCCGAAGTTCGTCATCAACGCGCAGAATTGCGTCCATTGCAAAACCTGCGACATCAAGGATCCCGCGCAGAACATCAACTGGACCTGCCCCGAAGGCGGCGGCGGACCCAATTACGCGAATATGTGAGGCGACGGCCTCCACGGCATACGCAATGCGCGCACGGGCCCTCCCGTGCGCGCATTTCTATTTACGGCGTAGCAGGTTAGATGAATGCCCCGGAGGGCTGGCCATGTCCAACGCCGAAACGGCAACGAAGCGCGCGCGCATTCCCGTCGAGTTGATTATCGCCGCAGGCTGCGCGATCTCGATTCTGAGTTTCGGGCCGCGCTCATCCATCGGCGCCTTCCAGCGCGACATTCTCGTCGACAATGTCTGGACGCGCGATGTCTTCTCGCTCGCCATCGCGCTTCAAAATCTTCTGTGGGGCCTTGGCCAGCCGCTTGCCGGCGCCTTTGCCGACAAATTCGGCGCGGTGCGCGTATTGATCGCCGGCGCGCTGATGTATGCGGCGGGCCTTGCCCTGATGGGCGCCTCGACCACGCCGCTCATGTTCGATCTGTCGGCGGGCGTGCTCATCGGTCTCGGGCTCTCGGGCGCCTCGTTCAATCTGGTGCTCGGCGCCTTCGGACGGCTGGTGCCGGAAAACCGCCGCTCCATGGCCTTTGGTTTCGGGACGGCGGCAGGCTCGCTCGGCCAGTTCCTGTTTTCGCCGCTCGCGGTCGGCCTCATCCAGTCCTTCGGCTGGCGCAACACGTCCTATATTTTCGCCGTCATGATGTTGGCCATCGTGCCGCTCGCCTTCGTGCTGGCGACGCCGCGCCAGACGCAGGCCGCCAGCGGCGAGCCGGCGCAGACCATTGGCGAGGCGATCAGGCAGGCCTTCACGCATCGCTCATACGTGCTGCTGGTGGCGGGTTATTTCACCTGCGGCTTCCAGCTCGCCTTCATCACCACGCATTTTCAGATCTATCTCACCGACAAGGGCCTCGATCCGCGCGTCGGCGCCTGGGCTTTTGCGATGATCGGCATATTCAACATGGTGGGGTCGCTGGCCTCGGGGTGGCTCGGCACGCGCATGCCGCGCCGCTATCTGCTCGCCTTCATCTATTTTTCGCGCGCATTGACCACGGCGGTCTTTCTGCTGGTTCCGGCCTCGCCCGCCTCCGCCCTGGTCTTCGGCGCGGTGACCGGGCTGCTGTGGCTTTCCACCGTGCCGCCGACATCCTCGCTCGTGGGCACGATGTTCGGCACGCGCAATTTCGCGATGCTGTTCGGTTTCGCCTTCGTCAGCCATCAGATCGGCGGCTTTCTGGGCGCGCTGCTCGGCGGCTCTATTTATGAGGCGACCGGCTCCTATATGCCGGTGTGGGTTCTGTCGATCGTGCTTGGCGTGGCGTCGGCTCTCATCAATCTGCCGATTGAAGAAAAGCCCGCCGCTCCCATGGTTGTGAGGGCCTGACTTCGCGCCTAAAACCGGGAAACCGCCAATTCGTTTTCTTCCCAGGAGTGAAAAGCTCATGAGCACGTTCAAAGCCATCCGCATCGACAAGGACGACAACGGTTATCGCGCCGCCTTGACCGACTTTGCCGAAAAAGACCTGATGGAGGGCGATGTCACCGTCCTCGTTTCGCATTCCACGGTCAATTTCAAGGATGGCCTGGCGATCACGGGCAAAGCGCCGGTCGTGCGCCGCTTTCCGATGATTCCGGGAATCGATTTCGCCGGCGTGGTCGCGCAATCCTCGAACCCGAAGTTCAAGGAAGGCGACAAGGTCATTCTCAACGGCTGGGGCGTCGGCGAAACCCACATGGGCGGCTATGCGCAAAAGGCCCGCGTGAAGGGAGACTGGCTGACGCCGCTGCCGGCCGGCCTTTCGCCTGCCGAAGCCATGGCCATTGGCACGGCGGGCTACACGGCCATGCTGAGCGTGCTGGCGCTCGAAAAACATGGGCTGACGCCGGAGCGCGGGCCTGTGATCGTCACGGGCGCAGCCGGCGGCGTCGGATCGGTCGCGATCTCGCTCCTGTCCAAGCTCGGCTGGCATGTGATCGCCTCCACGGGCCGCGCCTCGGAAGAAGCTTATTTGCGCGGGCTGGGAGCAAGCGAGATCATCGACCGCAACGAATTGTCGGCAGCGCCGGGCCGTCCTCTCGGCAAGGAGCGCTGGGCGGCGGGCGTCGATAGCGTCGGCTCCATCACACTCGCCAATGTTCTGTCGCAGACCAAATACGCCGGCGCGGTCACCGCCTGCGGTCTGGCGCAAGGCATGGACCTGCCGGGCAATGTCGCGCCCTTCATCCTGCGCAGCGTGGCGCTGCTCGGCATCGACAGCGTGATGGCGCCACAGACGCTGCGCAACGCCGCCTGGACGCGGCTCGCCAGCGATCTCGACCGCGCCAAGCTCGCGGCGATCACGACCACGATCAAACTTGCCGACACGCCGCGTGTGGCGGGAGAAATTCTCGCCGGACGTACGCGCGGGCGCGTGGTGGTGGAGATCTGAGGAGCCCGGAGGCTCGAAACGCCCCATCGGGGCGCATCCATTGCGGCGCGCTTGTTGCTTTATAAATAAAGAGACAGGCGCGCCGTTCCGTTTCCGATGCGGCGGAGCGCCCAATCGCGTCTCAACGACATCGGGCGTTAAAGCAAATGAACCGGGCTCCCATTCGCTTCATTTGCTCAAGCTTTTGATCTATCGCGCATTCGGGCGCAAAACCGCCCACACTTTTGCTGAACGCGCTTCTTTGTTTTTCGCGCGTTCGGACGCAAAACCGCCCACACTTTTGCTGAACGCGCTTTTTTTACTTTGTCGCGCGTAACGTGCTCTTGCGCGAAAAATCGCGTATATTTTCCTTCCCGCGCCCTAGATTTGGATCAAAGACAGAACCACCTTGAAAGAAGAAGTTCGTTCAATGAAACGGGCCGCAACGTGACGGGCCGCGCAGAATGGCAGGCAGCGGGAGCCGGAACTGGCAAAAGACGCCAAGAGGCAAAAAGCGCCAAGACAGGCAAGAGACATCAAGACAGGCAAGAAACGCCAAAGCAGGCGGGAGACGCCAAGACAGGCGGGAGATTATGAGCAGCGCATTCACACGCGAAAATGACGACAGCGAAGCGATCGAGGACATCGGCGAGCGCCCCGTCAGCCCCCACCGCAATCTCGTGACGCCGGAGGGCCTCGCCCAGATCGAGCGCGAACTGGATCTTGCGCGAAAAACATTCGCCAAGGCCGAACACGACCGCGAACGCCGCGCGATCGCGCTGGCCGCCCGCGACCTGAATTACTGGAGCGCGCGGCGCGCCAACGCCGAACTCGTTCAGCCGATCACGGACAAGAGCGAAGTGCGTTTCGGCCATACGGTCACGGTCAAGATCGCCAAGGGCGCGCAGGAAAGCTACAAAATCGTCGGCGAGGACGAGGCCGACCCCGCCCGGGGCCTGATCCCGCATGTCGCGCCGCTCGCCAAGGCTTTGATCGGCAAGGAAGTCGGCGACAAGGTCGAGGTCAAGCGGCAGAAGGCCGAAATCGTCACGATTGCATGAGGCCCGTACAGGCTGTCACTCTCCGGACAGCCTGCCCTTTTCCTTCGACAGATATTGCCAGGCATGATCCATGAAGGCGCGCACACGGGCCGCGCCTTTCAGATCGGCGTGGGTCAGCAGCCAAAGGGCGTTCGTCATCGGCGACTTGCCGCTGAGCTTGGTCAATTCGGGCATGGAATCGCCAACCACGACCGGCAGCACCGCCAGGCCCAGGCCGGAGGCCGCCGCCCAGGCTGCAATCTGCATGGTGTTGACGCGCGCCACGATATTGGACGCCGGTATATTGCTCGCAACCCACAGCGCCGCCTCGATCTCGTCCATCGGCGGGCCAAAATTGATGTAGCGCGCCTCGGGTCCGAGCGGATCGCACTGGGCGAGCTGCGACCCTTTCTTCGCATAGACGCCCCAGACCATCGGGCCGACCTTGCGGCCGACCAGCGTTTCGGGCGGCTCGGTCGTTGCGCGGATCGCCACATCGGCGTCGCGCCGCGACAGATTGAGCGGCGTGTTCGACACGATGATGTCGACGCGGATCTCCGGGAAGTTTTTGTGAAAACTGACGAACATGGGCGCCAGCAAGGCCGCGTACAGGGAATCGGTCGTGGTGACCCGCAATTCGCCGCGCGGACGGTCGTCCTGGCCGGCCAGACGTCGCTCGAACTCCAGAACGCCATCGGACATGCGGGTGGCCAGCGTCACCATTTCCTCGCCTGCGGCGGTCAGCACGTAGCCCGAGCGCGAACGCTCGAACAGCGCGCGGCCAAGATCGGACTCGATCTGGCCAAGCCGGCGAAAGACGGTCGAATGATTGATACCTAGAGAATCGGCGGCCCCAACGAGCGATTTCGCTTCCGCGATAGCTCCCACCAGACGGAAATCGTCCCAGTTCATCGGCATATCACCCCTTCACTCTGCTACCTGCCACTCATGGCTGTTCGCGGATTTGGGGTGTCCGCGCGGTTGAAATCTGTCCGATAACACTAACTAAACCATTATACGGATTGGCTTTCTTACGGCAATTGCGCGTAATGAGTCATTTATTGTTTTCTCGCGCCATTGACGCGCCGTTTTTCCTCATTTGCAGGGGGCGCCCTGCCGCCATTTGCAGGGAGCGCCCTGCCGCCGCTCGCGGGGCTGCGGCGCGCGCAAGGCGATCTTTTATCGCCTCGCCCATATGGCCCTCGGGAATGGGGGCCACCGCAATCGCCTCCACGCCGGTTGCATCGAGTTCGCGCAGGCTCGCATAGAGGCGCGCGGCCGCCTCGACCGGATCGCCTGTCGGCGACAGATCGAGAATGCGAGCGCCGTCCGAGTCGCGCAAGCGGCCTGCAAAATCCAGCCCCGCCTCGCCTGGACGCAGGTTTTCAGCATCGAGACGCAGGCGCGCGCGCGGCGCGTAATGCGAAGCGAGCATGCCGGGCGCCTCGACCTTGGCTGATATGGGGGCCGCGAGCGGTCCGACAAGCGCCTCGATGTCTTCACGCGCCACTCCGCCGGGACGCAGCATCGTCGGCGGGCCGTCCAGACAGGCGATTATGGTCGATTCCAGACCGACAATCGTCGGACCGGCGTCGAGTATGGCGTCGATGCGGTCCCCGAGATCTTCTGCGACATGGGCGGCCGTAACCGGGGACACGCGGCCCGAGCGGTTGGCGGAGGGGGCGGCGATGGGCCGGCCGGCGCGGGCAAGCATTTCCTGCGCCGCCGCATGGGCAGGCGCGCGCAGGGCGAGCGTTGCAAGCCCGGCGCGGGCGAGTTCGCAGACGCTGGCGCCGTCGGCCGCCGGCACGACGAGGGTAAGCGGGCCCGGCCAGAAGGCTTTGGCGAGTTTCAGGGCCTGCTCCGAAAAGAGCCCCTCTTTCTGCGCAGCGCCAAGGTCCGTCACATGGGCGATCAGCGGATTGAAGGCAGGGCGCCCCTTGGCGGCATATATCTTGGCGACCGCCTCGGGCGAGGTCGCATCCGCGCCCAGGCCGTAGACCGTTTCGGTCGTAAAGGCGACGAGCCCGCCGTCACGCAGGATTTGCGCGGCCTCCGCAAGGCCTTGCCCGCTCGCCTGAAGCATGCGGGCCGGCCTATGAGACAAACAGGTTTTTTGGCTCATACTGGTCACTTGGCTCAAACTGGTCACTTGGCTTTGTCGATCCGGCATTCTGATTTAGTTCTAAACGTACGGAATTTCGGTCGATCGGACCGAAAGACGATGGATGTTTTGCGCGTTCGAGCGTTGTATCAAGGCTTAATTAGCAAGGCGGCAGGCCTTCGCGGGAGGGAAATATGACATACCGAGCGCCCGTAGCGGACATGCTATTCGTCATGGATCACGCAGCCGGACTGCAACAGGGCATTGACGAGGGCGTCTACGCCGATCTTGCCGACGGCGCAGCAGAAGCTTTGCTCGAGGAAGCCGCGAAATTCGCCGAAAACCGCCTCGCGCCGATCAATCGCAACGGCGATCTGACGCCGGCCAAACTCGTGGATGGCGGGGTCGTCACCTCGCCGGGCTGGCGCGAGGCCTATGGCCAATGGGTCGAGGGCGGCTGGAACGCGGTGACGGCGAGCCCTGCATACGGGGGCATGGGATTGCCGCATCTTCTCAATGTCGCCTGCACGGAAATGTGGAACGCGGCCAATATGGCGTTCGCGCTCTGTCCGCTGCTGGGCTTCGGCGCCGTCGACGCGGTAGAGGCGCACGCCAGCGAGGAATTGAAATCGATCTATCTCGCCAAGATGGTGTCGGGAGAATGGACCTCGACCATGAACCTCACCGAGCCGTCGGCGGGCTCGGATCTTGCGGCCATGCGCACGCGCGCCGAGCGCCAGCCGGACGGTTCCTACAAGATCGTCGGCTCGAAGATTTTCATCACCTATGGCGACCATGACATGACCGACAATGTCGTTCATCTCGTGCTTGCGCGCCTGCCCGACGCGCCGCCCGGAACGCGCGGCATTTCGCTGTTTCTCGTGCCTAAATTCCTGGTCGATGCGGACGGGTCGCCGGCCGCGCGCAACGACGTTCATTGCGCAAGCCTCGAACACAAGCTCGGCATCCACGGTTCGCCGACCTGCGTGATGGCGTATGGCGACAAGGGCGGCGCCACGGGCTGGCTGATCGGCCAGGAGAACAAGGGGCTGGCCTGCATGTTCACGATGATGAACTCGGCGCGCCTGTCGGTCGGCATGCAGGGCGTGGCGCTGTCGGAACGCGCAACGCAACATGCTCTCGCCTATGCGCGCGAACGCCGCCAGGGCCGCGCGCCCAATTCCACGACGCCGGCCGGCGGCATGGACCCGATCATCCAGCACCCCGATGTCGCGCGCATGGTCATGACCATGCGCGCCTCGACGGACGCGGCCCGCGCGATCTGCTATGCGACCGCCGGCGCGCTCGACCGTTCGCACCGTGCAGGCGAGGCGAGCGCGAAGAAGGCCGCCGCCGAGCGCAATGCGCTTTTAACGCCGCTCGCCAAGGCGTTTTCGACCGACATAGGCAACGAGGTCGCCTCCATCGGCGTGCAGGCGCATGGCGGCATGGGTTTCGTGGAGGAGACGGGCGCGGCGCAATTCATGCGCGACGTGCGGATCGCTGCGATCTACGAGGGCACCAACGGCATTCAGGCGATCGACCTCGTCACGCGCAAACTGCCGCTGTCGGGCGGCGAGACGGTGCGCGCCGAAATCGCCGACATGCGCGCGACCGTGGAAGCGCTGCGCGGCGCCAACGCCCCCGAAATCACGGAAATGGCGGCTCCGCTCGGCGAAGCGGTCGAAGCCTTTTCGCGCGCGACCGATTATTTGCTCGGCGCGCTGGGCGCTGCGCCCGCCGATGCGCTGGCCGGCGCTACGCCCTATCTGCGCCTGTTCGGCCTTGCGCGCGGCGGCACGTTGCTGGGCGCGATTGCGCTGGCCGCGCACCGCGCAGGCGCAGGCCAATCCCCCAATGCCGCGCGCATCGCCAGCGCGCGCTTCTTTGCGCGCAATCTCGCGCCAGGCGCCGGCGGCCTCGAGGCGACGGTCACGCAGGGCGCCGAAACCGTGCGCGCTGCGGCCGCGCTTTTGGCCGCCGGATAAGTTTTCGCGCAAAAGAAACAAACGAGAGAGAGTAGCGATGACCGAGGACGTTCAGGTTGCCGTGGCCGACGGCGTGATGCGCATTACGATGAACCGGCCGGCGAAGAAAAATGCGCTGACCGGCGCGATGTACGATGCGCTGACGGCAGCGCTGGAGCGCGCAGACGCATCCGACGATATCCGCGCGATCATGCTGGAGGGCGCCGGCGGCGCGTTCACCGCCGGCAACGATCTCGCCGATTTTCTGGCGACCGCGACGCGCGGCGAGGAATCGCGCGCGCATTATTTCATCCGCAAGATCGCCATGCTGGACACGCCCGTCGTCGCCGCCGTCGACGGCGTTGCGGTGGGGGTCGGCACGACCATGCTGTTTCACTGCGATCTCGTATATGCGACGGAAAATGCGAAATTCCGCATGCCTTTCGTCGATCTCGGGCTGGTGCCGGAAGCCGCCTCCTCGATCCTTGCGCCGGCGCGTTTCGGCATGGCCAAGGCCAGCGAATATATTCTGCTCGGCGAGGGCTTCGGGCCGGAGGAAGCCAGGCAGCTCGGCCTCGTCAACGAAGTGGTCGCGCTCGAATTTCTGGGCGAGACCGCCATGGGCGCGGCGCGAAAGCTGGCGGCAAAACCCGCCGCCGCGCTACGCATGGCGCGCCGCCTGTTGCGCGGCGACCGCAAGGACATAGAGGCCGCCATGGCGCGCGAGACGAAGGCCTTCGGCGAAGCCTTGCGCTCGGACGACGCCAAGGCCGCGTTCACGGCTTTTTTGAGCAAATCGAAGGGGTAGGCCTCAGGCGGCCGAAATCAGCTTGTTGGCGATTGCCTGGGGATCGGCGTCCGAGGCGAGGCTGCCGTTATTGATGAGCTGCTCGGTCGCGTGCAATTGCGCGCGCATCCGGGCTGCGGCGCATGTGCAGACGAGAACGATCTGTTCGCTATGATCGCCTGCGCCAGCCGCGATTGCGGCCGAAACGGATTCTATGGCGGCAACGCTGCTTTCGGCGAGCCTTTCGACGCTTGCCTCGAACAGCGCGCGGAACGCCGAATCAATGGCGTCGTAAGCGACAATGGCGTCGGGAGCGCCGGGCAGCGGCGATTGCATGAAATAGGCGCGGTAGGACGAGGGCCGCCAGGCGTCGATCTCGTCGACCAGCTCCGGCGCAACCGGCAGAAGCTCGATCATCATCAAGATTTCGTTATAAACATTGAGAAAATCGTTCGCGAGCCCTGAAGCCGGATTGACCAGAGCCATGGCGCGCGCCCGCAACGAGCCGTCGCCCGCGCCAGACAATCTGCCGTTATGATCTTCGCTCAAAGCCATGCTTCCGACGCAACCCCGGACGAAACACCTTAGACTCCAAGTTCATAACAAGTTCTTTCGCACTTCCCCGGTCAAGGAAATCCAGCCATGTGCGGGCGTTACGCCATCACCCTGCCGCCAGAGGCGATACGGCGCATGTTCGGCTATGCCGAGCAGCCGAATTTTCCGCCGCGCTACAATATCGCGCCCACCCAGCCCGCGCCGATCGTGCGCATGGCAGGCGGCGTCCGCCATTTCGGCCTGGTGCGCTGGGGGTTTCTGCCGGGCTTCGTCAAAGACCCCGGGACTTTCCCTCTCATCATCAATGCGCGGGCCGAGGGCATTGAAAGCAAACCGAGCTTTCGCGCCGCGATCCGGCGGCGGCGCTGCCTTTTCATCGCCGACGGCTGGTACGAATGGCGGCGCGCCCAGGGACCGCACGGCAAGCCGGTCAGGCAACCTTTCCTGTTTCGCGCGCCCGACCGGGCGGCCCTGGGCTTTGCCGGGCTGTGGGAGACCTGGTCCGACCCGCAAGGCGGCGAGATCGACACCGGCTGCATCATCACGACATCGGCAAACGCCGCAATTGTGGCTATCCACGACCGCATGCCCGCGATCATCGCGCCGCAGGATTTCGCGCAATGGCTGGATTGCTCCGACGACAGGGCGAGGCGCACCGATCTGCTGCGGCCTGCGCCCGACGATGCGATTGAGTTTTTCGAGGTGTCGCCGCAGGTCAATTCCTACAAGAGCGAGGGGCCGCATTTGCAGGACCCGGTTGAGGCGCGGCTGGTCTGACGCGACGCCGGATGCGCCTCAGACATTGCCGATCCTCATGTTCAGCGGCCATCTGATTTCACGGCGCCGATCCGCATCGCCCCAGCATGCCGCGAGATCGGCGGCAAATCGTTCGAGCGGTTTCGACCCAAGCGAGGCCTGCGCGTTGCGCACCGCCGACCATGTCGCGACATAGCCCAGCAATTCCTGCAACGACCATGACCTGGCCATTGCAATCTGCGGCGGCGGCGCCTCGGCAAACGGAAACGGCAGAGAACGATAGCCGGTCTCGACGTGACGGCGCTCCGGCGGCCAGAAGGGGCCGATCACATCGTAATAGAAATGGTTGAGGACGCGGCCGACATCGCCATCGGCCTCGATCACGCCATAGGTAATCAAGGCGAGTGCGCCTGCGGGCATGAGAATGCGCCGCGCTTGCGCATAAAATGCGTCAATGTCGAACCAGTGCGCGGCTTGCCCGGCCGTTACAAGCCCCGCGCCATGGTCTGGCGCAGGCAGGCGCTCGGCAGGCGCGCAAAAATAGCGCACACGCTCATGCGCCTGCGCGTGGGCAATCTGATCGGCGCTCGGATCGCAGCCAATCGTTTCGTCGAACACATCTGCAAGCAATCGCGTCAACTGACCATTGCCGCAGCCGACATCGACAGCCAACGCGCGCGAAGGCGCATGGGCGGCGAGCAATTCGGCCAATTGCGGCGGATAATCGGGACGGAAACGCGCATAGGCTTTGCCGCCCTGCTCGAACCAGTTTCTCGGCGGCCTCGAAGCAAATGGCATCGGCATGTTCCCGGCTGTTTCCTGCATGGCCATGCA
>JBKDZW010000108.1:0-1761 GCA_047971685.1 Rhodoblastus sp.
CAGCACCGTCACGTCCATGTCGCCGATCTTGAAGCGGTCGCCATCCTTCCACAGACGGTCGAAATCGGAGCCGTCGCGTTCAAACTCCGTGCCGGCGTTGAACAATTTGCCGAAGACCTCCTGCACGGTGACGATATGCTCGCCGATCGAGATTTTTCCGCCGAGTTTTTCCTGGAGATAGGGCGCAGCCGAGAGATGGTCGGCATGGGCGTGCGTCTCCAGGTGCCAGTCCACATGAAGCTTCTCGGCCTCGACATGGGCGATGACCGCATCGGCGGAAGCAAACGAGGTGCGGCCCGAAGCAGGGTCGAAGTCCAGAACGCTGTCGATAATAGCGGCGCGGCGGGTCGCGGGATCGTGAACGACATAGGTGACGGTGAAGGTCGCGGGATCGAAAAATCCCTTGATGCCCGCGCCCTCGGCGGGCGTTGCGACGATCTGCGCGATGGCGGCCTGAAGAGCTGTGTCGGTCATGGTAAAGTCTCATATATTCATATATACATGTATTATGTAATTAAGTAATTATCTTGCGTCAAGTAATCATATTTGCTAGCGGGATCGGTATGATGGACTCCAGTTTCCGGGTGGAATCCGGCAGCGCGGCACGCCGGCCGCTGAGACTGGGCGATGTCGCGCCCCCCTTTGCCGCCCGCACGACCATGGGCGAGAAATCGCTGCGCGATTATCGCGGCAAATGGCTGCTTTTTTTCTCGCATCCGGCGGATTTCACGCCGGTCTGCACCACCGAATTCATCGCGCTCGCCAGGGCTGCGGACCGCTTCGCGGCGCTCGATTGCGCCTTGCTCGGCCTGTCGGTAGACAGCCTCTATTCGCATCTTGCCTGGGTGAGGGCGATCGAGCAGGCGTTCGGCGTCTCCATTCCCTTTCCCATCGTCGAAGACCCGAGCATGGCGATCGGAAAAGCCTACGGCATGATCGACGAGGCGGCCCAGGACAGTTCGGCGATCCGGTGCAGCTATTTCATCGATCCCGAGGGCGTCGTCCGCGCCATCAGCAGCTACCCGCACAATGTCGGTCGCTCGGTCGATGAAATGCTGCGGACGATGGCGGCGCTGCAAAGAACGGCGGTCGGGGATGCGTTGACGCCCGAGGGATGGCGGCCGGGCGATCAGGTTCTGGCGCCGCCGGCGGACGAGGCGGGGCGCATGTCCGACCGGCCTGACTGGTTCTGCCGAATGGAAAACCGGCCATGACCGCGCTTTTCGGCAACAGGGCGCTGGCCGATGCGGCCGCCGGGAAGCTGAAGGTTTTCGCGCAACCGCAGCGTTTGATGATCCTTTCGCTGCTGCTTGAAGGCGAGCGCACGGTTGGCGAGATCGACGCGGCGACCGGCGTCGGCCAGCCCGCGCTCAGCCAGCAGCTCGCCGCCTTGCGCCGGACGAAGCTGGTGCTCGCCCGCAAGGAGGCCAAGAACGTCTATTACGCGCTGGCCGACGACGGCGTGGCGCTGTGTGTGCGGACGCTGGAAGCGATCATGTGCGACGCCGGCGACCTCGCACAACGCCTGTCGGAAATTCTTTCGTCCGACACAAGGGTGCCGCAAGCGCAATCCGCGCCGGCAGGCAGCGCCGTTTTCGCGCGGATCGAGTAGAGCGCGTTCAGCAAAAGTGTGAGCGGTTTTGCGTCCGAACGCGCGACAAAGCCAAGAGCGCGTTCAGCAAAAGTGTGGGCGGTTTTGCGTCCGAACGCGCGACAAAGCCAAGAGCGCGTTCAGCAAAAGTGTGGGCGGTTTTGCGTCCG
>JBKDZW010000109.1:0-27929 GCA_047971685.1 Rhodoblastus sp.
CAACCTGCTCCTGCGTCAGCCCGGCAGCCGTCCGGGCCTGCCCGAAGAGCCTGCCAATCTCATGCAGCGTTTCCGATCCAGAGCGCATGAAGATCCCTTAACATATCTTCACTATCGACAATGATGCGAAAACATATCATTTTCTCCGATGCCATCAAGCTTGATGATCCCTTTTCGTATCACGCTATGCATGAATGATCCGTATTCGCATCCTGCCTTCTTGATCCCGCTCTGCGCGAAAACCCCGGCAGCCCCATCCCACGCAAGGTCTTCCGCTATCTTCCGTAAATCCTCACCGAGACATGTGCTCTCGAGTCTCCGCTGAAAGACGCCGGCCGCGTCCTGAGCCTGACGGCAGCGCCGGAAAGGGCTGGAGGGCTACGCGTAACCGTCATGCCCGCGAGGATGCGCAGCGACGGAAATCCCTTCGGGATCGTCGTGCCCTGCCATCGTCTCGTCGGCGCAAACGGCGCGCTTGCCGGCTATGCCGGCGGCATCGCGCGCAAGCGCTGGCTTCTGAAGCATGAAGAAATGATGCGCGGATAAAATTCTGCGGCCAGAGCCACAGAAGCGAGGTGGTTACTCCGGCGCGATGGCGTCAAGGATGCGGCAGTTCGAGATGGTCCCGCCGCCGCTGCAACTGGAGGAAATGCGGCGCAGTTCCTGCGCCAGCGCTTGCAGGTCGGCGATCTTTCTCTCCACCTCGACCAGATGCATGTCGGCGATCCTGTTGACCTCGTCGCAGGGGCGCGCGTCATCGGCTGACAGATCCAGCAATTCGCGGATCCGACCCAGCGAAAAGCCCAGATCGCGGCACCGCCTGAGAAAGCGCAGCCGGTTCAGTGCGAGCCTGTCATAGCTGCGGTAGTTACCCGCGCTGCGTCCGGGCGGCGGCAGCAGACCGATCTTTTCGTAATAGCGGATGGTGACCACCTTTGTCCCGGTTTCGCGGGCGAGGTCTCCGATCCTGAAATCCTCTTGCGACATGGCTTGACCCTATAGCAACTATAGACGGTATCCAGGGCCAATCGGAAAGAAAGCGAAGTCTGAAATGCCCTGTTGCTCAAATGACGCCCACGGTCCCGGCCCGGCCATAAGCGGCCGATACCGCACCGTGTTGTGGATCGCGCTGGGGATCAACGCGACCATGTTCCTTGTCGAGATCGTCGCCGGGCTGGCGGCCCGATCGACGGCCTTGCAGGCCGATGCGCTCGATTTTCTGACCGATGCCGCGAATTACGGCATCAGCCTGTTCGTCCTGGGGATGAGCCTGCGCTGGCGGGCGGGCGCGGCGCTGGTGAAGGGCGGCTCGATGGGGCTTTTGGGGCTGTGGGTGGTTGGCAATGTCATCTGGCGGATGCTGCATGGCTCGGTCCCCGGCTGGGAGACGATGGGCGCGGTCGGCGTGGCGGCGATGGTGGCCAATCTGATCTGCGTTGTCCTGCTTTATGCGTGGCGGGAGGGCGATGCGAACATGCGCTCGGTCTGGATCTGTTCGCGCAACGACGCCCTTTCCAATCTGGCGGTAGTGGCGGCAGCTTTCGGGGTGTTTGGCACCGGAACCGGCTGGCCCGATCTTGTCGTCGCCGCTATCATGGCCGCGCTGGCGCTTCAGGGCGCGATCGCGATCATCCGCCACGCCCTGTCGGAGTTGCGCGAAGGGCGCGCGGTTCCGGTCTTGCCATGAGCGCTGGCGAGAGCCATGAGCGCTGGCGAGAGCCATGACCAAATGGCTCTGAGGCCCCGTGCCTGGCGTCCTGCAAAACTGCATCTATCGTCATCTTTTCGCCGCGCAGGCGATCGCGCTGATCGGCGCCGGGTTGACGAACGTGGCGCCTGGCCTTCCGGCCTATGATCTGGCGGACGCCAACGCGGGCGCGGCGCTGGAGATCAAGATGGTCTGAAACGACCTTAATTCATTCCCACTCGATTGTTCCCGGCGGCTTTGAGGTCACGTCGTAGACGACGCGGTTTACGCCTTTCACTTCGTTGATGATGCGTGTCGCCGCGCGGCCCAGGAAATTCATGTCGTAGGGGTAAAAATCGGCGGTCATGCCGTCGACCGAGGTCACGGCGCGCAGCGCGCAGACGTGGTCGTAGGTGCGGCCGTCGCCCATCACGCCCACGGTGCGCACGGGCAGGAGGACGGCAAAGGCCTGCCAGATCTCGTCGTAGAGGCCGGCCTTGCGGATTTCGTCGAGATAGATGGCGTCCGCCTTGCGCAGAATGTCGAGTTTTTCGCGGGAGATCGCGCCGGGAATGCGGATGGCCAGGCCCGGCCCCGGAAAGGGATGGCGGCCGACGAAGGTTTGCGGCAGGCCGAGTTCGCGGCCAAGGGCGCGCACCTCGTCCTTGAAGAGTTCGCGCAAGGGCTCGACCAGACGCATGTTCATGCGCTCGGGCAGTCCGCCGACATTGTGGTGGCTCTTGATCGTCACCGAGGGGCCGCCGGTGAAGGACACGCTTTCGATCACGTCCGGATAGAGCGTGCCTTGCGCCAGAAACTCCGGCGCGCCTTTGCCGTCCGCGCCGATTTTCTTCGCCTCGGCCTCGAAAACCTCGATGAACAGGCGCCCGATCGTCTTTCGCTTGGTCTCGGGATCGGCGACGCCGTCCAGCTCGCCCAGAAACCGGGCGGAGGCGTCCACATGGACAAGCGGGATGTTGTAATGGTCGCGGAACAGGCTGACGACCTCGTCCGCCTCGCCCTGGCGCATCAGGCCGTGGTCGACGAAGACGCAGGTCAGGCGGTCGCCGATGGCCTCATGGATGAGCACGGCGGCAACCGAGGAATCGACTCCGCCGGACAGGCCGCACAGCACCCGGCCATCGCCGACCTGCCGGCGGATCGCGGCGATGGATTCGGCGCGGAAGGCGGCCATGGTCCAGTCGCGCCGCAACCCCGCCACTTCATGGACGAAGTTCGACAGAAGCCTTGCCCCGTCAGGCGTATGCACGACCTCCGGGTGGAACATGGTCGTGAAGATGCGGCGTTTTTCGTCGCTTGCGACGGCAAAGGGCGCGTTTTCCGAGACGGCCTTGACGGAAAAACCTTCCGGCAGGCGCGTCACCCGGTCGCCGTGGCTCATCCAGACCGGATATTTGCCGCCCTTCTTCCAGACGCCGCGAAACAGTGCGCTGTCCTCGAGGATTTCGACTTCCGCCCGGCCGAATTCGGCGGCGTGCCCGCCTTCCACCGCACCGCCGAGCTGGAGGGCGGTCGTCTGCTGGCCATAACAGATCGAAAGCACCGGCACGCCGGCCTCGAAAACCGCCTGGGGCGCGCGCGGCGAACCGGGCTCCGTAACGGAAGCAGGCCCGCCCGAAAGGATCACGGCCTTGGGGTGGAGTTCGGCAAACGCCTTTTGCGCGGTCTGGAAGGGATGGATTTCGCAATAGACGCCGGCTTCGCGCACGCGGCGCGCGATGAGCTGGGTCACCTGAGAGCCGAAATCGACAATCAGAACCTTGTCGTGGCGCTCGACGATTTCGCGGTGGGCGGCGGCGGCGGAAAGCGCGGTCATCAAGTTCCTCTCAACCAAAAAAGCGGATTAGGCGAACAAGGCGGCCCGCGCAACGCCGAAAACCCGGTTCCTAACGGGAATATACGAATATTCGAGCAATCCGTTTGAACAGCCGGCAATGGGCGCGCGTCTAACGTCCTTCCAGACCCCGAGGGGCCAGGAACAGGACACGCCATGTCGATTTGCCAGACCGAGGTGAGCCGTTTGATTGCCGGGCGGGCGCGCCTTGGCGAACTTGCCGCCGCGTTTTCGCCGGATGTCGAGCCGCCGACGCCGCTTTCGCCGCGCGCGCGCCACGTCATGCGCGAAAAACTGTTCGCCTTATCCCTGGTGGAGACCTCCTGGCGCCTTTATCGCGCTGCGCGCATGGTTCTGGCGCGCGATGGCCTTTTGGGATGTTTTCGCGCGCTCGGCTTCATGGTGCGGGAAAAATCGATCGGCGCCGTCGGCCTGCCCGATCCCGCGCGCGCGCTCGTCTCGCCCGACGGCCTGTGCGGCGTGGCGGACGAATTGTCGAGCGCCACGATCATGGACGCCTATGAGCGCGGCCTTTACCCAAGCGGCCATATCGGGCCGATGAAATGGTGGTCGCCGTCGCTGCGCGCCATCGTTGCGCCGCGCGTCCTGCTGGCGCGGCTCGGCGGCGTAAACGCGGCCTACCGCATTTCCTTCGATCAGGATTTCGAGGCGGTTCTGTGCGAGACCGACCGCGCGCAGCCGACGCCCCCGCGCCTGAAATGGGCGTTTGCCGGCCTGTTCGACGCGGGCTTTGCGCATTGCTTCGACATTTCGCTGAAATCCGGCGAAAGGGCTGGCAGCGGCTATGGCGTGGCCGTTGGCCGCGTCTTCGTGATCGAAGCGCTGCATTTCCGCGACGACGCCGCCCGCGCGGCCGGCTTTGCCGCGCTGGCGCAGGCGCTGGAGGCGCGCGGCATGCAATGGATCGACGCCAAGCGCCTGACGGCCGATCTGGCGGCGGTCGGTTTCGACGGCGCGCCGCGCGTGGATTATCTGGCGAAACTCAAGCGCGCGCTGGCGGTGGAGCGGCTTGGCGCCTGGAGCGCGCCGACACTCGAAAAGGCCGCGTAATTCCGAATCTGGACTGCGGTTCCCAATTCGCGATGTGTCCCCTTCTGCAAGGGGCCGCAGTCCCTTTTTCTTCGTAACGCAGGTTGCGCCGGCCTTCCGATGACGGGCGGCCTCTGTCTTTGAGGCAACCGCCGAACGCCGGACCAGCGCTATGCGCGCCGCAGGACGCAGACGAAGAAGCCGTCGGCGCCGATTTTCGAGGGGCGCAGAACCATGCCATGCGCGCCGAAACCGGCTATCGCAACGAGGCTTTCGAGCCCCGCGCCGCGAGCCGTTTCGCGCATGTCTGGATCGGCGAAACCGGGATGCGCCGACAGGAAGGCTGCGACGCGATCCTCGTTTTCCTCCCGCAGCAGCGAGCATGTGACGTAAACCAGCCGGCCGCCCGGCTTCACGTAGCGCGCAGCGCGGTCCAGAACCTCGTCCTGATCCTTCATGCGCTGTTCGAGCGCGCCGGGGCGGATGCGCCATTTGGCGTCCGGGTTGCGCCGCCAGGCGCCGACGCCCGTGCACGGCGCATCGACGAACACGAGATCGCAGCGCCCTTCGAGGTCTTCGAGAATATCGGTTTTCCCGCGCGGCGCGCGCACCTGCACGTTGCGTGCGCCCGATCGTTCGAGACGTTCGTAGATCGGCATGAGGCGGCGGCCGTCCGCGTCGGTCGCATAGATCTGGCCGCTATTGCCCATCAGGCCGGCCAGCGCCAGGGTCTTGCCGCCGCCGCCGGCGCAAAGATCGAGCGCCTGTTCGCCGGGGCGCGGGACGGCCAGAAGCGCTGCGATCTGCGAGGATTCGTCCTGCACTTCCACCAGGCCCCGGACATAGGCGGGCTCGGCAGAAAGCGCGGGGCCACGCCCGTCGCCGCCGACCGCGATGCGCAGGCCAAGCGGAGAAAAAGCGGTCGCCTGCGGGCCGAGATGGGCCAGCTCCTCAAGCGCTTTTTCGCGCGTCGTCTTGAGCGGATTCACACGCAGGTCGACGGGAGCGCGCCTGGCCAGCGCCCTGCCCTCGGCGGCCGCCTCGTCGCCAAAGACGCGCGCGAAATGTGGCGCAAGCCATTCGGGATAATCGCCCATGACGTGATCGGGCGCATCTTCGAGGCCAGCCGTCTCGAGGCGCGCGCGCTCCTGTGCGCTCAAGGAGGCGGGGGCGTAGCGTTCGCCCGAACAAAGCGCGGCGATGGCCTCTGCGTCCAGCCCGCGCGCGCGCTTGAGCGCGCCCAGCATGATGTCGCGCGCCGTATCGGCCCCCATCAGCCAGGCGGCGGACGCGCGCGTGCGCAGCGCGTCGTAGACAAGGCTGGCGATGGCCGCGCGGTCCTTGGCGCCGGCGTAGCGGTTGCGCCGGCCCCAATCCTTCAGCGCCTCGGCGACCGGCACGCGCAGATCGGCGGTGGCGGCCAGAATGTCGATAGCAGCGGAAAGGCGGGCGGAAGGCGTCATGTCGCTTTTCTCGGGACGGATTTGGGCGCGGCGGCCGGTTTGTCACGGGGCTGCGGCGCTGGCAAGGCGGCTTGCGGTAACTTCGTTGCAAGCGCACGGCGCCTATAAAGGCGCTGTCATTCAGGAAAGACGCATGAGCCAGGCCGAAATCGTCCATCCGCCGCGCACGCAGGCGCTTTGCGCCGGCCGTTTCGGCGTCGGGCTGGCCATTGTCACGGCGCTTGCCTGCGGCGTCGTCCTGACGCTGCCGCTGGCGCAGGACGTGTGGACGACCGGCGCCTTCAAGGATACCGACGACGCCATGCGCATGGTGGAGGTGCGCGATCTTCTGGCCGGGCAAGGCTGGTACGACATGGCCGCCCATCGCCTTGCCCCGCCGGACGGCCTGTTCATGCACTGGTCGCGCGTGGTCGATATTCCGCTCGCGCTCCTGATGAAAACCTTTGGCCTGTTTTTCGCGCCGCCCCAGGCCGAAGCGATGACGCGGCTTGCCTTTCCTCTCCTCATGCTCGCCGCGCTTTACGCCTCCATTGCGCGCGTTGCCGGCCTGTTCGGCGGCGCCGGCGTGCAGATTCTGGCGGTTGCGCTCGCCTTTTCGACGGGCCCCGTATTCTCGCAATTCGTTCCAGGCCGCATCGACCATCACGCGCCGCAGATCGTGCTGCTCGTTCTGGCCAGCGGCGGCGTCATCGCCGCGCTCGACAGGTTTCGCGCGAAAAGCATGTGGCTGGCGGGCGCCTGCATAGCGCTGTCGCTTTCGATCAGTCTCGAAAACCTGCCCTTTTTCGCCGTTCTGATCGCCGTTCCCGTGATCGGCTGGATCGTGTGCGGCGCGCGGCTCGGAGCCGCGATGGGGCAGCTTGGCCTTGCGCTCGCAATCGCCCTGCCGCTTGCATTTCTTGCAACCGTCGGCCCGCAGCGCTGGACGAATACGGCCTGCGACGCCTATTCGGCGGCCCATCTGACGGCAGGCCTTGCCGGCGCTTTCGGCCTGATCGCGCTTGGCGCGCTCGGCGGACGGTTTTCACGCATGAGTTTACGGATCGCCGCCGCCGCCGTCTGCGGTCTTGCGCCACTTGCAGTTCTTGCGCTCGTCGCGCCCGCCTGCCTCGGCGATCCCTTCGTTGGGCTTGATCCGCTGGTGCGCGCGATCTGGCTCGATCATGTGACCGAAATCCAGAAGCTGTCCGATCTCGCCGCCACGCAGCCGAACGCTGCGATCATGCTTGGCGCGCCGCTGACGGCGGCGCTGCTGGCGACGCTTGCGACGGCGGTTTTCCTTGCCGATGGCGAGCAGCGCGGGCGGCTGGCGGCGCTGTGCGCGCTGATCGCCGCCGGACTTGTCATGACCTTCTGGGGCGTGCGCACCTTTTCGTCCATTGCGCCGATGGCTTCCATCGGGGCGGCAAGCGCGGTTCTGGCGCTGTTGCAGCGGCTTGCGCCAGCGAGCGCCCTGCGGCCGGCGCTTGCAGGCCTCATGTGCCTGCCGTTTGCGCCCATGGCCTACGCCATCGCCCTGCCGGGCGACAAGCCTGCCGAAGCCGCGCGCACGGCGGCCTGTCTTCGTCCTTCGGCGGTCGTCCCGCTCGATAGGCTGCCGGCGGGTCTCGTTCTCGCGCCCATCGATGCGGGGGCGCATATTCTCGTCTTCACTCATCATTCCGTGATTGCCGCGCCCTACCACCGCAACAATGCCGGCAACCGTCTCTCGATCGACGTTTTCATGGCCGAGCCTGCGGCGGCGGCCAAGATCGCGCGCGCGTCGGGGGCCGATTATCTGCTCGCCTGCCCCGCCATGGCGCGCATGCAGATCATGGCCGAGCGCGCGCCGCAGGGTTTGGCGGCGGCCTTGATGGCGGGCCGGATTCCCGATTGGCTCGAACCTCTCGCCATCAAGGCGGGGCCGAATACGATCTATCGGATCAGGCGATAAGCGGCGATTGGGCCTTGCGCGGGGTTCAACGGAGTTTCGCGCAATCCACGACTGCGTAACGCTCGTAGAGCGTCTTTTCGACCTTGCCGGCGGCGGCCGATGTCTCCACCCGCAATGCGGGCGGCGTCCAGAGTTTGGCCTTGAGCGCGGGATCGGGCGCGCCGCCCGGCGCAAGCGGCGCCACGATATAGGCCGGCGCGTCGGCGCGGCGGCAGATTTGCGCGAGGCCGGCGGGATCGAGTTTTGCGATTTCGTATTTCGGCAGATCGTTGTAACGGCGCACAAGGGCGCCGTTGTCGAGACCGGCCGTAACCAGCGCCTGCGCGCGTTCGTTGTAAAGATGCGCCAGTTCGCGCGAGAAAACGACGCCGGCGCCTTGTATGTCGCCAAGCCAATGGGGGCGGCGCAGCCAGACCCATGGTTCGAGCGAACCTTGCAGCCACAGGATTTCGCCGTCGCGCGGCGTCATCTGCGCGAGATCGTCCTGCACGCGCGCTTGCGCCAGCGCGTGTTCGTAAGAATCCGGATTGCGCCAGAGAATTCCACCGAGCGCTGCAACCAGCACGCCGCCGGCAAGGGCGCCGGCGCGCGCTGCGCGTTGCGGCAGGCGGGCAAACCATTGCGGCCCGCCCAGAACGGCATAGGCGACAAGACCGAACAGGATGCAATTGCCGACAACCGCCATAAACTGCTTTGTGAACATCGGCCGATAATTCGGCGTTCCCGGATAATTCGCCCATACCCCCAGCAAGACCGCAGTCGGCGCGATCACGATGACGGCGCAGGCGATCCATGCATTGCGCGCTATTTTTTCGGTTATGGCGAGGTCGCGCATGACATGGGCGCCGACCGCAAGAAAGGCGATGGCGGCTGGAAGCAAGGCAAAAAACCCCTGGTCCGACATGACCCAGGCCAGCGTCAGCATGACGGCTGCAATCTTGTCGAGGGCGCTTCCCGCGCCCAGCCGCAAGGCGCAATAGCCGAGCGAGAAGGCGGCGAGAAAGCCGGTCAGCCACCATATGCGCCAGGGCTGCAATTGCAGGACAAGCAGCGAAGGCGCAAAGACGCCGGCGATCCAGCCGACCGCCAGGCCGAGCGCGCCCGCCGCCAGACCGGCATGGAGAAGACGCTTCAGCCGCCCTTCCGCACGGGCGGCGGCAAGCACGATCGTGACGGCCTGGACGATCGGCAGAACCCAGTCCCCGCTCCCTGCAAGATGCGGAAAGAGATAGGCGGTCCGACCGAACAGCAGCGCCAGCCATTGCTGGTCGACCATGATTTTCGCGCGGCCAGCAATGGGCGCATCGAACGCGATCGCCGCAACAAGCGCGATTGCGCATGCGCCCATCACGAGAAGCCAGCGGCGGTCTTCCATGCAGAGCACGAGGCCGATGACCGCGACGCCGGCGAGCGCCATGATCGGATGAAGCACGGCGGCGACCGCGAGCAAAACGAACGAGGCGACGAGACGTCCGGCCAGAAAGGCGGCAAGCGCCAGACGCGTGAAAGCTTCCGCATAGGGGCGCGGCACGGCGAGAGGCTCGCCAAACGCAAGCAATTGGAACGGGCCGTAGCCCGCCGGACATGCAAAGACGATAGCCGCGACAAGCATGGCGTGCGCTGGCGCTGCCCGCCGCACGAAGGCGAATGCGCCGGCAAACCACACAAGGCAGGCGAACGTCGCAAGCGCGAGGGATGCGCCAGCCAGTGAATAACGAGCGGTCAGCCAGCGCGCGAAGGGCCTGAACAGGCTGAAGTGCGATTGGCCGTCGAGAACGAACATGAAATCGCGCCCGACCCCTGCCGGATCGACATCGGCGAGCGCGCGGCCCATGTAAATCTTGGCGTCGCCCTGTATGCCCGTGTACGAATGCCCGAGGGCGTACAGGCCGGCGAGCGCCAGAAAGGCGGCCAGAGACAATAAAACGTCGGCACGGGGCGAGCATTGGCCGTTTCGACCGGCGTTGTCCTGCTTGCGCGAAAGCCGGAGGTTCACGCGCTCCGACCGTAAAACAGCAGCAGGCGGCGCGACAGGAAATTGAATGTGAAGACAAAAGCCACGGTCGGCGCCTTGGCGATCGCCACCGGCAGACCGAGACCGCCGACGAAGGCGAAGATCAAGACCTGATTGAGCGCAAGGCCGATGACGCCCGTGACCAGGAAGCCGACGATCTCGCCGCGCGCGCCGTAACGCGAACGGTCCTTGAAGACGACGCGCACGCTCAGAAGATAAGCCACGATCAGACCGAGGCTGAAAGCGATGCAGGCGGCGGCAAGATAATCGACGTGAAAGACGCTGGTCAGACCGACCAGCGATCCCCAGTCGACAGCGAGAGCGACGACGCTTGCCGCGCCATAAGCGATGGCGTCGAGCGCCATGCCCACCAGCCAGCGATAGGACAGCCGGGGCGGCCCGAGACGCGACGGCCGCAGCGCGCCCGATGCCGCCTCGAACGCCATCAGGCGGCCTTGCGCGGCACGAGGCGTTCGCTCTTGAGCGCTTCCTGCGCGCCGGAGACGCCGGCCTCGCCGTATTCGGCGTCCTCGTTCACTTCCCAGACGTTATAGATGTCTTCGCCGGCGACGATGTTGAGCGCGGTCAGCATGCCCGTCATCATCGCGTGATCCTGATTGTTGTACTTGTGCATGCCGTTGCGGCCGACCAGATGCAGGCCGGGATAGCGGCCGGCCAGTTCGAGCCGGATGACATCGACGTTTTTCGCGTAGGCATCGTCGTAGACCGGATAGGCCTTGGGCTGGCGCACGACGGATGCGTCGGCCACATCGACTGCCTTCATCAGCCCGATCTTCTCGATCTCCTGCTTGGCGAGATCGACGAGGGCGCTGTCGTCGGAGGCCCACAGACCATCGCCCTCGAAGCAGAAATATTCGAGGCCCAGACAGGTCGAGACGCCGTCGGGAATCATTTCAGGCGACCAGGAACGGAAGTTCTGGACGCGGCCCACCTGCACGGCGGGATCGTGGATATAGACCCAATTATCGGGCAGGTCGATCGAGGACTTGCCGATCAGAACGACCGTCAGGAAGTCGCGGTATTTGAGATCGCGCGCATGCATCAGGCTGAGCGGCGCCGGCGTGATCGAGGCCATCAGTTCATTGATCGGCGCAGACGAAATCACGTTGCGCGCGGCATATTCCTCCAGTTCGCCATCGGCGCGGCGCACCGTCACGGTCCAGATTTTAGCGTCCTCGTCGAAGGCGAGTTTTTCGACCGACCGGCCCATCTGCACGCGCCCGCCGAAGCCGACGATCTTCCTGGCCGCAGCCTCCCACATCATGCCCGGACCCTTGCGCGGATAGCGGAAGGATTCGATCAGGGATTTGGCGCCCTCGCCCTTCTTCTTGACGCCGAGCGAACGGCGCAGGCCGTCGATGACGGCGGCGCCGAGATTGAGGCCCTTGATGCGCTGGGCCGCCCAGTCGGCCGATATCTCGTCGCAGCCCATGCCCCACACCTTCTCGGTGTAGGTCTTGAAGAAGATAGAGAACAGACGCTCGCCGAACTGGTTGCGCACCCATTGGTGGAAAGTCCTGGGATTGCGAATCGGAAAGGCCTTGGCGTAGCCGAACGAGGCCATGCACAGCGTGCTTTCCCACAGGCCGAGGTTGAACAGCGCCTCGAAAGCCTTGAGCGGATAACCGTAGAATTTGTCGTTGTAAAAAATGCGCGACAGGCGCGGCCTATCAATGAAATCGTCAGGCAGAATCTCGTTCCAGAGATCGACGATCTCCCGGGATTTCGAGAAAAAGCGATGGCCGCCGATGTCGAACAGGAAACCCTTGTAATTGACCGTGCGGCTGATGCCGCCGACATAAACGGGATCGCGCTCGAACACGATGACGTCGCGGCCGTTCTTGGCCAGCGTATAGGCTGCCGTCAGACCGGCCGGACCGCCGCCAATCACCGCAGTTTCAACGAATTCCATCTTGCGCGCCCTGATCTGAACCTTTGGGGCATGATGGGCGCGATCTATTAATTTCTACTTACCCGACCGTTTTCCGCATGCGCTTCATTTAAGCAAACCAGAGCCGTCAACGGGCTCTCGATTTCGATAATTCTTTTTCGATTGCAATGGAATAGCGCGACATTCCAAAGCAGAACACAAAGTAGACGGCCGCCGCAAACGCATAACCTGTCGCCGTAATCGTCGGGCCTGCCCATTCGGGGTCGAGCCGCGCGGTGTCGACCGTGCGCAGGAAATCGAAAATGCCGACGATGGCGACCAGCGTCGTGTCCTTGAACAGCGCGATGAAGGAATTGACAATGCCGGGAATGACCGTTGTCAGCGCCTGCGGAAGGATAATGAAGCGCATGCGCTGGGGATAGGAAAGGCCAAGCGCCATCGCGCCTTCAAACTGCCCCTTGGGGATGGCCTGCAAGCCGCCGCGCACGACTTCGGCCATATAGGCGGAGGCAAACAGGGCCACGCCGATCAGGGGGCGCAACAGCCGGTCCGGCGCCCATGCCGCCGGCACGAACAGCGGCAGCATGAGATTGGCCATGAACAGCACCGTTATCATCGGCACGCCGCGGATGATCTCGATGAAGGCGACCGAGCAGAAGCGCACGACAGGCAGGTTCGAGCGGCGGCCAAGCGCCAGCGCCACGCCGAAAGGCAGCGAAAAGACGATGCCCGACAGCGCCATGATGAGAGTGACGAGAATGCCGCCCCACAGGTCGGTCGGGACGGTCTCCAGCCCGAGCATGGCCGAGCCGCTCAGAAGCGCGACCGTCAGGATGGGATAGCCGATGAAGAAGATGATTGCCGCGACGCCGCGCCAGGGCAAACGGCGCACCAGCAGCCAGGCGATGAGGATGGCGCCGATGGCAAGCGTGACATCGACGCGCCAGCGTTCGGCTTCAGGATAAGAGCCGTAGATGAAATAGCCGGACTTGCGCCAGATATAGGCCCAGCAGGCCCCTGCTCCCGGCACGCGGCAGGCCGCGCCGTCGGGCGCGCTCCAGACCGCGTCGATCGCCAGGAAGCGCAGGAGCGGCGGGAACGCCCAGGCCAGAAAAACAATTCCAAGGATCGTGCAAACCGAGGCCGCCGGTCCTGCAAACAGGCGCGTGCGCAGGATGGCCAGAAAGCCGCCGGACGTTACGGGCGGCGGAAGCGCAGGCTCGGAGGAAGCGCGAACGAAAGCCGTCATGGTCAGCGCTCCCTAAGCGCCATGCGCGCGTTATAGGCGTTCATGATCGCGGACGTGAGAATGCTGAGCGCCAGATAGACCGCCATGGTCATGAAGACGATCTGCACGGCGGCGCCGGTATTGTTGAGCACCGTGCCCGCAAACACGTTGAAGAGGTCGGGATAGCCGATGACCACGGCCAGCGTCGAATTCTTGGTGAGGTTGAGATATTGATTGATGAGCGGCGGCGTGATGACGCGCATCGCCTGCGGCATGACGACGAGTTTTCGCGTAGGCGTCGGGCGAAGCCCGAGGGCGGCGGCCGCCTCGCTCTGCCCCTTGGGCACGGCCATGATGCCCGAACGCACGATTTCGGCGATGAAGGCTGCGGTATAGAGCGTCAGCGCCAGAAGCAGCGCGACGAACTCGGGCGTCAGACGTTGGCCGCCGGCGAAATTGAAGCCGCGCAATTGCGGGAAATTCAGCGAGACCGGACGCCCCGCCGCAAAGAAGGCGATCAGGGGCAGGCAGACGATGAGCGCCAGCGACACCCAGCCGACCGGCAATTGCGCGCCCGTGTCGCGCTGGCGTTTCGCCGCCCAGAAGCGAAACAGCACAGCGCCGACCAGGCCGGCGACGAGCGCTCCCCCCACCGCCGTTGCGCCCGGCCCGAATACCGGCGCGGGCACGAACAGGCCGCGATTGGAAAGAAAGGCGATGTCGAGGAAAGGCGCGGCCTGCCGGGGACTGGGCAGATTGCCGAGCACCACATTGTACCAGAAGATGATCTGCAAGAGCAGCGGGACGTTGCGGATCGCCTCGATATAAACGGCGGCCATGCGTGCGGCCAGCCAGCTCGACGACAGACGCGCCGCGCCGATGGCAAATCCCAGCATGGTCGAAAACACGATGCCGAGCGCAGCGACCAGAAGCGTATTCAGCAAGCCTACCCAGAAGACCTGGCTGTTGGGCGACGTCGCCTTATAGGGAATGAGCGTCTGGTTGATATCGAAGGAGGCAGGCTGATCCCAGAATGCGAAACTCATGGGAATGCCGCGCGCCTGCATGTTGTCGCGCGCATTGATGACGGCGCCGGCCAGAAGAATGACGACAAGCGCGGCAAGCGCGGCCTGAAAGAACAGGCCCCGCCAGAAGGGATCGTTCCAGATTTTCGGCCTGGGGGCCCCGCCTGCCACGGTCGCGCGCATGGCGCAGTCCTGTCAGATCAGCGTATCGGCGGGGCGTATTGCAGGCCCTTGTTGTTCCAGAGCGCGTTGAGGCCGCGCTGGATCTTCAGCTTCGAGCCCTGCCCCACGTTGCGCTCGAACACTTCGCCGTAATTGCCGACATGCTTGATAATCCGGTAGGCCCAATCCTGCGTGAGGCCGAGGCCCGCGCCGAAATTGCCCTCCACGCCCAGAAGGCGCCTGATCTCGGGATTGGGCGATTTCAGCTTTTCCTCGACATTGGCCTGGGTCACGCCGAGTTCTTCGGCCGTGAGCATGGCGTAATGCGTCCATTTCACGAGATTGAACCATTGATCGTCGCCCTGGCGCGCAACGGGGCCGAGCGGCTCCTTGGAAATCACGTCGGGCAGGATCACATGGTCGTCGGGATTGCCGAGCTTGGTGCGCTCGCCGTAGAGCTGGGACATGTCCGTGGTGAAGCTGTCGCAACGGCCGGTCTCATAAGCTTTCAGCCCTTCCTCGGCGGTGGCGAAAACGACCGATTCGTATTTCATGTTGTGGGTGCGGAAGAAGTCGGCGAGGTTGAGTTCGGTGGTCGTGCCCTGCTGCACGCAGACCGAGGCGCCGCTCAGTTCCAACGCGGAATTCACGTTCAGCTTCTTGCGCACCATGAAACCCTGGCCGTCGTAATAGGTGACGGCGCCGAACAGAAAGCCCTGCCCCACTTCGCGCGATTGCGTCCAGGTGGTGTTGCGCGAGAGCACGTCGATTTCACCCGATTGCAGCGCGGTGAACCGATCCTTGGCGCTCAGCGGCGTGAAACGCACCTTGGTAGGATCGTTGAAAATGGCCGCGGCCATGGCGCGGCAGAATTCGATGTCGAAGCCCTTCCACTGGCCCTTGTCGTCGGGCAGGCCAAAGCCGGCGATGCCGGGATTGGAGCCGCAGACCAGTTCGCCGCGGCTCTTCACGGCGTCAAGCGTCGGTCCGGCCAGAACCGCAGATGTCGAGAACGCGGTCGAAAGCGCGAATGCGGCAAGCGCGGCAAGCGGGGCGGAAGTGCGGGTCATAAGGCATCCGTCGGTTGGAGATTCAGCGGAACGGGCGAAATCGCCGATCCATAATCGTTAATAACAAGCGTTTCGGCGCTCGCGGTCAAGCCGCAAGCCCTGCGAATGTTCCCGCCACGGCCCTACGGACGAAAACCGGCAAACCATGCGCGGCGCGCTGGCGAGCATTGCGGGAGGGCGCGCCGGCGATTGTGTTACAAGATTTACGGCATGTTTTGTCGCAACACCCGCAATCGTCCTCGCCCGCCCTACGCTCGACGCGCGCGCCCTCAAGCGTTAGGTACTTTCAGCCGGAGCATCGCATGACCAAAACGACCAAGGACGGACGGGCCAGAATGGGCGCAAGCACGCGCCTGGTGCACGCGGGCCGCGCGCCGTTCGACAATCACGGCTTCGTCAACACGCCGATCTATCGCGGCTCGACCGTGCTTTATCCCAATGTCGAGGAGCTTTATGCGCGCCGCCAGCGCTACACCTATGGTACGCATGGCACGCCGACGACGGATTCGCTCGAAGAAGCCTGGAGCGAGCTTTCGGGGGCCGCCGGCACTGTGCTGGCGCCCTCGGGATTGGCGGCGATCACGCTCGCCTTGTTTACGATAGCGCGCGCCGGCGGCCATGTGCTGGTGTCCGACAGCGCCTATCGCCCGACGCGCGTCTTCTGCAATTCCATACTCGCGCGGCTCGGCGTCGAGACGACCTATTACGATCCCCTCATCGGCGCGGGCATCGGCGCCTTGATGCGCGAAAACACGGTTGGCGTTCTGGTCGAGGCGCCGGGGTCGCAGAGTTTTGAAATGCAGGACATTCCCGCCATCGCCGCCGTCGCGCGCGAAAAAGGCGTCTGCGTTCTCATGGACAACACCTGGGCGACGCCGCTGTTCTTTCCGCCGCACGCGCGCGGCGTCGATCTCGCCATAGAGGCCGGCACCAAATATCTGTCGGGCCATTCCGACCTCCTGCTCGGGCTTGTCTCGGCGAACGCCGAATATTGGCCGCGTCTGCGCGCCACCTGCGATTCCATGGCCAATTGCGCGGGGCCGGAGGATGTGTTTCTGGCGCTGCGCGGTCTGCGCACCATGGAATTGCGGCTGCGCGAGGCCGAGCGGCAGGGCCTTGCGCTCGCCCGGTGGCTGAAGGCGCGCCCGGAGGTTTCGCGCGTTCTGCATCCCGCCCTGCCCGACGATCCCGGCCACGCCATCTGGAAACGCGATTTTTCGGGGTCATCCGGATTGTTTTCGGTAATCCTCAATCCGACATCGCGCGAATCCGTCGCGGCCATGCTCGACGGGCTCGAATTGTTCGGCCTCGGCTATTCCTGGGGCGGATTTGAAAGTCTGGTCATTCCCTTCGATTGCGCGCCCTACCGGACGGCGACCGAATGGAAGCCGGAGGGGCCGGCGCTGCGCTTTACCGTGGGCCTGGAAAATATCGAGGATTTGCAGGACGACCTCGACCGGGGTTTTGCCCGCCTGCGCAAGACCGGAGCGTGACGCGGCGCCTACGGCAATCAGGCTGGCGACCCCGACAGGATTCGAACCTGTGACCTACTGCTTAGAAGGCAGTTGCTCTATCCAGCTGAGCTACGGGGTCTTGTGAGTCACGGGCTCCTGGCGCTCTGCCCGATATGTCTTCGCGTGCGCCGCCTTTGCGCGGACGCCGGGCTGGCGGCGCCTTCCCGAATGCATTGAACAGCGGTCAATGCATTCGCCGGGATCAATGCGTCCACTGGCCGATGCGGCCGGGGCGGAAATTATCGGAATAGGCGATGGTGCGGTGGCTGCGCGGCTGCGGCTCCTCCACGACATAGGCGATCGCATTGCGCTCGGCGTAGGCGATGGCCTCCTCCTTGGTGTCGAAGGTCAGATGAATCTGGCTTTTCATGTCGGTCGAAGTCGTCCAGCCCATCAGCGGATCGTGGCCGCGCGGGGCCTGCGGGTCATAGACGAAATTCCATTTCCTGGTGCGACGGGCGCCCGATTGGGTCGCCGATTTGGTAGGCCGAAAGATCCGTGCGCTCATGTCCGTTCGCCTGCTCTTTACCAATCCGCTCGCTCTTGCCAGCTCTTGCTTGCCAGCACGTTCTTGCCAGCTCGCTCTTGCCAGCTCGCTCGTGCTTGCCAGCACGTTCTTGCCAGCTCTACTTGCCCGCTCGTTCTTGCTCGCTCGTTGTAGCACCTTCGTTGGCGCGGCTTGAGCGAAATTTTCGGTTGGTCGGGGCAGCAGGATTCGAACCTGCGACCCTCTGCTCCCAAAGCAGATGCGCTACCAGGCTGCGCTATACCCCGCCGACGCTGCGGACGCCGCACTGGCTATCACGCGACCCGCCCGCAAACAAGCGCGCCTATTTGCCGTCGAAAAAGGGATGGACGGCCCTGTCGCCGACTTTCAAACCGATTTTGGCGGCCGCGCCGGCGTTGAGTTCGACGACGCCCCAGACGGGGACGCCCGATTCGATGGTTCGCTCGGAAAAGGGCTCGGTGTCGGCGGCGATCGAGACAATGGCGCCCTTGCGGTCGATGAAGATCATATCGAGCGGAATATATGTGTTCTTCATCCACATATAGGCCGGCTCATTGCGGCCGAAGGTAAAGAGCATGCCCCGGTCGTCGGGCATGTAACGGCGAAACATCAGGCCCTTTGCCTGTTGCTCGGGCGTGCGCATAACCTCCACCGAAAATGTTCGCGCGCCGCCGTCTGTCAGAAATTCGAGCTTTTCCAGGTTTTGCGCGCGCGCAGAAGGCGCACCGGCAAGGAAGGCGCAAAAAAAGGCGGCGAGAAGCACGCAAAGACGAGCGGGGATAAAAGACCAGGTGACGAGCATGACATGTAATAGCGCGTAACGCGGCCGAAAATAAGCATCCTCGCAACGCGAGCGCATCATGTGCGGCCTTCCCGCACACGAAACATTTCGCGCGAACAAATATTCACGCGAAACAGGTCTCAGAGAAAACTCCGGGCTACATCAATGCGAGGACGGCAGCGCGGTTTCGAGCGGGCGCACTTCGGCGGCCATCAGCCCCTTGGGGCCATCGCCGAAACGCGCGAGCAGGGAATCGCCAGGCTTGAGTTCGGCGATGCCGTAGCGGCGCAACGTTTCCATATGGACAAAAATATCCTCGGTGCCCTCGCCGCGCGTCAGGAAGCCGAAACCGCGAATGCGGTTGAACCATTTGACGATGACGATCTCGAAGCCGCCGGTCGGCGTCACCTGCACGCGGGTTCGCGCGACCGGCGTTTGCGAGGGATGGACCGCAGTCGTTTCGTCCATCGACAGAACGCGGAAGACCTGAAGGCCCTTGCTGCGGTTTTGCGCCTCGCAAACGATGCGCGCGCCCTCGTAGGCCGTCTGGAAGCCGTCGCGACGCAAGACCGTCACATGCAGCAATACGTCGGCGCCGCCATTATCGGGAATGACAAAGCCGTAGCCTTTGGAAACATCAAACCATTTGATGCGCCCTACGAGTTCGACGAGTTCGACCTGCGTCGAATCGGCAGTCGGTTCCGCCGCCCCGGGGACCGATTGTATATATGGATCTTTGCCGCCCAATTTCTTACCCCCCGAGCGTCAGCGGCGATGCTCGAAATAAAGCATTGCATAGCGCCGAATCGCCGAGCCACTCCAGAATCACTTGATGAAAGGATAACACTCCGCGCGACCGCACAAAGGCCAAAGTTATAAAAACTGTGGACGACGCGGCTATTGCAGCGATGCAAAGGGCGCAAGGATGGTTCCGATGTCGCCGCGCAGAACGAGGTCGGCGGCAGAATCGAGCGGCGTTTCGTCGCGATTGACGATGACGAGGAACGCCCCGTTTCTCTTGGCCAGAACGGGCAGACCGGCGGCGGGATAAACGACCAGCGAAGAGCCTGCCGCCAGAAAGAGATCGCAGGTCGAGGCCTCCTCGTGCGCGCGGCGCATTTCGTTTTCGGGCATGGCCTGGCCGAAGGAGATCGTCGCCGATTTTATAGCGCCGCCGCATTCGCATTCGGGCGCTGCGCCCGTGCGGTCGAATTCGGCGCGCACGTCGGCAAGCTCATACCGCAGCCCGCAATCCAGACATTTCGCGTAAGTGCCGTTGCCGTGCAATTCGATCACCTTGTCGGCGGGCGCGCCGGCGGACTGATGCAGACCGTCGATATTCTGGGTGAGGATTGCGCCCATGCGTCTCTCCAGAACGAAGCGCGCAAAAGCAAGATGGGCGCGGCTGGGCCGGGCGCCCGCATAAAGATCGTCCATCGCGAACTTGCGCCGCCATGCTTCTTCGCGCGCCAGCGGATCGGCGACGAAAAGCGAGAAGTCGATCGGCTTGTTCTTCAGCCAGGGCGAGCCCGGCGAACGAAAATCCGGCACCCCGCTTTCGGTGGAAACGCCGGCGCCGGTAAAGCCGGTCATGCGTTGCGATTGCGCGATGAGACGCGCAAGCTCGCTTTGCGCGCGTTCGATCTCGGCCTCGTCGGTTGCAGCAATAATCATCGACGCCTCCGCGCATCTTCAGCATGTTTCATGACGGCGATGTTACGCTTGGCTAATACGTTTGGCTAATACGTTTGGCGAAGAAAAAAGCGAGCGTGGGCGCGGCGTCGCACAAGCCCGCCTCCATGGAGACGAGCTCGAAAACGTTACGCGAAAACCCGGCGCCGCTTCAGACGATTCCGCTTTTGCGCAAACCTTCGATCTCGGCGTCCGTGCGGCCGAGTTCGCTCAACACGGCCTGCGTATCGGCGCCCAGACGCGGCGGCGCGCGATGCTCGACGGGCGTTTGCGAGAGTTTGACGGGCGAGCGCACGAGACGCACGTTCTGCCCGCTGCCGTGCGGCGCCTGGATCGCCAGACCGCGATGGCGCACCTGCGCGTCGGCGAACACTTCGTGCATGTGATTGATCGGCCCGCAAGGCACGTTGGCGGCCGCGCAGCGCGAAAACCAGAGCGCGCTCGGCGCCTGTTTCAATGGCGGCGCGATCAACGCATAAAGTGCGTCCCTGTTGGAAAAGCGCGCGGTATTGGTGACGAAACGCGGATCGTCGGCAAGCCCCGGCATGTCGATCAGAGCGCAGAAGCTGCGAAACTGCGCATCGTTGGAAACGGCGAGCACGATGTCGCCGTCCGCGGCCGCAAAGACATCGGACGGGCAGACGACCGCATTGGTGTTGCCGTTACGCTTGGGCACCTTGCCGTTGAGCAGAAAGCCGACCGCCAGATTGGCGTTGAAGGCGACCGCGCTGTCGAGCATGGCTGCATCTATATACTGGCCCTGCCCCGTCGCCTGACGATGATAAAGCGCCGCCAGAACCGATATGTTCGCATAAAGACCCGTCACCATGTCGGTGAGCGGAACGGCGGTGCGCATCGGCTGCGACCCCGGCGCGCCCTCCGGCGGACCGACCGTGCTCATGAGGCCGGACATGGCCTGCATCACGAAATCATAGGCAGGACGGGCGGCATATGGACCGTCCTGCCCGAACCCGGTTATCGAGCAATAGACGATGTTTTCGCGCACGGCGCGGATGCTGTCGTAGTCGAGCCCGAATTTCTTCAAGGCGCCCGCCTTGAAATTCTCGACGAAGACATCGCAATCGCGCGCGAGTTCGCGAATGAGGTCTGCGCCGCCGGGTTTTGAAATATCGACCGTCACCGAGCGCTTGCCGCGATTGCAGGCCATGTAGATCGCGCTGTCGTTTGTCGGATTGCCGTCGCTGTCGTTCAGAAACGGCCCCATCTGGCGCGTGTCGTCGCCTGCGCCCGGCCGTTCGATCTTGATGACCTCGGCGCCGAGGTCGGCGAGTATCTGCGTACACCAGGGCCCGGAGACAACGCGCGAGAGATCGAGCACCCGCACGCCAGACAGAACGCCAGTCATATATCCTCCCCTGAAGCCGTCTTCCCTTGACGCCATCTTCTCCTGACGCCGTCCCCTTCCGATGGGTCAGACACAGGCCAGACAGACGTTTTTTTAACAAGCAAAACCGGAACGCCCTCGCGCCTTCCGCAAAATGCGTCGAATTGTCCATATAAATGTAATCGCATGACAAAAAATTCGTGAAAACCTTCCTGACGCTACGGCACAAGAAGATCGTCAACGTGGCTTATTGGGGAGTCCGTCATGTCGAGAGCGCCAGTCAACGTCGATAGGGATTTTCGCAACGGCGCGCCGCCGAGACGCTACGGCGCGTCTGGCCTGAGATTGCATATCGAGCGCGACCGCCCGTTCAAGGTCGCCGGCATGGCGTTGCTGGCGCTGTTCTGCGTCGCCCTGGCCATCGTTGCGATGAAAATGGTCTCGCCGCAAATCTGATTGCGTAAAAGTCCGATTGCGCGAAACGGCGCCGTTTCAGGCGCCGCGCTTTTCACGCAGCTTGCGGAAATCCTCGCCCGCGTGATGCGACGAGCGCGTAAGGGGCGAGGCTGCAACCAGCAGAAAGCCCTTGGCGTAGGCGACCGTCTCGTAAGCCCTGAATTCCTCGGGCGCGACGAAATCGACGACTTCGCAATGCTTGCGCGTGGGTTGCAGATATTGGCCGATGGTGAGGAAATCGACCTCCGCCGAGCGCAGATCGTCCATGAGTTGCAGCACTTCGTTCCGCTTTTCGCCAAGGCCGACCATGATGCCCGATTTGGTGAAAATGGCGGGATCTATCTCCTTCACCCGCTGCAACAGGCGGATCGAATGGAAATAGCGGGCGCCGGGCCGCACGGTCAGATAATTGGACGGCACGGTTTCCAGATTGTGATTGAACACATCGGGACGCGCGGCGACCACGGTTTCGAGCGCGCCAGGCTTGCGCAGAAAATCGGGAGTGAGAATTTCAATCGTCGTCTTCGGGCTCGCCTTGCGGATCGCCGCAATGGTCGCTGCAAAATGCGCGGCGCCGCCATCGGCGAGATCGTCGCGGTCGACCGAGGTGACGACGACATGCTCAAGGCCGAGTTTGGCGGTCGCATGCGCCACGCTTTCGGGCTCGCCGGCGTCGAGACCCGATGGCAATCCCGTCTTCACATTGCAGAAGGCGCAGGCGCGTGTGCATGTGTCGCCCATAATCATGAAGGTGGCGTGTTTTTTCTCCCAGCACTCGCCGATATTGGGGCAGCCGGCCTCCTCGCAGACGGTGACCAGCTTGTTTTCGCGCACGATGCGGTTGGTCTCGGCCCAGCGCGGCGAGCCCGGCGCCTTGACGCGAATCCAGGCCGGCTTGCGCGCAACCGGCTTGTCCGGGCGATGCGCCTTTTCGGGATGACGCGCGGTCTCGCCTGTCTTTTCGCGTCTGTCGTCGTTGAGCGTGTCGATGAGAACGGCCATCGCATTTCTCGCGCAGGCGCCCGCCTGCGGGGCGCGTTGATCTATATAATGCCCGGACGCGCCGCGCTCAATCGCGGGTCTGCGGTTGCGCGCAAGGGCCTGCCGTGCGAACGGGCGACGGCCTTGCCGGCGCAGACTGAAATCGGGGGGATTGGTGAGCCTACGTCGCTGGCGGTTGATCTCGGGCGTCGTGATGTTCGTCTACATCACGACCCATATGCTCAACCATGCAATTGGCGTTTTTTCGCTCGATCGCGCCGAGGCGGCCCTTGCATATACGATTGTGCTGTGGCGCAGCCTGCCCGGCACGATCCTGCTCTACGGCGCCTCGATGCTCCATTTCGCGCTCGCCCTGCACACGCTCTACGAGCGCCGCTTCTGGCGGCTGCCGCTCATCGAATGGGTGCGGCTGTGGGCGGGATTCAGCCTGCCCTGGCTGCTCATCGGCCATATATTTGCAACGCGCGTTTCGGACGATTGGTTCGCCGCCGCCGCAACCTATCGCAACGTCATCGGCGCGCTGGCGCGCGGCGGCTTGCAGGGCTGGCAAATCGCGCTGCTAGCGCCGGGCTGGATCCACGGCTGCCTCGGCTTATGGATATCGCTGCGGCGTTACCGGCTCATGCAGACGCTGAAACCGGCGCTGATAGCGATCATGGCGGGATTGCCGCTGGCGTCGGGCGCCGGCTTTGCCGCCATGACGCGCGCGACACTGGCCACGCCGGCGTCTGCTCCCGGCAAGCCCGACCGCGCCGAAAAAGCCGAACTCGATTATTGGCGGCGCGCGACAATCCTGACTTATTTCACGCTCGTGCTCGGCGCGGCGGGCGCGGGCCTGTTGCGCAATGCGCACGAAAGAAGAAAGCGGGACGGGCGGAACGCATCGCCCTGACCAATCGCTACATGTGGATCACGCGCCCATAGGCGTCGAGCACGCTCTCGTGCATCATTTCCGAGAGCGTTGGATGCGGGAAGACCGTGTGCATCAATTCTTCCTCGGTCGTCTCCAGGTTCATGGCGACGACAAAGCCCTGGATGAGTTCGGTGACTTCGGCGCCGACCATATGCGCGCCAAGCAACTTGCCGGTTCCCGCGTCGAACACGGTCTTGACCATGCCGTCCGGCTCGCCGAGCGCGATCGCCTTGCCGTTGCCGGTGAAATTGAAGCGCCCGACCTTGACCTGATAGCCCGCCGCCTTGGCCTTTTCTTCCGTGAGACCGACGGAGGCGACCTGCGGATTGCAATAAGTGCAGCCCGGAATCATCGACTTTTCCATGGGGTGCGGATGCAGGCCCTTGATCGCCTCGACGCAGATCACGCCTTCGTGCTCGGCCTTGTGGGCGAGCATCGGCGGTCCTGCGACATCGCCGATGGCGAAAACGCCCGGCACATTGGTCGCCCCGAAACCATCGACGACGATGCAGCCGCGATCGGTTTTGACGCCGAGATTCTCAAGCCCGAGATTTTCGATATTGCCGACGACGCCGACAGCAGAAATCATGCGCTCGGCGACAATCTCCTGGCTCTTGCCCTTGTCGTCCTCGACGGTCGCGGTCACGGAATTTGCGCCCTTCACGACCTTCGTCACCTTGGTCGAGGTCATGATCCTGAGACCGAGCTTCTCGAATTTTTTATGCGCGACCTTGGCGATCTCGGCGTCCTCGACCGGCATGACCTGCGGCAGCACCTCGACGACCGTCACGTCCGCGCCCATCTGCCTGTAGAAAGAAGCGAACTCGATGCCGATGGCGCCCGAGCCCATGACCAGAAGCGATTTCGGAAATTCCGGAGGCTTCATCGCCTCGAAATACGTCCAGATCAGCTTGCCGTCCGGCTCGATGCCGGGCAGCGCGCGCGGGCGGGCGCCGGTCGCGACGACGATGTTTTTGGCCCGATATGTCCCCTCGCCCAGCACGCCCTTCGGAATCGGGTTCTGCGGCTGCTGGATCGCCTTCTTCGTCGCTGCGACCTTCACCTCGCCGACACTGGAAATGACCGCTTCGCCCCAGATGACGTCGACCTTGTTCTTCTTGAGCAGAAAGGCGACGCCGCCGTTCAATTGCTGCGAGACTTTTCGCGAGCGCGCGACGACCGCCGAAGGATCGGCCGCCATCTTGCCGTCGAGCTTCAGGCCATAGGCGCCGGCATGTTCGGCGTAATGCAGGATTTCGGCGGAACGCAGCAGCGCCTTGGTGGGAATGCAGCCCCAGTTGAGACAGATGCCGCCCAGATGCTCGCGCTCGACGACCGCCGTCTTGAGACCAAGCTGGGCTGCGCGGATGGCGGCGACATAGCCGCCGGGACCGCCGCCGATGATGAGAACGTCATAGGCCATTCAAGGCTCCCATGGTCTGTGCGGCAAGTATTTCACGCATGTCGCGCGAGCGCCCCGCCCCCGCCCCTCTGCGCAAGAGAGACGAGCAGGATGCGGAGGACGCGGGCGCCGGTTGCGTGGTCATTGTTTGCCGCCCTTATTGTTTGCCGCCCTTGCTGCGTTTGCGCATGAGCGTATCGAAGCCCGACCAGTTCGTTTCCAGCGCCTCGCTCGCCCCCTTGGGCCACCAGCGCAATTTCTTGCGCATGACGGTCAGCCGCCCGATCAGGACATTGCCGTCGCGCACCTCGAAATGCACGCCGTCCTTGACGCCATCCTGCCCGATCCGCACGGGCGAAAAAGACATGGAAACGGACTTTTTCACGAACGCCTCACTCAAATCGAAATTACACAAGCATGGACATCGGATTTTCGATGTAGCTGCGGAACGCCGCCAGCAATTGCGCGCCGAGCGCGCCGTCGACCGCGCGATGATCGGTCGAGAGCGTCACGCTCATCATGTCGGCGACCGCAGGCGCGCCATCCTTGACGACCACGCGCTTCTCGCCGGCGCCGACCGCAAGGATCGTCGCATGCGGCGGGTTGATGACGGCGGAAAAATTCTTGATGCCGAACATGCCCAGATTCGAGACGGCGCTCGATCCGCCCTGATATTCCTCGGGCCGGAGCTTGCGCGCCTTCGCGCGCGCCGCGTAATCCTTCATCTCGTTGGAGATGGCGGAAATCGTCTTCGTCTCGGCCTTGCGGATGACAGGCGTGATGAGCCCGCCGGGAATGGAGACGGCGACGCCGACATCGCAATGCCTGTGTTTGAGCATCGCCGTGTCGGTCCAGGAGACGTTGGCGTCGGGCACGTCGCGCAAAGCCAGCGCCAGCGCCTTGATGACGAAATCGTTGACCGAGACCTTGTAGGCGGGCTTGCCGTCCTTGTCCTTGGGCGCCGCGCCGTTGATCCGTTCGCGCAACTCGAGCAGGCCGCCGAGATCGCAGTCGATCGAAAGATAGAAATGCGGGATCGTCGATTTCGCTTCGGTCAGGCGGCGCGCAATCGTCTTGCGCATATTGTCGTGCGGGATTTCCTCGAACGAGCCGGACTCGAACAATTTTCGCACGAGGTCGCCGGACATGCCCTGCGGGGCGGCGGCAGCCGGCGCGGGCGCGCTTGTTGAAGCCGCAGCGCTTGTCGAAGCCGCAGCGGGTCTGGCGCCGCCGGACGCGATCGCCGCCTTGACGTCGCGTTCGATCACGCGGCCATGCGGGCCGGAGCCCGCAATCGCCGCGAGATCGAGGCCGGCGTCCCTGGCCATGCGCCGCGCGAGCGGCGACGAGAAGACACGTTCGCCGGAGGCCGCGCGCGGAGCGGCAGGCGCAGCCGGCGCGCTTGCGGGCGCGGAAGCAGGCGCGGCGACGGGAGCGGGCGCAACGGCGGCAGGCGCGGCGGGAGCAGGAGCGGCGGCGGCGCTTGCGTCCTCGCCTTCGCCGGCGATGACGGCGATGGGCGTATTGACCGCCACGTCCTGCGCGCCTTCGGGCACCAGAATTCTGGCGAGCACGCCTTCATCGACGGCTTCCACTTCCATGGTCGCCTTGTCGGTTTCGATTTCCGCGATCACGTCGCCCGACCTGATCGCATCGCCTTCCTTCTTGAGCCATTTGGCGAGATTGCCCTTCTCCATGGTCGGCGACAGGGCGGGCATGAGTATGTTGGTGGGCATGGCGGCCTCAATTCATGGCTGATGTGGCGTCGAAATCGGTCGGGCGCGACCATTCGGCGTCGAACATGTCCTTGATCGCCTGAAGGGCGTCGTCCTCGTCGATCTGCGCCTCCAGCGCGTAGATGCGCGCGGCGTGTCGCGCGAGATCGGCCAGCAGCACGCCCCAGGTTCCCGCCTCGTCGAAGGAGCGGCGCAGCGCAACGCTCAGCCCGCCGTCGACTACAAAGCAGCGCAGCACTTCATGGCCGCCTTTTTCGCGGGCGTCGGGCGGCGGTTCGAGCTGGTGAAGCGTGTCGTCGGCCATGCGTCACCGATACAGAACGGCTTTGGCGGCCGCCACGACATCGCCGACATTGGGCAGCGCCAGCTTTTCGAGATTGGCGGCATAGGGCATGGGCACGTCCTTGCCGGTGACGCGCACGACGGGCGCATCGAGATAATCGAAGGCCTCCGTCATCACTTGCGCCGATATCTCGGCGCCGACGCCCGATTGCGGCCAGCCCTCCTCCACCGTCACGCAGCGGCCAGTCTTCATGACCGAGCGCACGATGGTCTCGACATCCATCGGGCGGATGGTGCGCAGGTCGATCACCTCGGCCTGCACCCCTTCTTCCGCCAGCGCGTCCGCCGCCTTGAGCGCGAGCGACATGCCGATCGACCAGGAGACGATCGTCACGTGATCGCCGGCGCGCGCGATGCGCGCCTTGCCAATGGGCAGAACGAAATCGTCGAGGCGCGGCACGTCGAAGGTCTGGCCGTAAAGGATCTCGTTTTCCAGGAAAACAACGGGATTGGGATCGCGGATCGCGGCTTTCAGGAGGCCCTTGGCGTCGGCCGCCGAATAAGGCGCGATGACCCTGAGACCGGGCACTTGCGAATACCAGGCCGTATAATCCTGGCTGTGCTGCGCGCCGACGCGGGCGGCCGCCCCGTTGGGGCCGCGGAACACGATGGAGGCGCCCATCTGGCCGCCCGACATGTAGAGCGTCTTGGCGGCGGAATTGATGATGTGGTCGATCGCCTGCATGGCGAAATTGAAGGTCATGAACTCGACGATGGGCCTCAGCCCGCCAAAGGCGGCCCCGACCGCGATGCCGGTAAACCCGTGTTCGGTGATGGGCGTGTCTATTACCCGCTTGGCGCCGAACTCGTCCAGAAGCCCCTGGCTGATCTTGTAGGCG
>JBKDZW010000110.1:0-6505 GCA_047971685.1 Rhodoblastus sp.
AAGGTCTAAACCGATGGCCTTCCGCATCCGCACCGGCTACGAGGGCGATCTGCGCCTGTTCAAGACCCCGCAGTCGATCGCATCCTATGGCGTGCTGCTTGCGCTGCTGTGCGCCGCCCCGTTCCTGCTCGGCTCCTATTTTCTCACCCAGATCGTGTTCGTGCTGATCTACACGATCGTCGGCATCGGCCTCGTTCTGCTGTCGGGCTACGCCGGGCAGACATCGATCGGCCATGCCGCCTTTCTGGCGATCGGCGCCTATACGGCGGCCAATGCGGCGAAATTCGGCGTGCCCATCTACATATACCTGCCTGCGGCGGGGCTGCTGACTGGGCTGGTGGGGTGGCTCGTCGGCCTGCCCGCCCTGCGCCTGCACGGCATCTATCTGGCGATCGCCACATTCGCCTTTGCGATCATCGTCGAGGAAATCCTCGCGCGCTGGGAGACGGTGACGAACGGCAACGAAGGCATGATGGTCAAGCCGGCCTCCCTGTTCGGCTCGCCGCTCGGCGAGAAAGGCCTGTATTATCTTTGCATTCTCGTAGCCGTGTTCGTCGTGATCGTTGCGGTCAATGTCATCCGATCGCCGACCGGGCGCGCGTTCCTGGCGCTGCGCGACAGCGAGACGGCCGCGCGCAGCATGGGCGTCGATTCCGCGCGCTACAAGACGTTCGCCTTCGCGCTTTCGGCGGGCATTACGGGTCTTGCCGGCGTTCTCTACGCCCACAAGCTGTCGTACATCAGCCCGGAAATGTTCACGCTGGCCCTGTCGATCGAATTTGTGATGATCATCATCATCGGCGGCATAACCTCGCTGCGCGGCGCGGCGCTCGGCGCAATATTCATGATCATGGTCGACCCGATACTCGTGCTCCTGAAAGACAAGCTGCCGGTTCTGATCGGCGCTATCTCGGGCTCCGCGATGGCGCAGGACAAGGCGAGCGTCCTGCTCGCGGCGCCCGGCGTCAAGAGCCTGATCTTCGGCCTGATCATCATCTTCTTCATCATCTACGAACCGATGGGGCTCGACGGACGCTGGATCAAGATAAAGACCTGGTTCAAGCAGTTCCCGTTCTACAAGCCGGCGACCTTCCGCCGTCAGAAAATGTACCTGAAGTCGGAGCGCGGCCGATGACCTATTTTGCGCTCGAAGACGTCTCGATCCAGTTCGGCGGCCTCAAGGCGGTCGACGGCGTCTCCTTCGGCGTCGCCAAAGGAGAGATATTCACGATCATCGGCCCGAACGGCGCCGGCAAGACGACGTTGTTCAACCTCATCAGCCGACTCTACAACGTCACAACCGGCAGAATCGTCTTCAAGGACGAGGAGATCACGCAGCTCACCGCGCAACAGATCGCCGGGCGCGGCATCGCGCGCACGTTCCAGAACATCGAATTGTTCGACAACGCCTCGGTTCTGCAAAACCTGCTCGTCGGCCGTCATCGTCATTCCACCACGCGCTTCTGGGATGACCTGTTCTTCCTGCCGAAGGTGCGGCACGAAGAGGTCGAGCATCGCCATGCGGTCGAGGAGGTCATGGAATTCCTGCGCCTGCAACGATACCGCGACACGCTGATCGCCGGCCTGCCCTACGGCGTGCGCAAGGTGGTCGAGGTCGGGCGCGCGCTGTCGATCGGCCCGGAGGTGCTGCTGCTCGACGAACCCTCCTCCGGTCTCAACGTCGAGGAAACCTCGCGTATGGCCGAATGGATACTCGAGATCAACCGCCGGCTCGGCATGACCATTCTCATGGTCGAGCATGACATGTCGCTGGTCAGCCGCGTGTCGGACCGCGTGCTCGCGCTGAACTATGGACGCATCATGGCCATGGGCGCCGCGCAGGAGGTGCAGAGCCATCCCGATGTCGTCGCAGCCTATCTGGGAGCGTGAGGGATGAGCGAGCCAATCCTGCACCTCTCCAATGTCGAAGCCGCCTACGGTCCGATTACCGCCATTCGCGGCATCAGCCTGACCGTGCCGCGCGGCAAGATTGTCACCGTGCTGGGCGCGAACGGGGCGGGCAAAACGACGATCCTGAAGACCGCGTCCGGCGTGCTCGACCCCGTAGCCGGCGTGGTGGAGCTGGAAGGCCGGCGCATCCAGGGGATGGAGCCGGACGCTATCGTGGCCTGCGGCATGAGCCATGTGCCCGAGGGGCGTGAAGTGTTTCCGTTCCTGTCGGTACGCGACAATCTGCGGATGGGCGCCTATCTGCGCCGCGACCGTAGCGGCATCGCCGCCGATCTGGAGAAAGCCTACGACTACTTCCCCGTGCTGCGCGAGCGCCGCGATCAGCCGGCCGGCCTGCTGTCTGGCGGACAGCAGCAGATGCTGGCCATTTCCCGCGCGCTGATGAGCCGGCCGAAAATTCTTCTGCTCGATGAGCCCTCGCTCGGGCTCTCGCCGCTCCTGGTCAAGGAAATCTTCGCGATCATCCGCCGCCTCAACAAGGAGGAAGGCGTCTCGATCCTGCTCGTCGAACAGAATGCGAAGATCGCACTGGAGACCGCCGATTACGGTTACGTCCTCGAGGTCGGCCGCGTCGTCATGCACGACACGAGCGAGGCCCTGATGAATTCCAACGAGATCCGCGAATCCTATCTCGGCGCCCACGCCGACGATTCGCCCAGCCGCAATCGGCGCAACCGCGCGAGGGCGACGTCATGAACGCCGCAGTGAAGATGCATGACGCAGCAACGGACGGGGCAAGCCTGCCCGGCCTCGTCCTTGCCCGCGCCCTTGCAGAGCCGGCGCGCACGATATTGCGCGCCAAGCGTCTGGGCGTATGGAAAGAAACCGACGGGGCGACGCTCACGCGCAATGTCGCGGATTGCGTTGCGGGTCTTGCCGCGATCGGCATGAAACCCGGCGAGACGGCCGGCATTCTCGCTGCGCCCTGCCCTGAATGGTTGATCTGCGATCTCGCGATCCAGTCGGCAGGCGCCGTTTCGGCGGGATTCCACGCCGAGGGCGCGCCTGGCGAGCTTGAAGCGCTTGTCGCACGCTGCAAGGCGCGCGTCCTGATCGTCGACACCCTGAGCGCGCTCGATACGGCGCTCGATCTGCGCGACGCGCTGCCGGGCATCGAAACGATCGTCTGTTTCGACGCCGTCGCGGTCGCAGAAACCGGCGACAGACACGTGATCTCTTTCGATAGCCTGCTCCAGAACGGCGCCAAGGCAAGCAATCGGGCGGATGCGCCCTGGCGCGCGTCGTCGGGCGGGGCCCTGGCGGCGATCATTCCGACCTCTGGACTGTCGGCGCCGTCGAAGGCGGCGCAATTCACGCACGACGCGCTTCGCGCGGCGGTGGAGGGCGCCTTGTCGCTGGTGGATTTGCGCGCGGGCGAGGACCGCCTTGCCCTCATGCCGGCGAGCCACGCCTTCGAGCGCGTATTCGGTCTCTACGCCTGCCTTGCGGCCGGCGTCATCGTGAATTTCCCCGAGAGCGAGGAGACCGTGGGGGACAATCTGCACGAGTTGCAGCCGCAAGTGATCTCCGGATCGCCCGCGTTGTGGAGCGGGTTTGCACGGTCGCTGTCGCGCGCAAGCGCTTCTGCGACGCGGATGCAGCAACGAATGTTCAAAAGCGCGATGCGAGGCTCCGGCGTTTTCGGCGCGCTGATCCTGCGAAAAGTCCGGCGAGACTACGGCCTGTCGCGCGCGCGCATTGCGCTGTCGGCCGGCGCGCCGTTGTCGCCGGACGTTTCGCAAAACATTGCGGCGCTCGGCGTTCCCGTCCAGGACGTGTATGCGGTGACCGAGGCCGCAGGCGCGGTCGGCATCGCGGACGCGCGTCCGCGCGAATTCGCGCTGGCGCGCGGCGCGTCCTTCGAGATCGCGTCGGACGGATCGCTCCGGCTTCGCTCGGCGGCGCTCTGCGCTTCATTTGCGGGCGAGACCGGACGGGCGGACGAAACGCTCGAAACGGGCGATCTCGCGGAGGCGCGCGGCGCGGGCTTTGCGCTGCAAGGCCCGCGCGACGCAGCAGTCGGCGCGCATTCGGCCTGGCCGGTCGAAGATGCGCTGACGGCATCGCCCTACATTCTCGCGGCAATCGTCAACGGCGAAACGCGCGATCGGCTGTCTGCGGTCATCTTCGCCGACTACGACAATGTCGTGCAGCACGCGCAGGCGAAATCGATTCCCTTCACGCACTACAAGAGCCTGATGGAGGCGGACGAGATCCGCGCGCTGATCGGCGCGGAGGTGGCGCGCGCGACACAGGCGCTTGGCGATGCGCGCATCACAGACCTGACGATCGCCGATCGGCCGTTCGGGCCAGGCGATCCTCTTCTGGGACCGGCGATGAACCTGCGTCGTCGCCTGGTTCTCAAATCGTTTTCGGCACAGGGAAGCCCGCAGGCTTCATAAAGGGAAGGACCAGACCATGAAGAAGAGATTTGCTCTTGCGCTCGGGATGAGCGTTGCGGCAGGCGCGCTTGCGGCATCGCCGGCTCTCGCGCAGTTCAAGACACAGGGCGTCAGCGATACGGAGATCGTGATAGGCACGCATATGGATCTTTCCGGGCCGATCAAGTCCTGGGGCGTTCCATCCTCGAACGGCGCCAAGCTCGCCGTCGCGCAGATCAATGCGGCGGGCGGCATCAACGGCCGCAAGCTGCGTTACATCCTCGAAGACGACGCCTACGACCCGAAGAAGGCGGTGCTCGCCACGCAGAAGCTGATCGAACTCGACAAGGTTTTCTCGATCGTATCACCGATGGGCTCGGCGACGACGCTCGCGCCGCTGCCGATCGTTCAGGCGGCCGGCATCACCAATCTTTTCTCGATCACGGCGGCCGAATTCACCTACGCCATGGATCCGAAGAAGCCGGAAGACCGGCTGAAGTTCAATATCTTCTCGCCCTATTACGATCAGGCGCGCGTAGGCATCAAATATATAATCGAAAACAAAAAACCGAAGAAGGCCTGCATCATCTACCAGGACGACGAGATGGGCAAGAACTTCACGGACGCCTACCAGGACCAATTGAAGGCGATGAACGTCGAGGAGGGAACGATGGTGTCGTTCAAGCGCGGCGCCTCCGACTTCTCCTCGCAGGTCGCGCGCATGAAGGCCGATGGATGCGATTTCGTCTCTCTCGGCTCGGTCGTGCGTGAATCGGTCGCGATCCTCACCGCTGCAAAGAAGTCCGACTACAACCCGATCTGGATCGCCTTCTCGCCGTCTTACGTTTCCGACCTGCACGATCTCGGCAAGGAGGTCGCCGAAGGCGTCTACGGCGTCGGCCAGCTCGAAATGTTCTACGAAGATACAGCGACCGGCAATGTCAAAAAGTACATTGACGAGTACAAGGCGATGTTCGGCGTCGCGCCCAATCTACAGACGACCTCGGGCTACAACGGAATGATGACCTTCGCGCATTTCGCCAAGCAATGCGGCAAGGCGCTGACGACGGACTGCCTGATCGACAAGATGGAGACAGGCGAACCCTATCAGGACATTTTCGGCCAGGCGCCCATCAAATTCACGAAGACCAATCATCTGGGATCACAGGGGCTGTTGGTTTCCCAGGTGCAGAACGGGCGCTGGAAGGCGATCGCGCGCAATCAGTCGTACAAGTAAGCCGAAACGAGAACGAGGCCGGCGACGACGCCGGCCTTGCCCTGCCCGTCTAGCCTTGCCTGTTTTCGCACGGCATGTTCGTGCGTTCGTTCCGCAATCAAATTCCGATGCCGTCACGCCGCCAGGCATCGCTGGCGGGCGAGTGGGCATGAGAACCTGCAACAGCCCGCCGAAGGCGATGGCCGCCGCAAAACGATGCTCCGATCAGGCGTCGGGGGCTGTCGTTCCAGAGCGTGAGAAACGGCATAACATCCTCGTGGCGACTCATTGGCCGAGCGCTACTTGAGTCACTATCGCGCTAATCGCCTACAACAACAGATTTCAGTTCGACGCAAGAAATCGCCGTCATCACCGGCCACAGCCTCGAGACGATCACGACCATCCTCAAACACTATCTCGCGCTCAACGAAGCCATGGCGGACGCCGCTATGTGCAAGCTCGCGGACTGGCTCGAAAAGGAAGGCGTGGCGGTGTGAATGACAAGCGGAGAACAAAAAGTCGCACGTGCGACTTTGCGACCCCTTCAAGGGGTCGCATGTTCTCAATACGTTCACGCCCTCAAAATTTTAAGAAAATGGCGATCGTTTGATTTTATTGCCGCTTCTGTGGTGAGCGCGCTGGGACTCGAACCCAGGACCCTCTGATTAAAAGTCAGATGCTCTACCGACTGAGCTACGCGCTCCCTTGCGGGCGCTCCGGGAGTATCGCCCGGAGCCTTCAGGGTCAAGCCTGCGCGGCGATATAGGCCATGAGACCTGCAAAAAGCGCAGCCGAAACCAGCGTCGTCAGGCCGGCCTTCATCAGCAGCCTCGGCGCGACCGGCGCGCCGGGGTCGGTACCCATCGGCCGACCGTCCTCATTTTCGTGCTGCGAGCGCACGCCGAGCGGCAGGATGGCGAAAAGCACGACCCACCAC
>JBKDZW010000111.1:0-11919 GCA_047971685.1 Rhodoblastus sp.
ACAGCTTCGAGGCCTTTCACGTCCGCCGCGCGGTGCGCGAGGAGATCGGCATCGGCTCGCTGATCATGGGCAAATTCGTCTGCGAACTCGATCCGGAAATCGAGAGCCGCACGACGCTCGACCGGCTCGCAACCACGATGTACGGCGGTTTCTCGTTGAAGAATCTTCACGCGCGCCTGCTCTACGCCACGACGTCGGGCAAGAAGATCAAGCGGTGGGATCAGGAATGGGCGGCCAAGGAAGAGCGCAAGGCGCACGAACGGCGCAAGCGGCGGGAAGCGGCGGCGCGCTGATCTTCAAGCGGGACGGGCTTGGTCCCGTCAGGGCCGCGCGTGGCCGCGACGGCCGACCAGCGTCATGCGCAGCGGCTCCCAATGCGTCGCCGAATCGAAGGGCCGGACGAAATGATCGCCGGTCAGATCGTCCCGCACGAAAAATGCGTTCACCCCGCAGATATCGCAACCGACCAGGCTCATCCCCTTCTCGCGGCCGATGCGCTCCAGCGCCGGCACGGAGGCGCCATAACAGGCGTCCTTCATCCACACGGCTTTCGGGTCGTAAAGCACTTCGTAGTCGATATTGGGCGGCAGGTTGCCGTTGTATTCGATGCAGGCGAACCGCGGTTTCGACTGGATCGCGCGCCAGATGTGCGATGTGTTCATGTCGACGTCGACCGACAGGAAATCGAGATCGCGGTCGAAGCCGTGCCGGGCGATGGCTTCCTGAACATTGTCGACGGTCACGAACAATTGCTCGACCGCCAGTCTGCCCTCGGCGATCTCGCGCGCAAAGCGGACGCGCGCCTTGGCGACGCTGGCGGCGTCGCCCTCCAGCCACAGGCCGCGCCAGCCCAGTTGGAGCAATAGCCGGCTGTTGCATTCCTCGCCCGTTTCCACGCCGATCTCGACAAAGGTCTTCGAGCCATCGCCGATGCGCGCGACAACCTCCGCGATCATCGCATCCTCGAAATTCTGCGAATACATATGCGCGTTCCAGCGCGACAGGATTTTCTCGCCCTGACGCGCCAGCTTGGCGGCGACTAGTTCGTCGGCTGCCTTTTCACGCGAAACGGCGAGGCCGAAATTGAAATAATCGGCAAGCTGCCTCGACCAGTTTTCGGAGGACAACAGAGAGCGCAGCGACATGGGCGGCCTCTCAATGACGATGTGATATTTGCCGTACCACGGCAGGAGACGCAGGCATGACGCTCACCGATTCTTTAGAGCGCGACGCCTTCGCGACCGGCAGGCTGAGCCTGTGGGACATGATAAATTCCATTTTGGCGGCAATCTTCAATTCGCGAAGAGCTTGGAAGCGGAAATCCTGAGATTTAGAGCTTATTGCGTGATGAATGAGGAAGCATCCGCTATCGACGATGCCGACGGGCGGCGCCTGCGAAAAGCAATCGAGGTTGCCCACGCTCGTTTTTATCAACTAGATAATCCTCAAATCAATAAGACAATTCAGTAACTTAGCTATACAGTTGGCAGAGCCAAGATACTCTTGGACACTTTCTCTGCTCTAAATGCGCTAAGTCATTCTGTACGCATGCTTTGTCGGAAAATTTATACGATGCATACCCAGACCACAAGGCGGAAGTATTTTCAAAGCGGGAGAGGGAATGGGAGCCTGTTTGGTCATCTTTTGATAGATCAACCATTGATACATGGCACGGCGTTGATTGCTGGGCGATGAGGCATGACACGGCAAGCGTATTTCACATGATGCGTGTACTGGAGCACGGACTTGCCTGGTTGGCGGATGACGTTGGTGTCGCGTTCGGTTCCAAAATTGGCAAAACGCTCTTGACCAGATCAAAAGTAAAACTCGGGAGGCGGCAAAAAACCTGCCAAGGGGAGAACAAAAACGACCGTCTTCAGTTTCTGTCTGAAGCGGCAAAAGAATTCCATTTCTTCAAGGATGGGTGGCGAAATTACGTTTCGCATGGACGAGGCATATACGACGAGCATCAAGCCCGTAATGTATTGGAGCATGTGCGCTCAGGTCTGTCCGTTCGGCCAAGCCCGAGCCTCTACATAGGCATAGGCGGCGCGCTCATCGTGGAAATGTTTGTCGGACAGAACGGACGACATGTCTGATTCTTCAGTGAAATCAGCCTGCTCAATCGAAACTGGCGCCCAAAATACAATATCGTCCCTCTCAATACCGGAACGAGCCGAGATAGATGTCCGGCATCGAGGGACGGTTGGGCGCATCGAGCGCGGTGGGGAACAATTCGTCGGTCGCCGCCGTCCGGTAACGCTCGCGATTGACGTAGAGAATTTCCAGCACGTCGGGAACCGGCACATTGGCGACATTGCACAATGGCCCGCAATTGTTGGCGTGGACATGCGCGACGGCGAAACGCGACGTCAGCTTCTCGAAGACGCCGCGCACCTTGCGCATCACATCTTCGTTGCAGAGCAGACGCAGATCGTGAAATTCGCAGAGAATTTGCGCGCAGCGGCCGATTTCTTCAATCGGCGTCTCCGCAAACACGCTCCATTCGTCGCCTTCGATGTCGATTTTCAGCAGAATGTCCGGCCGCCCCGGCCTGGAATGCGTGCGCACGAGATTGGACAGGGTTTCGCGGCCAGGACCGGGGCTGGCCGCGATCATCGTCTTGTGGAATTGCAGAAGCTCGTGCGAGGACGGCGCGGCGTCGATCGTGTGGTCGAATTGCAGAACGCGAACGCCGCGCCTGGCGATTTCCAGATCCCAGGAATCATCGACGCTGACGCCAAAGGACAGCGCCATATTCAGATCGCTGAAATCGTCGAGCATGACGTAGCCGCCATCGTGCACGCTGCCGAATCTCGCCTTTACGGCTTCCTCGACCCTGCGCGGCTCAAGCAACCGCATCGTCGCCAGAACGTCGGACTGGTTCGCCGGCGTGAACGGCAGGCGGCCGTCGATGGCTTCTTCGATATTCTGGAGACGGCGGAAAACCGTGTCGAAGCGCCATTCTATATCGTTGACGCTGGGCGGCAGCGAGCGCTTGCGCAGCCGGTTCATATTGTCTCCGAAGGAACTCATCGGACGCCCCCCTCGATAGCCATCTGGTATGTGCGGTTTGCAACCATGTTCGTCAATGCCGCCGTCGCCTGCCGCCAGTTCAGCGCCGTCAGGCGCGGCGGCGCGCGCTTGCCGTCGTCGTCGGCGACGGCGACGGCGACGGCGAGCCTGTCTGCGAGATCGCCCGCATCGAGCGCGCGGAAATAGTCGATCCTGCTCTCGCCGACTTCGCGCAGAACGGGAATATCGCTGGCGATGACCGGCGTTCCGAAATGCGCGGCCTCGATGACCGGCAGACCGAAGCCTTCCGCGATCGAGGGCAGGACCAGAGCGATCGCCGCGCCGTACAGGGCCGCCAGATCGCCGTCGCCGGCGTTGGAAAGCCAGAACAGCCTGCGCCCGTATTCTGCATGCGTTTCGATCCGCTCGACGAGCGCGTCCGAGGCAAAGCCGCGTTTGCCCACGATAATGTATGACGCCTGGCCGCCGGCGCGCCCGTAGATGTCGAAAGCATCGAGCGCGACCGCGTGACCCTTGCGCGGCTCGAGCGTGCCGACCGAGAGAAAATAGCGGGGGCTGCGGGCAAGCGCGGCCCTGGTCGACGACGATGGAGCGACGCCTGCGGGCGCAGCCAGGTCCGCGCCGAGCGAGAACCATCCGACCTTGACGGCGCCGGCGAATTCATTCCCCATTTTCCCGCGAAAAGCGATGAAATCTTCAGCAACAGCGCGCGAGATGGCGACGACGGCGTCGCTCAAAGGCGCAAGCGCGCGAATCCAGGCGTCGAAAGCCGCGGAAAACGCCGGCGGCGTGAAGCCCGGCTGGTTCAGGGGGATGAGGTCGTAAAGGCCGAGCACGATCGCGCAGCCGGCGGCCCGCGCGGCCGTGACGGCTGCTACATAGTCCGGCGTGCGCAGCCAGCCGGCGTCCAGGAGGACCAGGCTGTCGCCGCTGCGAAAATCAATCGCGCCGCCGTCAAGCGCGACAAAGCGGCCATGCGCGATGCGCACGGGCGCGGCAGAGCGGTCTTGCGCGGCGGCGCGGCAGAGTTCGCGAACGACGCGACGAACGCCGGTGGTTTCGGTCGCCGCCGCACTATCCGTCGCATCGAGGAAAACGCGGGGCGCAGCGAGTGCGGCAAGCGGCGCGGCGGGGAAATCCCCGGCAGAAAAATCCCCGATTGCAGCGCCGGCCGCCGAAGGCCGGCCCTCAAGGCCAAGCAGGCGCGACAGGGTCCAGCGAAAACGCCGGAAATGGACACAGGCCAGATAGACCGGAGCAGGCACGAAATCGAGACTATGGCGCAGATGGACGATTTCGTCCTGGAGCGAACGGATCTGAAATTTGGTGATCGCGTCCATCGCGGTTCCGTTCCTGCCAGCGTAATGCGCCGGCAAACTCAGACGATCTCGATCTCCGGGAACGGGAAGATCATCTTGCCGCCATCGGCCAGAAACTTCTGTTCGCGTTGAAGAATGTTATCTTTGAAATGCCAGGGCAGAACCAGATAATAATCCGGCTTCATCTTCAGCGCGTCGGCCTCCGAGACGATCGGAATATGGGAGCCGGGCGTGACGTGGCCGTACTTGTCCGGGTTGACCTCGGCGATGGCTTCGACGAGATCGGGCCCGATGCCGCAGAACTGCAACACGACATTGCCCTTGGTGGAAGCGCCGTAGCCGACGATGCGCTTGCCGTCGTCGCGCAGCGCGGTGAGCAGGCGGCGCAGATCCTCGCGGTGGCGGAACACGCGCTCCTCGAATTCGCGATAGGGGCGCGGCGTGGCGAGCCCCATGCGCTCTTCCTGCGACAGCAGCCAGTCGATGACCGCGCGATTGGCCTTGAGCGGCGAATTTTTGTGCCCGGCGGTGACAGCGAAGGAGCCGCCGTTGACGGCGTTCATCTGCACGTCCAGCACCTTCATGTCGGCGGCGGCCAGAATCTTCTCGACGACCTGAAGCGAATAATATTCGACATGCTCGTGGCAGATGGTGTCGTAAGAGGTCAGCCGCAGCATCGAGGGCATGTAGCTCTGCTCGAAATGCCAGACGCCGCCCGGCGCCAGGCATTGCGCGATGTCGCGGGCGAATGCGATCGGGTTCTCCAGATCGTAGAACATGGCGATCGAGGTGATGATTTTCGCGCGTTCCTTCGACACGCCGTCGAAATTCTTCGCGTTGAAGAAATCCGGCACGAGCTTGATGTCGTCGGGATAATACTGACGGAATTTCGCTCCCGTGGGATCGATGCCGATACGCTTGAGCGAGGGCGTCTGATAAGCCTTGAGCGAAGTGGCGTCGTTGGAGCCGATGTCGAGAACCGTGTCGCCGGCCTTGAGTTCGGCGAACTGCTCGAGCTTGCCGATCTTCTGGGTGAGATGGCGCACCATCGAGGCGTTGAGGCCCGAGCGGTAGCCGTAATTCTCGCCGTACATTTCGCTCGCCTCATAGACATGGGCGAGTTGCAGGAGGCCGGAATCGGGACACCAGACGAGTTCGAGCGGGCCGACGGTCACCGGAACGGAGGACGAAGCCGGAAACACGCCCGTCAGCGCCTGGTCTCCAAGCGAGAGGACCGGCAACAGGTTGGTGGAACCGCTGATCCGGCATTTCTCAATGCGCTTCGTCATTTACGAAAAAACTCCTGGGCCAGGCGACAATCCGGCCGACGTGGCGCTGTGCTTGCAGATTTCGCGCTGCTTTTAAAGAGAAGGCGTCCCAAGTGTCAATTCGCTGCGATTGCGCGGGAAAACCGGGGCTTGTCTTGCCTCCCCGCGCAGCTTGTCTTGCCTCCTCGCGCAGCGGTCTCCTTGCCTCCCCGCGCAGCGCTCTCCTTGGCGCCCCGCGCAGCGGTTGCTATTGAGAGCGGCGGGCCGGACCGCCGGGACAATCCATGCGATCAACGAGCGGGGAATATTACGAAAAGCTCGACCATGTTCGCGCTCTTGCCTGTTATGCCGTCTTTGTCTGGCATTTCATCCATGGGCCGAACGGCGAATTGACGCCGTTTTCTTCGCCGCCGGCCTTCTTTCCGCTCGCGTTGCTGGACGAAGGCTATATCGGCGTCTCCGTTTTCATGTGCCTGAGCGGATATCTGTTTGCGAAAATCCTCGACAATTCGCAGATCGTCTACCGCACCTTCCTGTGGAACCGGTTCCTGCGGCTTGCGCCGCTGCTGGTTCTCGCCCTCATCGGCTCGGGCATCAACCTGATCCTTGTCCTCAAGCTCGTGGATCTGCGTTTCTATCTCGGCGCGATGCTCAAAGGTTTCATCTTTCCGGTCTGGCCGGGCGGCGCCTGGTCGATTGCGACCGAAATCCATTTCTACTTCATGCTGCCGGCGATCCTTTGGGCGGTGCGGCGCTCCATCTGGCTCGGCATCGCCCTGCTTGCTGCGGCAATCGCATTGCGAACCGCCATCTGGGCGGGGTACGGCGAGGTTCAGTCGGCCTCCTACTGGACCATCGTCGGCCGGTTCGACGAATTCCTGCTCGGGATCATCCTGTGCCGGCACAGGGTCTGGACGAAGGGGCGCCATTGGCTGGCGGGCGCGGTCTTCTTCGGCTTCAGTCTGTTTTATTATTTTTTCGACCGGGCCGGCGGTTTCATGAATCTCGGCGGCGCCGGCTATCCCTCGAAAAACGCCCTGTGGATCGTTCTGCCGACGATCCAGGCGTTCTGCATCGCCTTCCTGATCGCCTGGTACGATCAGTCCGACCTGTTCAAGCCCGGCCGCATCTCGCGCTTCATCGCGACAATCGGCGGCGTTTCCTATTCGATCTACCTGCTGCACCCGTTTTTCGTGTTCGATCTCTCGAAACTTTTTTTCGGACGCGGCCTGAATTTCTACGAGGCGCTGGGGTTGGCGACGCTTGCTTTCGTCGCGACGGTCCCGGTCGGGCTGGCGAGTTTCCGATGGATCGAGGCGCCGCCGCTACGCTACCGGCGGCGCTACAAGACGGGCGCAGCGCCCTCCGCAGAACCGGCGGCCTGACGGCGAACGGCGGGAGAGGCCGCGCTTCTCATGCCGCCAGTCATGGTTTGCCCGACAACCGCCGCGCCCATCGCTGACCCATCCGGTGGCTGGGGATCTCCACAACCACATGGATGAGCCAGGCGACAGCAACCGCCAGAACGATGGTTGCAATGATCGCCAGATCGGCGTTGACCTGCATGCGCATGAACGCGTGCAGAACGACATAGCCCGCCACCCCATGCGCGACATAAAGCGGATAGGAAATATCGCTCAGAAACCTGGTGACGCGGGTGCGTTTGAAGGCGGCCTGAAAACGCATGGAGAGGATAAATACGCCAAGACCCGCAAAATAATACCGGAGATCGACGGTGAACGGCATGTGGCCGATGAATTGCGCCAGCGAGAACAGCGATACGCAGAGCGCAATCGCGGCAGCCGTCTGCGGCAGGGTCAGCTTGCCGCGCTGAAACAGGTTGAGCGCGACGCCGCAGAACATGAAAACGATAAAGACGGGATCGGTGTCGAAGGAGGCAAGGCGGCGCACGAGCGCGGGATGGTCGTGGAAACGGGCGACCGTCTGGTCGACAACGAGCCAGAACAGGAAAACGCCGACGGGAAACAGCCACAGGGTCTTGCGTCCCATGCGCATGTGGTTGGCCGCCAGCGCGCAGATTCCATAGAAAAACATCTCGATCTCGAGCGTCCACATCACGGAATCGATGCGCCGCGCGTCGGCGATCGCCGCAAAGGGCGGGAAATACTGGCTGGCCGCGTCGCGGAAAGTGAAGGGAATTGCGCCGCCCATGAAATGAACGCCGATGACGACCGCAAGCACGGTGACCGAAAGGCCCGCCCAGCACGTTGGCCAGATGCGGAACAGGCGGCCGACGATGAAGCCCTTGACGCTATATTGCTCGAACGAAAAGGGGATGACGAAGCCGCTGATGACGAAGAACAGGGCGACGCCGAAAGGGCCGAGCCAGGTCAGCGACGAAAACCCCGCCAAGACCGGCGACGTATAACTGACATAGGGAATGCCGGTGAGAACGTCGACCATCGGGCCCATGGTCCAGTAAACGATAGCCAGATGGCCGACGATGACTCCAAAGGCGGCAAAGCCGCGCAGGGTATTGGCGAATTCGATGCGGGAGCCGGTCGCGCTTTCTGCCGCAAGCGGCTTGTTTCCTGCCACAGGCGCCTCTGGCGCAGCGGGCGGCTCCGCCTCCCGCTGCGCGCTCATGACGCGCTCTCGCTCATGCGGCGCGCCATGCGCTGGCCGATCCGATGTGTCGGCGCCTCGACGAAGCGGTGCACGAGCCATGCAAGCCCGACCATAAAGGCGATGGTCGAGAACGAGGCGACATCCGCGTTCCAGCCATGCCGCATCATGGCGTTGAGGATCACGTAGCCCGCCACGCCGTGGATGATGTAGACCGGATAGGAAATATCGCTGAAAAAGCGCAGGATTTTCACCCGTTTGAACCGATCCTGCGCCAGCATGCAGACGACAAAGAGCGCAAGACCCAGGCAATAGACCGGCGCGCTCGACTTGATCGGCGTCTGGCCGATCTGCTGGCTGATTGCAAACAATCCGACACACATGACGATGGCCGCGACGGTTCCCGGCAGGCGCAGCTTGCCGCGCTGGTAGAGGTTGAGCGCAACGCCGGAGAACATGAAAACGATATAGGGCGGATCGAGATCGAAATAGGTAAGGCGACGCACGAGAACGGGATGCGTGTCGTGCAACGCCACGACAAGCCGGTCGAGGCCGAGCCAGAGAACGAAGATGACGAGGGGCGCAAGCCACAAGCTCCAATGGCCGCTGCGCAGACGCGGAGCCAGAAGGGCGCAGACGAGGTAGAAGAACATCTCGATTTCGAGCGTCCACATCACCGAATCGATCTGACGGGAATCCGCGATCGACGCGAACGGCGGGAAGTAATGCGTAATTGCGTCGCGGAAATTGAAGGGCACGGCGCCGCCCATGAAGTGAACGCCGATCAATACCGCGACAACCGTGATCGTGAGGCCGACCCAGCAGGTCGGCCAGATACGCCAGAGGCGGCCGACGATAAAGCCCTTCACGCTATAGCGTTCGAGCGAGAAGGGAATGACGAAGCCCGAAATGACGAAAAACAGCGAGACGCCCCAACCGCCCAGCGCGTCCGGCACGATGCGCGACATGATGGAAGGCGCCGCCTGCACGTTGGGAATGCCGGTCAATATCTGCACGACGTGCGGCCAGTTCCAGAAGGTGTTGCAGAGATGCGCGAAGATGACCGCCATGGCGGCGACGCCGCGCAAAGTGTTGGCGAATTCGATGCGTGCGCTGTCCGGTTTGCGGCCTTGCACAACGCCGCTCGTTGCGGATTGCGCGCCCGGCGTCGCCGCCAGCGCGCATCCTGCCTCCTGATCGGCCGGCATTCTCGTTTAGTCCCCTGAACTCAAGTCATGACTTCTATAATCGTTGGCGCCGCCAAATCCAATCATGCGGACGAGACCCGAGGCCTAAAGCATATCCCACAAAAAATACAGACCTTTTCAACCAGTATATGAAGCGAAAACTATAAAATAGAGCACGTCACGCGATTTTCGTAGAAATATGACGCGCCTACTGCGCCAGAATGACGCGAACGGAAGGTTTTTCACCGTAGAGTTCCTGCACGAGCCCTGCGCGGTGGGCAAGCGCGGCGCGCTGGTTGATCGAGCCCTTGTCTGTCACCTCGCCATGGTCGATCGAGGGATGTTCGTCGAGCACGATTATGCGCAGGACACGGGTCGAGGAGCCCGTCGACTTCGCCTGGAACGCCTTCAGCTTGTCGGCAAGCGCGGCGCGCAGACCCGCATGGGCTGCAAGCGTCGCGGGCTCGGCGTCCGGCAGATCGCGGAACATGGCGCGGCAGCCATCGGGATCGAGAAGCAGGATGGCCGCAAGCTCCTCGCGGTCATGGCCGGCGACCACGGCGTCGCGCAGGAATGGCGCGAAAGCGGCGATCATGCCCGCGCGCAGATTGCCGACGCTGACCCAGGTGCCGGTCATCAGCTTGAAATCCTCGCTGACGCGCCCGTCAAACGCGAAACCCTTCTGCGGATCGGCGGGATCGACGAAGCGGATGGCGTCGCCCATCTTGTAATAACCGTCCTCGTCGAAGGCGGCGGCGGTCGCCTCGGGCTGGCGCCAATAGCCGGGCGTGATGTTGGGGCCGCGCACGCGCAGTTCGAGCTTGCCTACATTGGGAACGAGCTTGATCTCGCAACCGGGAACGGGATTGCCGATCATGCCGGCGCGCACCTGCCCGCGCGTGACGAAAGTGACGCTTGGCCCGGTTTCCGTGGCGCCGAGGCCGGTGACGATGCGGATTTTCTCGCCGATCGTCTCATAGGCGAGGCGCTCGAGTTCATCCCAGACATGCTGGGGCAGGCTCGCGCCGGCGTACATGAAGAATTTTACGCGGGAGAAGAAATTTTCGCGCAATTGCGCGTCTTCGCGCAGGCGATGGACGAGAAGCTCGAAGCCCTTGGGCACATTGAAATAGCAGGTCGGCGCGATCTCCTTGAGATTGCGGATCGTCGCCTCGAACGCGCCGGGCGTCGGCTTGCCGTCGTCTATGTAGAGCGCGCCGCCGGAATAGAAGGTCAGGTGAATATTCTGGTTGGAGCCGAATGTGTGGTTCCACGGCAGCCAGTCGACCAGCACCTGGGGCGCCAGTTGAAGTTCCTTCATGGCGAAGGCGGCCTGCACGATATCGGCGCAGATCATGCGCTGGCTGTTGATCACGCCCTTGGGCATGCCGGTCGAGCCAGAAGTGAACAGGATTTTTGCGACGGTGTCCGGCCCGATATTTTCGCGCGCCGCCGCCACTTTTTCGGGCGCGTCGACGTCGAGCGCCGAAAAATCCGTTGCGCCGAGCGCTTCCGCGCCCGTGACGGTCACGATCTCCACGCCTGTCGGCGCGGCTACGCCGAGCGCCTTGGCGTAGGCTACGCCGTCGTCGGCAAAAATCAGGCCGGGTCTCAGAAGATCGAGGATATAGCGCAGCTTGCCGTAATCGCTCGAGACCAGCGAATAGGCGGTGGAAATGGGGGCGGCCGGCACGCCGACGTGCATGCAGGCGGCAAGCAGCAGCAAATGCTCGATGGAATTGCCGGAGAGAATGGCGACCGGCCTGTCCTGCGATAGTCCCCGCGCGAGAAGCGCGGCGGCGATGCGCTCCATGCGCGCCAGAAACTGCGCATAAGCGAGCTTGCGCCACGCCCCGTTCGGCGCGCGCCGCGCCACCAGGATCGCGTCCGGCGTCCGGCGCGCCCAATCGACCACAAGCGAGGTGATGTCGGGCGGAATGTCGCCCAGAGGATGCGGGCTGCGCGCAAAAACGACGCCGGTGTTGCGCCGTTCTATTTCGACGTCCTGCGGGCCAAGCTCGACCGCGCGCTCCTCGATCGCCTTGTTGTCGCCACCCATGTCGCCTCCCAAGGCGTTCGCCGGGTCGCAACTCGGCCCGCCGTATTTTGCCGGCCGCCGTATTTTGCCAGCCTGCTGTATTTTGTTATATTGTATAACTAATTTTAACGTTTGCAATCCATTTCGTATTTTACGCCGAACCGAGCCCGGCGCCGCTGGCCTTGTGACGCGCGAGGGCGATTTCACATGCATTGCCGGCGTATCGCAGGTGCAGTCCATTGATTCAACGCGGTAAAATGCCTGGACCGTCTGGTGCGTTCATTTCTCCGAAAGTTCATATCGAAACCGCTTGACTATTTGTGCGACGCACCATAATCATATGTTCATGCAACGAGTCTTCCTCGTTGCTAGCCCTCCTGGGGCGTTTCCTCCCTAGACTTGGGCCGCCGGCTTGCCGGTGGCCCCTTTTTTTTGCGGCGCCAACCTCACGGCGTCGATTTTGCGCCGTCGCCCCCTTTCCGTCT
>JBKDZW010000112.1:0-24410 GCA_047971685.1 Rhodoblastus sp.
CGTCGGTTCCATTGCCAGCATGTCGAAACTCCTTGCGCCTTCCGGCTGTTTTGCGCCTGCTGTCAGGCGGTTTTCATAATCGGATCACAGACGTTCCAATGTCCTGGATTTCCGTCTTCAAGACATCGCGCTCCAAAACATCGCCGGCATTCCTCGCAGCGACGGGATCGATCTGCGTACAGTCGAGTCGGCGATGTCGGGATCGAGACGCGCATGAGCCCGCCTGCACGTCTCCATTAGCGTTCCTCCGGGAAATTTCATTTCATGTTGCCGCTGCCCGTACCGCTGCTGCACGCATCAATGCCGGGGAAATTGATTTTCACGGGATCGCCGCAACGGTCGCAACCGCCGGCCAGAAGGCCGAGCCCGAGGGCTGAAACCACAAACATCAACGCACGCACACGCCTCTCCTCAACCCGTCCGGCCCTTCAACCCGAGCCATGCATTTTCCGACGATGACGGCAAAGGCGCAAGTACGAAAGACGCAAGTGCGCGCGCCCGGCGCAGCGCCCAAGGCCATGGCTCAGCCCGCGCAATCGGCGCCGCCGAAGACGCAAAAGCTCGCGCAATGGCGATGGGCAAGGCTTACGGGGCGGCGCGCCTCCACCAGACTTGCGCCCATCTCGAACTCTTTTTCATAAGGCAGAAGCGTGCAGGCCACGATGGCCGGCGAGGCCGCGCCGCGCCGCTTGAGCGCCATGCGCGCGCCCGCGCACATCAGGTCTTGTGCGGTTTTTCCGGCGTCCGACAGCATGGCTGCGCTCACGCGGGCGGGCGCAGGTTTCGTCTCCATTTCGGGAAACAGGACAAGCTGGTCGGCGTCGAAAGCGTCGAGCGCAAGCCCGTTTTCCTCGAACAACCGCGCGAAACCTGCGCGAACTATCGGTTCCGGCTCGCCGGAAAAAAGACGGCCGGCGACGGTCATTGCGAATTTTTCGCGCGCCAGCCATGCAAGACCGTCAAGCGTCGGGGCAAAACTCCCTGCCCCGCGCTCCAGTTCGTGCAGATCGCGCGTGTAATGATCGAGCGATACGCGCAACATGAGGCGCGCGCCGTATCTTTCGTTCAGCGCGCGCAGCGCTGCGGCGCGATTGCGCATCGGCTTCATGGCGTTGGTGAGCACCAGCGCCTCGTGCCCGCGCACGAGAACGTCGCCGAGCATGGAGGGGAGTTCGCGGTTGAGAAAGGGCTCGCCGCCGGTAAAGCCGATCGTCCGGGTTCCAAGTTTTTCGCGCTCGATTTCGTCGAGGAGGACGGCGACTTCGGTCGCCGTCATATAGGCGAGCGCATCGTTGCGCGGCGTCGATTCCATGAAGCAGGCGGCGCAGGAAAGATTGCAGAGCGAGCCGGTATTGATCCAGAGCGTTTCGAGTTTCGCCAATTCGATCGCCGCCGGCGCGTCTTGCCCGGTCTGCGCGTCTTGCCCGGTCTGCGCGGCGAGCGCGATGTCTGCGGACGCGACGTTTTCCTGCGCCGGCCAATGGCGCGGCGCGTTTGGCGAAAAAACCAGACGCGCGGGCTCCAGCGCGCGGCCTTGCGCCAAAATTTCAGAAGGGCCAAGCAAGTCGCAATTGGGCCAGAGGCCGTCTTGCAGGGTGCGGGCGTATTCGGCCGGCAGGCCGGCGCGCGCCATGGCCGCGGCCGCGCCCGCATGATCGTAGGAAAGCGCGCGATGTTCTATCGTCAGCGCGCCCGCATCTTCGCCGGCCGATACAAGCGAATACCAGACGCGCGGATTGCCCTCGTTGGCGGGCATGCCGAGCGCGCCGGCGTTGTGCCAGAGCCGCCCGCCGATGGTCTGGGTGAACGGCAGGCCGCTATGGCCGGCAAAAATCGCATCGACGCCGAGCAGATCGAGATCGTGCGCTTTCACGCGCGCGGGCGTGGAGGCGAAGACGAAGCGGTTCTGCTGGCCTGCCGCGCCATGGATGAGCGCGATGCGCAGGCCGTTCAGCACAATGTCGAGGCGCGCGGGAGCCGCGCCCAGAAAAACGCGATGGCGCTCGTCGAGTTCGCGCATGGCGTGCGCGAACCAGTCCGCCGACAGCCGGTCGCATTCGCCGCCCGGCGCAAAGCCGCAGCCGCAATCGGCGCCGCCGGCAACGATCTGGTCTTCGCAATTGCCACGAATGAAGCGCATGCCCGTTTCGATGAAACGGTCGACGACGCCGCGCGCATCGGCGCAATAGGCGACGAGATCGCCCGTCGAGATCATGTTGGCGGGCGCAACGCCGAGTTTGCCCGCCTCCGCCAGCAGCGCGTCGAGCGCATGCAGATTGGAATAGGGACCGCCGAAAACGATAATCGGACCGGACAGGAGAAGCGGATCGGCGGCGCGTATGTTCATGTGGGTCTTTTCCGCCAGGCCGGTCCGGGCGCCAAGAGCTTGAGGCCATCGGTCACGTTCATGTGATTGAACTATTCCGTGTCGAAATTCCACCCCCGTCCTGCCCGGAGGCGCGCGCCTTTTTCAGAAATGGCTGCGGGCCTATAGTCTGACGTCAGGGGCACACGGGAGCCGGAAGCGCCTTGAACGATACGATCGGCAAAGCGCCGGCATGAGCGAACCATTCGACGTTTTCATCGTTGGCGGCGGCGTCAACGGATGTGGCGTGGCGCGCGACGCCGCCGGGCGCGGCTATAGCGTGATGCTCGCCGAAATGGACGATCTGGCGTCGGGAACCTCGTCCAGGGCGACGAAGCTCGTTCACGGCGGGCTGCGCTATCTCGAATATTACGAATTCCGCCTGGTGCGCGAGGCGCTCGGCGAGCGCGAGACCGTCTGGCGCAACGCCCCGCATATCGTCCACCCCCTGCGCTTCGTGCTGCCATACGCCAGGGGGCTGCGCCCGGCCTGGATGCTGCGGGCGGGCCTGTTTCTCTACGACCATCTGGGCGCGCGCGGAAAACTGCCCGGCGCGCGGGTCGTCGATTTTGCCTCGGACGCCGCCGGGCGGCCGCTGAAACCATTGTTCAAAAAAGGTTTTGAATATTCCGACTGCTGGGTGGACGATGCACGGCTCGTCGTCCTCAACGCGCGCGATGCGGCAGATCGCGGCGCTGTCGTGCGCACGCGCTGCGAGGTCGTTTCCGCGCGCGTTGTCGATGGCCTCTGGCGGATCGGCGTGCGCGACATGCGATCCGGCGCGGAAAGCGGAATTTCCGCACGCCTGCTGGTCAACGCCGGCGGACCCTGGGTCGACCGCATTCTCGCCGGACCGCTCGCGCACAAGGCGCCCCATCATGTGCGTCTCGTGCAGGGCAGCCACATCATCGTGCCGCGCCTCTACGAACACGACCGCTGCTACATTTTCCAGAACGGCGACGGACGCATCGTCTTCGCCATCCCCTACGAGGAGAAATTCACTCTGATCGGCACCACCGACCGCGATTATCAGGGCGATCCCGCAGACGTTGCGATAACGGATGCGGAAACCGCCTATCTCTGCGCGGCGGCCAACGAATATTTCAACCGCCAGATCGCGCCCGGCGATGTGGCGTGGGCCTATTCCGGCGTGCGCCCGCTCTACGACGATCACGCAAGCGCCGCGCAGGAGGCGACCCGCGATTACGTCATCCACGACGAGACGGTGCATGAAGCGCCGCTGCTCAGCATTTTCGGCGGCAAGATAACGACCTACAGACGCCTTGCCGAAACCGTGCTCGAAAAAATCGGCGCAAGGATCGGCGCGCGCGGCAAGGCCTGGACTGCATTTGCGCCGCTGCCCGGCGGCGAATTCGAGAACGGCGACCTCGCGGGATTCACGCGCGACCTCATGCAGCGCAAGCCCTTTCTGCCGCCGGCGCTCGCAGCCCGTCTGGCGCGCTCTTACGGCACGCGCGCGCTCGATCTCCTGGGCGCGGCGCGCGGGATGGACGATCTCGGCCGCGATTTCGGCGCGGGGCTGACGGCGGCCGAAATCGACTATCTCGTTGCGCGCGAATGGGCGCAGACGGCGCAAGACATATTGTGGCGGCGCACCAAGCTCGGCCTGCACGGCGCACTTGAAGCGACGGAGCGGATCGAGGCCTATCTTGTCACCTTAACCAAGCCATGAGCCAGACATGACGCGATTTGTCGGTTCCATAGACCAGGGCACGACCAGTTCCCGCTTCATCGTTTTCGACCGCAAGGGCGACATTGTCGCGCTCGCGCAGAAGGAACACGCCCAGATCTGTCCCAGGCCCGGCTGGGTGGAGCACGATGCGGCGGAAATCTGGAGCAATACGCGGGAGGTGATTGCGGGCGGGCTGGCGAAGGCGGGCCTGCAAGAACGAGACCTTGCCTGCATCGGCATCGCCAACCAGCGCGAGACGAGCCTGCTGTGGGACCGGCGCACCGGCGCGCCGGTCTACAATGCGCTCGTGTGGATGGACACGCGCACCGATGCGCTGGTCGCCGATTTTTCGCGCGAGGGCGGAAAAGACTGGCTGCGGACGAAAACCGGCCTGCCGCTCGCCACCTATTTCTCCGGCCTCAAATTGCGCTGGCTGATCGACAACATTCCCGGCGCGCGCGAGAAAGCCGCGCGCGGCGATCTCCTGTTCGGCAATATCGACGCCTGGCTCGCGTGGAACCTGACGGGCGGGCCGGACGGGGGGCGTCATCTCACCGACGTCACCAACGCCTCGCGCACGCAACTCATGAATCTTGCGACGCTGGACTGGGACGAGGACATTCTTGCGCTGTTCGACATTCCGCGCGCCTGCCTGCCGGACATCCGCTCCTCCAGCGAAGTCTACGGAACATGCACGGGTCCGCTCGAAGGCGTATCCCTGACGGGCATTCTGGGCGACCAGCAGGCGGCCCTGTTCGGGCAGGCCTGTCTCATGCCGGGACAGGCCAAGAACACCTATGGCACCGGCTGTTTCATGCTGATGAACACGGGCGAAAAACCTTTTGCCTCGACGAGCGGCCTTCTGACCACGCTCGGCTACAAGCTCGGCGGCAAACCGGCGACCTATGCGCTCGAAGGTTCGATCGCAATTTCCGGCGCGCTGGTGCAATGGCTGCGCGACAATCTCGGGCTGGTGAAAAACGCCGGCGAAATCGAGGCGCTGGCCAAAAGCGTCGAAGACAATGGCGACGTTTATTTCGTGCCGGCTTTCTCGGGCCTCTACGCGCCGCATTGGCGCGAGCATGCGCGCGGCGTGATCGCCGGCCTCACCCGCTACGCCAACAAGGGCCATATTGCGCGGGCAGCGCTCGAGGCCACCGCCTATCAGACGCGCGAAGTGCTGGATGCAATGGTCGCCGATTCCGGCGTCGCCATCTCCGAACTGCGGGTCGACGGCGGCATGGTCGTCAATGAATTGCTGATGCAATTCCAGGCGGACATGCTGAATGCGCCGGTCGTGCGTCCCAGAATCATCGAGACGACAGCGCTTGGCGCGGCCTATGCAGCAGGGCTTGCCGCCGGCTACTGGACCTCGACCGACGACATCGGCGCCAATTGGCGCGCCGGCGCGCGCTGGCGCCCGGCCATGGCGCCAGAACGACGCGAAAAACTGTTTGCCTCCTGGAACAAAGCGATTACGCGCTCGCTCGACTGGGTTGAAAATTAACCCTGCTTTCGCTCCAGGCGGCCTGCCCGCGCGCCAGGCGCGCGCCTAAGGCGCCAATGGAGCGCTCCTTGCTCGCTTCAAGACAACGGCGCCGTGCGTCGTTGATCATGCGCCGTTTCGGTTCGCGACCGGCGCGAAACGAGACAGGAGTTTTGTATGCGTTCCATTTCGATCCTCAGTCTCGCGGCGGCCACCGCGTGCGCCGCGCTCGTCGCGTCCTCGGCAGCCGAGGCAGCCGGCCGTTCGGGCGGCTTCCGCGGCCATGGCGGCCATGGCGCCTATGGCGGCCACGGCGGCTATTCGCGTCCCGCAGTTTCACATCGCGGCTGGGGCGGCGGCGGTTATCGCCACGCCAACCGCGGCTGGGGCGGCGGCGGCTACCGCTACGGCAATCGCGGCTGGGGCGGCCGCGGCGTCGGCGTCGGCGTCGGCTTTGCCGCAGGCGCAGCGCTCGGCGCCACCTCCGCCTATGCCGCCGACTCCAGCTACGGTTACGGCGGCGGCTACGGCTATGCCGCGCCTGTCGCCGATTACGGCTATGCCGACGCCGGCTATGGCTACGCCCAGCCGACCCAGTCATGGTCGAAGACCTATCTGGTGCCGCGCACGGTCATGCAGCCTGTCGTGCGCACGCAGGTCGTGCCGGTGACCACCTACCGCACGGTGCAGAGCACGGCCTATGTGCCGACCACGGTCTACAATCGCGTGACCAAGACCTGCTCGTGCACGATCAATGGCGTGACGCAGGAAGTGCCCTGCGGCGAGGCCGGCTACAGCAACGCCAATTACGGCTATGGCGCCGCCTACAACCGTCCGGGCCTGTTCACTTCGGGCTGGTGATCGAGTTGACGATTCCGGGGGGCAACCGGGGTCGGCGCAAACTTGCGTCGGCCCCGGCGTTCCCTGAAACTGCCGGACGGACATCATCTGCCCGGCGGATTTTCCATGATCGACCTGTATTACTGGCCGACGCCAAACGGCCATAAAATAACGATGTTTCTGGAAGAAGCCGGCCTTGCCTATACGATCAAGCCGGTCGACATCGTTGCGGGCGACCAGTTCAGGCCCGATTTTCTGGCAATAGCCCCCAACAACCGCATGCCCGCGATCGTCGACCGCATGCCGGCGGACGGCGGCGCGCCGGTCTCGGTGTTCGAATCCGGCGCAATCCTGGTCTATCTCGCGGAAAAGTGCGGGCGCTTTCTGGCAAGCGATCCGCGCGAGCGCGCCCGGACGCTGGAATGGCTGTTCTGGCAGGTTGGCGGCCTTGGCCCGATGGCCGGGCAAAACCATCATTTCGCGCTTTATGCGCCCGAGAAAATTCCTTACGCGCTCGAGCGCTATCGCAAGGAAACGAACCGGCTCTACGGCGTACTCGACCGAAGGCTGGCGGATCGCGCCTTTCTTGCCGGCGATTATTCGATTGCGGATATGGCTTCATATCCGTGGATCGCGCCGCACAAACGCCAGGGGCAGGATATTGACGCCTTCCCGCATCTCAAGCGCTGGTTCGAGGCGATCAAGGCGCGGCCGGGCACGGTCCGCGCCTACAAGGCCGCCGAAAACATCCCGGCGCGGCGGCCTGAGGATTTGACCGACGCCGAGAAGAGCCTGCTGTTTACGCAGGATTCCTCGGTCGTCAATCGCTGACGCCCTACATCAGGCGCCGGCGCCTTCCTGTTTGCGGCGAAAACGGTTCTTGGCGCCTTGTAACTTGTGGCTGCCGGCGGCTTGTGGCTTGTGGCTGCCGGCGGCTTGCAACTTGTGGCTGCCAGCGGCTTGCAACTTGTGGCTGCCAGCGGCTTGCGGCTTGGAGGTTCTGGCGCCTTGCGGCTTATCCTGCGGCCTGCCGTTCTGGGCGGCGTGGCCGTGTGCATGCCCGTGGCCGTGTGCGTGGCCGTGGCTGTGCGCATGCCCGTGATTTGAGCCACGCCCGGCGTTTTCCCCGCCGCTGCGGCCCTTGCCGCCATAGCCCTTGCCGCCATAGTCCTTGCCGCCAAAAGCCTGTTCGCCAAAGTCCTGTCCACCAAGAACTTGCCCATCGCGGCCCGAACCGCCGCCGCGCCGCTTGGCTGCGGCCTGCGCCTCGCCGCGCGGCCCGGAGGGGCGGTGCGCCGCCCATGCGTCGCCGTTCGGCCGTTGTTGCGGACGCTGCTGCGGGCGGGCGGCGGTACGGCGCGAACGTTGCGGCGCGCGCTTGGCGCCGGCCGGCGCGTCGCCCGCTGTTTCCTGCCGCACATGCGGCGCATTGGGATCGCGCCGGTCCTCGGTCGGAATCTGCTGGCGCGTCGTCTTCTCGATGGCGCGCAGCAGATGGCGCTCGCCATTGTCGCAAAGCGAGATCGCCACGCCCTCGGCCCCGGCGCGCGCGGTGCGGCCGATGCGATGGACATAGGTTTCGGGCACTTCCGGCAGTTCAAAATTGACGACATGCGTCACGCCCTCGACGTCGATGCCGCGCGCGGCAATGTCGGTGGCCACCAGAACGCGGGTGCGGCCCGCCTTGAAATCGCCGAGCGTGCGCTGGCGGTTGCCCTGGCTCTTGGCGCCGTGAATGGCGCCCGAAGCTATGCCCTCCTCGTCCAGAATTCTGGCGACACGGTCGGCGCCGCGCTTGGTGCGCGTGAAAACCAGCGCGCGCGCGACGTCGCCCGAGCCCAGGATTTCCACGAGCAGGTCACGCTTTCCCTTGGCGTCGACGAAATAGGCGCGCTGCGCGATGCGCTCGGCGGTAGTGGCGACCGGCGTCACTTCCACACGGGTCGGGTTGCGCAGCATCTCATCGGCAAGCGTTGCGATTTCGCGCGGCATGGTCGCCGAGAAAAACAGCGTCTGGCGCGTTTTGGGCAGTTTGGAGACGATGCGGCGGATCGGGACGATGAAGCCGAGATCGAGCATGTGATCGGCCTCGTCGAGGACGACCACTTCGGTCGAATCGAGCCGCAGGCGGCGCTGATCCATATGGTCGAGCAGACGGCCAGGCGTTGCGACCAGAACATCGAGACCGCGCGAAATCGCCTGAATCTGCGGCCCCATGGAAACGCCGCCGACGACGACGGCGACATGCAGGCGGGCATGGCGGCCGTAAACGCGGAAACTGTCGGCGATCTGGACCGCCAGTTCACGGGTGGGCGCGAGAATGAGGGCGCGCGTTGTCCCCGGCGCCGGGCGGCGCGGGTTTTCGAGCAGGCGCTGGATGATCGGCACGGCGAAAGCGCATGTCTTGCCGGTTCCGGTCTGGGCGATGCCGAGCAGATCCTCGCCCTGCAAAAGCGGGGGAATGGCGCGGGCCTGAATGGGGGTGGGGTTGACATAGCCTTCGTTGCGGAGTGCGCGAAGGATGGTCTCGGCAACGCCGAGGCCTGCAAAATCAATCATGTGTACTTTCAAGACGGTCTCGCCCCTGCGCGGATGATCGCGACGAAAACCGAAGTGGAGCGGCCCCGCGTAAATGGACCGGTATATTGTCATCCGATGCGCTCGACGATGCGCCGCCTGTGATGGCGACCTACGCGACCGGAGCGCTGGCGCTGCGATGCAGCAACGGTCACATAAGCGATAGCGCGCCGGACGTCAATCGACCAATCGGCGAGTATCTGTTCAGAAAAATGGCCGTTGGCCCCTTGAAAATCGGCCATTACGAGAGAAACCGACAAGCGCGAGCTTTGCCTCAAAAAAGCCGGGTCGTGACTAAAATTTAGGCAATTTGCACGAAGGTCGTGCGCAAAAATGCCGTTTTTGCTCTTGCCAGAGCCGGCCTCACCGTCAACACTACCGCATCGCAGCATTATTGAGTCACACCATTCAGGAGGCTACGATGAAGCCAGGCCAGCGAGTGCGCCTTAGAGCCGCTTCTCCCATTGCGCAGCGCGACGAGGCTGCCGCCGACGCCATTGGCGTCGTGTTGTGCTGTTACGAGGTGCGTTGCCGTTCCGGCGCGTCCGAGCGGCTCGACGTCCGCTTTTCCGCCAATAACGTCCTGTGGGGCGTTGGCATCGGCGAGTTCGAGGCCGTCGAGGACGGTTGCGACTTCAATTGAGATCAGGGCGATCCCGGCCCCCTCCCCCTTGTCGCCTCTCTCTCAATTTCCGGTTTCCCCTCCAGCGGGCATGATTTAGACAGGCGGCGACGCAACCAGCCGGACGCCGCCTCATGCCGCTCACCACTCCCTCCGCCGCGCAGCCGCTTTCGCCCGCCGCTCTCGAAAAACAATTGTTCGCGCAAGAGACCGCGAAAATGCTGCTGGAGGTGGAGGCGGTTCTGTTCAATCCGGACAAGCCGTTCATTTTCACCTCGGGCTGGGCGAGCCCGGTCTACACAGACATGCGCAAGATCATTTCCTATCCGCGCCTGCGCAAGCGCATGCTCGATTTCGCCGTCACGACCATCGAGCGCGAAATCGGCTACGAGGCGCTCGACGTGATCGCCGGCGGCGAGACGGCCGGCATTCCCTATGCCGCCTGGATGGCCGACCGGCTGGCGCTGCCGATGCAATATATCCGCAAGAAACCGAAGGGCTTCGGCCGCAACGCCCAGATCGAGGGCGACCTGCACGACAACGGCCGCGCGCTTCTGGTGGAGGATCTGGCGACCGACGGCCGCTCCAAGGTCAATTTCTGCAATGCGCTGCGCGAGGCCGGCCAGCGCTGCGACCACGCCTTCGTCTTCTTCTTCTACGACATTTTCCCCAGCGCTCGCCAAGACCTCGCCAAGCTCGGCATCGAGTTGCACGCGCTGTGCACATGGTGGGACGTGCTCGACGTTGCGCGCGCAACGCAATATCTCGAGCCCGCCAAGCTCGCCGAAGTCGAGAAATTTCTTCACAAGCCCGCCGAATGGTCGGCGGCGCACGGCGGCATCGCCGAATTCAAGTCGGCTGGCTGAGCGCCATCAGGGCGCGCCCCAGCAGGCGGTCGCCATGGTCAGCGTATCCGGCCATTCCGGCAATTCGCCCGCCGGCGGCGGCGCCCAGGTCACGACCTGCGCGGGCGGGGGCATGGCGCCGAACAGGGCGTTCAGGCGCGCATCGACGGGCGCGATATAATTGGTCTGGAGCACGCGCCGGCGCGTGGCGTGGGAAATGTCCATCACGGTGCAGGCGTTGATCGGATAGGTTTTCCAGGCAAGCGCGCGATAGAATTCGTAACCGCCCGAGGTCGTGGCCAGCGCAATCAGGACATAGCCGGCAAAGTCCGCGCCGCGCCGGGGCGTATCGCGGTTGAGCAAGGCGTAGCCGAACAGAAAGGCCAGGATGACGAGCGCGGGAATCGAGCCGCGCATGACCAGATCGTTGAACTCGCCGAACGGAAAGAACGGCAGGATCGCCAACAGCGCGACATTGACCCACAAAAGCGCCAGCCATTCGCCCGGCACGCGCGCGCGCAGATACCAGACGACTGCGGCTGCTGCGAGCTGGACCGGCAGAAACCCGAAATAGGACGGCCAGAATTCCTTGAAACCGAACACATCGGGCCGCGGCACGGTGTCGGAGGCGGCCGTCAGGTAAAGGAGGACCGGCACGCACAACAAGGCCGCAATCATTCCGGCCCAGGTGCGGCGCGCCAGCAGGACCTCGCGCGGCGCGCGAAACAGGAAAAAGGCGATGGCGGGCACGGCGGGCACGATCGCCAGCGGCGACCAGAACATGAGCAGCGCAACCGCCACGCCGATCGTTCCCACATCGACCTCGCGCCGGGCGCCGGCCAGCAGCAGGATCGCCAGCATCCAGCCGGGCAGCATATGGTTCGGCACCCAGAATATCTGCGTAATCGAGCCGGAATACTGGAAGATGCCGTTCCAGGAATCCATGGTGTCGCGGCCGGGATTGAACTCCGAAACCTTGCCAGTGGCGAGGAAAGCGGCGATGCGGACGATGATGCCGGCGCCGGCGAAACCAAGCAGGATCGCCAGGTTCGCCCACCCGCGCCCGAGCGACAGCAAGACATAGAAGATTGCGCCAAGCAGCAGCGTATTCTGCGCGAGCATGGCGACATGGGCGCCGGCCAGGCCGGCGAACTGCCCGAAAAGCGCGGGCAGAACATACATGCCGAGCGGCGCGCGCAAGAGGTAATCGACGCCGTTGACGCGATAGACCGTCGGAAAGCCGCTGTTCACGAGATCGGAGAGAACGGCGTCGCGCAGATACCAGTCGCCGGTGGGGCGGAACACGTGGGTTGCCCCGCCAAACACCAGCAGGGCGCAGGCAAGCACAAGGCACAGGACAAGACGGCGCTTGTCGACGGGGGATTCGAGAAAAGCGCCCTGCCCGTAAGCCAGGGCGCGCGCGCCGATAAAGATGCAGGCCATGGCGCCCGCGCCAAGCGCGATGGCGTAAGGCGCGCGCATGGAGAGCGCAAAAAGCGCCGTCGACGCGCCGAACACAACGAGCGCTGCGGCAAGCAATCCGCCATTGTCGAACCGCGCGCAGCGCGCACTTACGAGGGCCGATTGCGGGCTGAGCATACCCGATCAGGCCCCGACCGCGCGGAGCGGCGCCACCTCATCATTGGCGATGGGCGCAAATGGCGTGGTGAGACGCACACGCTGGCCGAGATAGCGGTCGATCTGCTCGAGCGTGACGGCGCGCATGTCCTGACCCGCCTCGAGCGCCTGCCGCCAGTCCTGCATCCATTGACGCGCCTGGACTTCATTCAGCAGGGGCGCATAGCCCAGCGCCTGCGGACGCGCCGCATGGGTGTCGAACGCAAAGGACCAGGCGCGCGCCAGGCCGTCGGCGGCGCATGCTGCGCGCTCGGCCAGAAGCAGAACGCCATAGAGCGCGTCCAGCACATGATGCGGCGCGTTCTGGCCGAAGCCTGCGTCTATGACGCCGCCGGAAACATCCTCATCGCCCAGAGATGGCGGACAATGCAGCGAGACGATGTGGCTGTGCGCGCCATGGCCGTGCGATTGCGCGACAAGCTCGATCCAGTCGAGCGCGACGTAATCGGAATGCGGGGAAACGAAGACCGCCGCCTGGACGGAATGCGCTCCCAGCGTGGCCTCCAGAACGTCGGCGCAACCGGCCGGATTCGATTTGCCGCGCGCGGGGGTCTTGCCCTGCGCACGCACGACCGGATGCGCGAGATGGATGACGATATCGGGATCGGCGGCGCGCAAGGCGCCGTCAAGCAAGGCGCCGTCGCACACGTCGCCGCGCACGTCGCACAGGTTTTCGCCGGCGCGCGCCAGCGCGTAGAGCGAGGTTCCCGCCGCAGGCGCGGGGCCGAAGCCGGTCGTGCGCGCACACAGGCGCTCCAGCATCAGGCAGGCCCAGGCGCCCGCAAAGCCCGTATGCCCGGTGAGAAATACGCGGCGTTCGCGCCAGAACGAGGAATGGATCAAGACAATCTCCATGGACCGTCCGAACAACGCCGCCGCCTGTCGAGGATGCAGCGGCGCCTGTCGAGGATGCAGCGGCGCCTGGCCCGGTCAAGCCAAACTATGCTTCGTCAAATGACATGTGATTTCAGGCCGCGAATTCGTACGGACGGAGGCTACACAATACATGTCCCTATCCTTGCCCGCACCTTGCAGGCAGTACGCAAACGCCCCTGCAAAACGGGGCGGCCGAAGCGGCACCCATACGTCGAGGCGGTAAGTAAACCGTTAACGGGCGGTTAGGATTAAAGGAAAGGATTGATCTGACGTTCCTGGCCGATCGTTCCCATCGGGCCGTGGCCGGGCAGGAAAGCCGTATTGTCGCCAAGCGGAAAGAGCTTGGTCTCGATCATGCGGATGAGCGTGGCGTGATCGCCGCCGGGCAGGTCCGTGCGTCCGACGGACCCGCGAAACAGGACATCGCCGACGATGGCCAGGCCCTGGTCGTCCTTGTGGGCATCGTCGCGCCGCCAGGCGAAAACGACGCTGCCGGGCGAATGGCCGGGGCAATGCAGCACGTCGAAGGAGATATCGCCGACGCGCACGACATCGCCCTCCTCCAGCCAGCGGTCGGGATGGACCGCATCCGCGGGGGGAAAGCCATAGCCCTTGGCGATCTGCGGCAATTGCTCGAGCAATGTCTTGTCGCCCGGATGCGGCCCCTCGACCGGGACGCCGGTCTTGCGGGCGAGTTCGGCGACGGCGCCGATATGGTCGATATGGCCGTGCGTGATGAGGATTTTTTCAAGCGCGCCGCCGGTCTGGGCAAGGGCCGCCTCGATGCGCGGGAGATCGCCGCCGGGATCGACGACCGCCGCCTTGTTGGTGGCGGCGCAAACGATGATCGAGCAATTCTGCTCGAACGGCGTGACGGGGACGATGGCGAGCTTGAAGGGAGGCATGGGCGGCTTCGGACTGATTGCGGTTGATTCGGCCATAGCATCCGCCGCGCGATCCGTCACGCGCGCATCGCCTGCATGCAGACCGGTTTTTTTTCGCGCAGAAGATTGCGCGGCCTGCCGTGCGACATAGGCGTCGTTGGCATAGACGGTCTCTCTTAATTGCATCCCTTCAGCATTTGCCTCGACAAGCCGCTTCCTCCCGCGCGACAATCGCAGCATGGAGGGATGACGCCGTGATCGAATTTTTCTTCGACTGTTCGAGCCCCTGGACCTATCTGGGCTTTCATACCATTCAGCCGCTTGCGGCGGAATTCGGCGAAAAGATCGTCTGGAAACCCATTCTGGTCGGCGGCGTCTTCAACACCGTCAATCCAAGCGTCTACGCCTCGCGCGAAAAACCCGTGCCGGCGAAAGCCGCCTATATGCTGAAGGATCTGGGCGATTGGGCGCGCCTTTCGGGGCTCGACATCAAAATGCCGCCGCGCGTCTTTCCCGTGAACAGCGTGAAGGCCATGCGCGGCTGCATTCTCCTCGAGCCGGAAGGCAAGCTCGTGGATTTCGCGCAAGCGACCTTTGAAGCCTATTGGGGGCGCGACGAGGATATTTCGCAGGACGACGCATTGACCCGCATCTGCAAAAGCGTCGGCGTCGATCCCGCGCATTTCTTTGCAGGCGTCGCGCGCCCCGAGATCAAGAACGCCTTGCGCGAAAACACCGAGGAATTGATTGCGCGCGGCGGCTTCGGGTCGCCGACGGTTTTCGTCGATAAAACGGACATGTATTTCGGCAACGACCGGACGCCGCTGATCCTCGCCGCGCTGACGCGCGCCAAGGCCAGGACAGGCGCAGGCGCCGGCCGGGCCTGACAATCGCCGGGCCGGCCGCATATAGGCGCGCGGCCCTCGCGCATCGGGTTTTGCGCATCCCAATCCAGACTGGCCGCGACAACGAAAGCCAATCGGGCGCAACGGCCTTGCGGGGCTCGAACCCGTCCCGGAAATCTTCTACAAGACGGTTGGCGTTTTCGCTGGCGGCGCGAGCGCCGAAGCGCGGCCAGACCGGCCGCGCACACCCCAGCCGAAGCGCGGCCAGACCGGCCGCGCACACCCCAGCCGAAGCGCGGCCAGACCGGCCGCGCCTTGAGCAAACCGCCGGAGGCTTTCGACTGAAATGCGCGTCGTCGTCACGGGCCTTGCCGGCCAGGTCGTTTCTTCCATGATCGAGCGCGCGCCGCGCGAGGTCGAACTGATCGCGCTGGGGCGCCCGCAGCTCGACCTTGCCCATCGCGACGCCGTGCTGGCGAGCCTGCGCGCGGCGCGCTGCGACGTGATCGTCAACGCCGCCGCCTATACAGCCGTCGACAAGGCCGAAAGCGAGCCCGATCTCGCCATGCGCATCAACGGCGACGGCGCGGGCTTTGTCGCCGAAATCGCCGCCGAACTCGGCGCGCCGCTGCTGCATCTGTCGAGCGATTACGTATTCGACGGCGCGCTCGGGCGTCCCTACCGCGAGGACGACGCGACCCACCCCACCGGGGCCTATGGCCGCTCCAAACTTGCAGGCGAACAGAAGGTCGCGGCGGCCTGCGACAACCACGCGATCCTGCGCACCTCCTGGGTCTACAGCCCGTTCGGCAATAATTTCGTGAAGACCATGCTGCGGCTTGGCGAGACCCGAGCCGAGATCGGCGTCGTCGCCGACCAGATCGGCAATCCCACGAGCGCAATCGACATTGCCGACGCGCTGTTTGCGATCGCCCGGCGCATGCGCACGGATTCTTCGCCCGACCTGCGCGGCGTATTTCACATGAGCGGCGCGGGCGAGGCGAGCTGGGCCGATTTCGCCGAACATGTTTTCGCGCAGGCCGCCGGACACGGACGCGCCCCGGTCGCCGTCAAGCGCATCGCCAGCGCCGCCTATCCAACGCCAGCCAGACGCCCGGCCAATTCGCGGCTCGACAACGGGCGGATAAAAGCCGCCTTCGACATAGCCCTGCCGGACTGGCGGCAATCGAGCGAGGCCTGCGTGGCGCGCCTTTGCAGGGAATATGGGCGCCTTTGAACGCAAAACTGCCGAAATCGCCTGTTTTTAGCGATCTCCTGGCATTGCCCGGCTGCTTTGGATGAGAAAACGGCGCCAGGGGCGGCATCACATATAACGCATAATGCGCTGTTTTCTATATATTTTCATAGCCCCAAAAAATTATACCAACAAATATACCAACGCCCAGACCATTCTGTTTCATCTGGTTGCTGTCGCAGAGCGGGCTCTTGCGGCAAGACGTGTCTTGTTGCGTTGAGACCAACGGTCTTCTCACGGCGTCTTGTTGATTTTGCACAAGTTGCATCCCAAACCGGCGACCACCCCGTCAAATCGATCTGCAAGCCAAATTTTGAGCGCTTGACATTTTTGCGAAACGTTACTTCAATAATTGAAGTTAAGAGGCCCCTGCCCATGAAACCAAAATCCTTCGCCGGAATGCGCTGCTCGATTGCAGGCGCGCTGGAATTGATCGGGGACCGTTGGTCGCTGCTGCTGATCCGCGACCTGCTGCTCGGTCTGCGGCGCTACGACGATCTGCGCGCGAGCACGGGCATTCCCGACGCGACGCTGGCGGCGCGTCTCAAGCATCTTCAGGCACAAGGGATCATCGAGCGGGTGCGCTATCAGGAGCGCCCGCCGCGCGACGAATATCGCCTGACGGCGAAGGGACGCGATCTCTGGAAGGTGGGCGTGGCCTTGCGCGAATGGGGCGACCGCTGGGACGCGACCGGCTTCAACGCCCCCACCGTCGAAACGGTCGACCGCATCACCGGACGCAAGCTGACGCTCGCGCTCATCGATCCGGAAACGGGCGTGGCGGCGAAGCCCGACCGCATCAGCCTTCGCCCCGGTCCCGGCGCGGACGAAGCCATCCGCGCGCTTCTCGAACATCTCGAAAATGGAGGCGGCAGAGGAGTCGACAGATCGCGTTTTTTTACGCTTTCCGTAGTCCGTACAGCTATCTGGCGTTCACGCAAGTGCGCGAGATGGGCGTCGAGGTCGCGCTGCTGCCAATGCAGATCCTCGAAGTCATGAAGATCGTCGGCAACACGCCGACGACGATCACCTGCGCCGCGAAGGGCCGCTATGCGCGCGTCGATCTGGCGCGCTGGGCGCAGCGCTATCGCATCCCGTTCAATCCGTCTGATATGCGCGAGAACGACGGCGACGCCTGTTCCCGCGCCGTGCTTGCGGCACGCGACGCTGCGGAGGCCGACGCGATCACGCTGGCGCTCTACCGCGCCGGCTGGAGCGAAGCGAAACCGCTTGCAACGAGAGCAGACATTCTGGCGGCCATGGCTGCGGCAGGCATCGATCCCGCTCCAATCGCCGCGCGGATCGATACGCCGGAAACCGTCGCGCAGCTCGCGGCCAACACGAAGAAGGCGGCGGAACGCGGCGTGTTCGGGTCGCCCACAATGTTCGTCGGCGACGCCATGTTCTTCGGAAACGATCGCCTCGACTTTCTGCGTGAACATCTCGCGCAACTGGAGGAAACGGCATGAGCCAGTCAACGACCAAGCCTCTCGCCCTCGTCACGGGCGTCGGGCCGGGAACAGGCGCCGCCGTAGCGCGCCGCTTCGCCGACGGCGGCTATCGCGTGGCCATGCTGGCGCGCGACGAAGCGCGCCTTGCCGCGCTGGCGACGGAAATTCCCGACTCCCTCGCCGTCCCCTGCGACGTGACCGACGCCGCCGCGCTCGAGCGCGTGGTTGCGGCGCTCGGGCAACCCAAGATCGTCGTCCACAATGCGGTCGGCGGCGCCTTTGGCTCTTTCATGAAGGTCGACGCCGAGACGCTCCGGCGCAATTTCGAAACGAACACGATGGCGCTGTTTCATCTGGCCCGCCTGACGGCGCCGGCGATGGTCGAGGCGGGAGAGGGCGCCATCATCGTAACCGGCAACACGTCGGCGCAGCGCGGCAAGGCCAATTTCGCGGGATTTGCGCCGACCAAGGCGGCCCAACGCATTCTCGCGGAATCGCTTGCGCGCGATCTCGGACCAAAAGGCGTTCACGTCGCCTATCTCGTGATCGACGCGGTAATCGACGTGCCCTGGCAGCGCGAGCGGATGCCGGACGCCAAGGACGATTTCTTCATCTCGCCGAAATCCATCGCCGCAGAAGTCTATCACCTCGCACATCAACCGCGCGACGCCTGGTCGTTCCTGGCCGAAGTGCGGCCGTTCCACGAACCATGGTGAACGACATGAACAACCTCGGACATGCAGCCCTCGACGGGCTCGAACAAATCCGCGCCTTGATGGCCAGCGGCCGCGAAGCGCCGATGATCAAGACGCTCGGCCTGAAACTGACCGAGATCGAGCGCGGTCACGCGGTCTTCGTCGGGACGCCTGACCACAGCGTCTATAATCCGCTCGGCGCGGTACACGGCGGCTATGCCGCGACCTTGCTCGACAGCGCATGCGGCATCGCCGTCCATTCGCAACTCGGGCCAGGGCGCGGTCACACCACGCTCGAATTGAAGGTCTCCTATCTGCGCGGCCTTAGCGACAAGAGCGGGGAGGTGCGCGCTGTCGGGCGCGTCACGTCCATCGGGCGGCGCGCGGCCTTCGCCGAGGCGACGCTGCACGACGCCAGCGGACGCCTGTGCGCCACTGCGACTTCGACGCTGCTGCTGTTCGATCTCGAAAGCTAGGCGCGGCGCTCGCATGAACAGCGCCGAAGCCCGCATGTTCAAGGACACCCACATGGTTGAACACGACGACCCCTCGGTGTCGCTCCGGCCTACGCTGTCGCTGCTCGCGATCCTGGCGTCGCTTGCTGCGCTCGGAACTTTGGCGACGAATATACTGCTTGCCTCGCTGCCCGGCATCGCCGCCTCGTTCGGCGTTCCGACGGCCGCCACCGGCGCGATGATGAGCGCGTTCTTCGCGACTTTCGCCATCGGCCAGCTCGCGGTCGGCCCCGTGTCGGATCGTTACGGCCGTCGCCCGATCATATTGGCCGGGCTCGCTGTCTTCATCGCAGGCAGCCTGCTCTGCGCCGTCGCGACGACACTGCCGGTCATCGTCGCCGGACGCATCGTGCAGGCGATCGGCGTCTGCGCGTCGTCCGTGCTGTCGCGCGCGATCGCCCGCGACCTGTTTTCCGGCGCCGAACTGGCCCGCGTGCTCTCCTTCATTATGGTGGCGATGGCGGCGGCGCCTGGATTCTCGCCGCTGATCGGCAGCGGGCTCGATTACGCATTCGGTTGGCGATCGACCTTCATCGCCGTCGCGACGTTCGGACTTGCGCTGGCGATCGCCTATTCCGTGTCCGTCGGCGAAACGCATTGCGGCGCGCGCGGCAATCTCGATCTGGCCGAGATCCTGCGTGGTTATTTCGCGCTCCTGCGCGACCGCCGGTTCATCGTCCCCGCCGCCAGCGTCTCGTTTGTGATCGGCGGGCTGTTCGCCGTCTTCACCGTGACGCCTGCGATTCTCGTCGACGGCCTCGGATTCTCGCCCCTTTCCTTAAGCCTGTTCTACGCGGGAACGGTCTTCGTCGTCTTCGGCGCAGGTTTTCTGGCGCCGCGTCTCGCCCAACGTCGCGGCCTCGCGGCAGTGACAGGATACGGCCTCGCCATCGCATGCGCGGGTTGCGTTCTGATGGCGTTGCTGGCTCTCGCCGGCTTCCGCAATTTCGCCGCCTATCTCCTGCCGATGCTGGTCTTCCTGTTCGGGATGGGCACGGCCAATCCAATCGGCACGGCGCTGACCTTGTCGCCGTTCGGCGAACGTGCGGGCTCTGCGTCGGCGCTGCTTGGATTCCTCCAGATGGCGATCGCGGCGCTGGCGATCGTCGTCGCGACCGCGTTGCCGACGACGGCCTTCCTCGCCCTGTCGCTCGTGCTGGCGGCAGCGACTACGGCGGGATTGCTAATCTTCCTTTTCCGGGCGCGCCCATCGGGCTTCACCCACTCGACCATGCGTCAGCCCTTGTAGCGGCTTTCGGCGCGCGTCAGCCTCTTCTCAACATTGTGCAGGAATGGATGCCGTCATGAACGAACGCGAAGCGAACGCAGCACGGGACGTAGCGCTCATCGTCGGCGGCGGGCCCGGCATTAGCGCCAGTTGCGCGCGACTGTTCGCGGCAAACGGGTTCAAGGTCGCAATAGCCGCGAGAGACTGCGACAAACCGGCTTTGCTGAACCTCGAGAAGGACCACGGCGTGCGCCGCTATTCCTGCGACGCGAGCAATCCGGCCGCCGTGGAAACGTTGTTCCGGGAGGTCGTCCAGGAGATCGGGCCGCCGAGATTGGTCGTGCACAATATCGACGGGCGAGTCGCCGGCATTTTCGGGAAGAAGATCACCGAAGCCGATCCGGAGATGGCGTTCGCAACGATCCGCAATGCGGCCTTCAGCGCATTTCTCGTAGGCCAGCAAGCCGCCCGTTGCATGCGCGAGAACGCACCCAATCATCATGGCGTGAGAGGCACGATCGTTTTCACGAACGCGAGCGCGGCGCTCAAGGGGTTTCCTTCAAGCGGCGCCTTTGCGATGGCCTGTCACGCCAAGACCGGGCTTGCGCAGAGCATGGCGCGGGAACTGGCGCCGCTGGGCATTCACGTGGCGAATGCGCCGATCGACGCTGCGATCGGCTTTACGCAGGAGGACGGCACACGCGCGCATCGTCGGGCGGGCGCGACGGTCGACGACAACATGGCCGACCCCGATCGCATTGCCGAGGTCTATCTGCAATTGCATCGCCAGCACCGCTCGACATGGGCATTCGAGATCGTCCTTCGGCCCTGGACCGAGAAGTGGTGATGCATCGCCATCGCGCGGCGTAGGGCGGTCTCGATCAGACATCCTCTCGCACGCCTTTGCTTGCCCCAGAAGCAGGAATAGTCACCCATGAAAGCCTTCATTCTCGACCGCTACGGCAAGAAGCAGACGCTTCGGCTCGGCGAAATGTCCGCTCCGCAAGTCGCCCCTGATGAGGTGCTGGTCGAAGTGAAGGCCGCCGGGCTCAACCTACTCGATTCCAAGATCCGCGACGGCGCGTTCAAATTGATTTTGCCCTACAAGCCGCCGCTCGTGCTTGGGCACGATCTTGCGGGGGTGGCGGAGCGGATTTGAATGTCGGTGAGAGCCATGCTGGTATAGCCGGTGTTGGTAGAGCGCCCTACCAACGAATTGGGCCGCATACCAACACGCCCAAATGGACGGCTTTGGACGCAAAAATGGCCGAAATCACTTCTTTTTCAGTGATTTCTGGATGTTTCTGGACTGGTTTGGTTGGGAAAATGGTGCCCAGGGGCGGAATCGAACCACCGACACTGCGATTTTCAGTCGCATGCTCTACCAACTGAGCTACCTGGGCGCGGCCGGCGAACCGGCGCGTGGGGTGTATAGAAAGCCCCGCCGCGCTTGGCAAGTTCTTTTGCCGGCTCGTCCGTTCATTCTTCCGGCGGGCTGTTCTTGATCGTCTCGTCGTCCTCATCGCCTGCGGGCGCGCCGGCTATGGCGTAGCCGCCCGAGAGCCAGCGGTTGAGGTCGATGGAGGCGCAGCGCTTCGAGCAGAAGGGCTTGTATCGCTCGACCGACGCCTTCTTGCAGATCGGGCATGCGCGCGCGGGCGCCGGAGGGCGGGCCTTGCTCACGCCGCCTCAGGCCCTGTTCGCCCAGGCCAGACGCGCGGGAAAACCGTCGCCCAGCAGAAGCGATTGCGTCTCGTAGAGCGGCAGGCCGACGACGCTGGAATAGGAGCCGACGAGCTTGACCACGAAGGCGCCCGCAAGCCCCTGAATGGCGTAGCCGCCTGCCTTGCCGCGCCATTCGCCGGACGTGAGATAGGATTCGATTTCGGCGCCCGACAGGCGCTTGAAACGCACACGCGATTCAACGATGCGCTTGCGCTCCGCCCCGCGCGGCGTGACAAGCGCCAGGCCGGTGTAGACGCGGTGCTGGCGGCCCGACAGCAGCCGCAGGCAATCGCCCGCCTCCTCCAGCAATTCGCATTTGGGCAGGATGCGGCGCCCGACCGCGACCACCGTATCGGCGGCGACAACGAAGGATTCGCCGATTTCGGGCCGCGCTACGGCGATCCTGCGGGCGGCCTGCGCCTTCTCCACCGCGAGCCGTTGCGCCAGCACGCGCGGCAATTCGTTCTTGTTCGGAGTTTCATCGACATCGGCCGGCAGCAGCGCATCCGGCTCCAGACCGATCTGCTGGAGCAATTCCAGCCGGCGCGGCGAGCCCGAGGCCAAAACGAGCTTTGGGCGCCAGGCGGAACTCTTGTCTGTCACGTCGGCGCGCCCCGTGCGAAGCGGTTACTTGAAACGATAGGTGATGCGGCCTTTGGTAAGGTCGTAAGGCGTCATTTCGACGAGAACACGGTCGCCCGTCAGCACGCGAATGCGGTTCTTGCGCATCTTGCCGGCCGTATGTGCGATAATCTCGTGATCGTTCTCGAGTTTTACGCGGAAAGTCGCGTTGGGCAGGAGTTCGCTCACCACGCCGGGAAATTCGAGTAATTCTTCCTTCGCCATCTGGATCCTTTTCGCGCCAAGTCGGACGCAGAAAAGCCGGGTCAATAGGACAGCCCGGCCTCGTCGCGGCGGACCCTAATCGAGAACGACCGGTTTGTGAACTGCAATGACGCATTCCGGGAGCGCGCATTCCGGGGATGCGCGGCTTTCCGACAGGCCCCGGCGCCAATCCGGCTCAGGACGCGCCCTGCCCGGCTGCGGCGCGCACAGCCTTGTCGCGCGCGACATAGCGGTTGTGGCTGCGCATCGAAAACGGGATCATGGCGAGGTAGATCAGGCAGAGCGCGGCCAGCATTTCCATTGGATAGGTGGCCAGAAGCAAAATGACCGCCGCCACGCCGAACAATACGAAAACCACATATTCCCTGGGCACACGGCCAAGCGACTTGCCGGAAAAATGCGGAATGCGGCTCACCATCAGGAAGGCCACGAACAGCAGAAAGGCGATATGCCAGGGGGCATAGGCCCTGCCCACGGGCATTTCGAGGTCCGAGAGATGAAGATAGAGCGGTAAAAGAGCAAGGCAGGCGCCGGCGGGCGCGGGCATGCCAACGAAGAATTTGGCCGTCCAGGCGGGGCGCTCGGGATCGTCGACCATGACATTGAAACGCGCCAGACGCAGCGCCGCCGCAGTTGCGAAAACAAGCGCGGCAAACCATCCTAACCCCTTGATTTCCTGCAAATTCCACATGTAGAGAATCAATGCGGGCGCAACTCCGAAATCCACGAAATCGGCAAGCGAATCGAGTTCTGCGCCAAACCGCGAGGTTCCCTTCAGCGCGCGCGCGATGCGCCCGTCGAGACCATCGAGAATGGCGGCGACGATAATCGCCAGCACCGCCGTCCGAAAACGCCCCTCGATGGCGAAGCGAATGGCGGTCAGGCCCATGGAGAGCGCCAGCAGCGTCACCAGATTCGGCAAGATGATGCGAATGGGCACCGCGCGGAAACGACGGCGCGGTCCGGGGTGATCGGCCGGTCCGGCCGGCATGTCGCTTGGCGAAGGATGATCCATCGGCGCGGACAATACGGGGCAAGGCGGCGCCCGACAAGACAGGGGGCGGCGCGCCTTGCTCCTGAGCGCTGCAAGGACCATATCCGGGGCGCCTTCCATCCCATAAAGTGCGCGCATGCGCGATGGGCGGGGCGCACGGGGATGCAGCGAAAAGAGGAAGCGATGTCCGCCAGAAAGCCCATCAATACGATTTGCCTCGCCATGATCGCCGAAAAGGAGACGCAGGCTGCGGCTGCAATCGATTATGCGGTCGCCTTCGCCGAGCAGACGCGCGCGCATCTGTCCTGCCGCATCGTCCCGCCCGACCTGAACCTGCCGACGGCGCGTCTCTTGCCGATGGTGCAGGCGCTGGTCGCCCAGGTGAACGCCGAGCGCATGGCCGCCGCCAAGGCGCTGGAGACGAAAATCGAGACCGCAGCGCGCCTGTCGGGCGTCTCCTTCGATTGCGAGATATTGCCGGGTCGCTATCAGGATGGGCTCGAACAGGCGGTGGCCGGCGCGCGCGCCAGCGATTTTGTGGTTCTGCCGCAGGCGCGCGGCGCATTGTCCTCGGAGACGGGGCTGATCGAGGCCATGCTGTTCGACAGCGGGCGGCCTGCGGTCGTCGTGCCCGGCCAATGGACCAAGGGCGCAGCGGCCAGACGGATCGTCGTCGCCTGGGACGGAGGCGCGCGCGCGGCGCGGGCGATTGGCGACGCCAGGCACCTCAACGCGCAGGCCGAGCAAGTCGAGGTCGTCTGCATCATCGACAATGGAGCCGAAAATCTCGAGGGATCGGATATTGCGCGCCATCTGGCGCGAAGCTGCGCGCAATTGAAGCTCGTCGACCTACCGATGACGCACGACGACGCCGGGCGCACTTTACGCGACTATCTGTCCTCGGCGCGGGCCGATCTGCTGGTCATGGGCGCCTTCGCCCATTCCAGATTGTTCCAGCTCACGCTCGGCGGCGTGACCAGCGTCATGCTGGAAGAGGCGTCGCTGCCGGTTTTCTATTCATACTGAGAGA
>JBKDZW010000113.1:0-25138 GCA_047971685.1 Rhodoblastus sp.
GGCGGTCACGGGCGACCATTCGGCGGGCTTGTGGACGATCGTGCATCCGGCCGCCAGCGCCGGCGCGATCTTCCATGTGGAGAGCATGAAGGGCGTGTTCCACGGCGTGATGACGCCGACAGGGCCGATGGGCGTGCGCGTCGAGACGTTCCAGTGCGCGGCCGAGGGCATGTTGCGCCCATCGCGCGCGGACTGACAACGATCGGCGAAGAAGCGGAAATTCTCGGCGCCGCGCAAGGCCGCCTTGGACATGAAGCGCCATGCCTGGCCCGTATCCCAGCATTCGAGCGTGGCGATCTCGTCGGCATGTTTTTCGATGGCGTCGGCGATACGGTGGAGCAGTCTCTGACGCGCGGGCGCAGCCATGTCGCGCCAGGCCGGGAATGCGTCCCTGGCGGCCTGCGCCGCCGCGGCAATGTCGGCGGCCTCGCCCCGCGCCACTTTGGCGATCAGCGAACCGTCGACCGGCGAGCGCGTCTCGAAGGTCGCGCCGGACCGGTTTTCCACGCGCCGTCCGCCGATCCAATGGCCAATCCCGTCTCTCGCCAGAGTTTGCAAAAGAGGTTGCAGACGCGCCTTGTTTTGCTCGAACATGGATCTTCTCCAATCGAATTCCTGAAATATTTAACTCGTTAAATGATTGCTGACAAGGCTGTGTTTCGTGAGCTTTGACGTTCGCCCTGGCGCTGCGACCTTGCGCTGCGACCTTGCGCCACAATAGACAATGAAGCGCATATAATTTAACATGTGAACAAATTTATTCCGCTAAAATCGCCAGGGGAGGCGTCTATGGGCAAGGTCGTATTGGCCGCCAAGATTGCGCATGTGCCGTCCATTCTGATTTCGGAGCGTCCGGGCCCGCTGTTCGGCAAGCGGCAGGCGGCCATCGACGGTCTGCGCGAAATCGGGCGCCGCGCGCGCGAACGCGGCGCAGACACGTTTCTGGTGTTCGACACGCACTGGCTGTCGAACTTCGGCTGCCACATGAACGCCAATGCGCGGCACAAGGGCGTCTATACGAGCCACGAAGCGCCGCACATGATCCAGAACATGGATTACGATTATGCCGGCAATCCCGATCTTGCCGACGCCATCTCGGCGCAGGCCAAAAAAGACGGGCTCGAGGTGATGGCCCACAAGGTGGAGACGCTGCCGCTCGAATACGGCGCCATCGTGCCGATGCACTACATGAACAAGGACAATTGGGCCAAGGTGGTCTCGGTGGCCGCGCCGATTTTTGCAACGGTGCAGGAAAACCGGACTTTTGGCGCGGCCGTGCGAAAAGCGGTCGAGGCCTCGCCTTTCAATGTCGCGGTGCTGGCCTCGGGCTCGCTGTCCCACAAGCTCGTGGCCAACGATCAGGTCGGCGACAACCAATGGGAGCAGGTTGGCAGCGAGTTCAACCGGCAGATGGACCTGCGCGTGGTCGATCTCTGGAAGGAACGCCGCTACAAGGAATTTTGCGCCATGCTTCCGGAATATTCGACCAAGTGCAACGGCGAGGCGCTGATGTGCGACACCCACATGCTGTTCGGCATGCTGGGCTGGGGCGATTTTACAGGCAAGGCGGAAGAATTGACGCCCTATTTCCCCTCCAGCGGCTCCGGTCAGATCAATGTCGAATTCCACCTGTCGGAATAGCAGAGCCGCCATGTAAAGCGTAAGGCTTGCACGATGCTGCGCGCCGGGCGAAGGTCTGGCGTTTTCGCGCAAGGACGGATCGACACACGGATCCAGGGACGGATCGACACACGGATCGGCGCCAAATCAGCGCAAGGCGCGATTTCGAGACACGACGAGAGACCAAATGATCGAACGCAGCATTTTCAACGAAGACCACAATCTCTTTCGCGACATGGTTCGCCGCTTTCTCGACGAACATGCAAAACCCTTTCATGAGAAATGGGAGGCGCAGGGCTATGTCGACCGCGAGGTCTGGCTGAAGGCCGGCGAACAGGGCCTGCTGCTGCCCACGATCTCCCCCGAATATGGCGGCGCCGGCGCAACCGAGGCGATGAGCTCCGTGCTGATCGAGGAAGTCGCGCGCGCCAATACGAGCGGCCTCGGCTTCGGTCTGCATAACGACATTGTCGCGCCCTATATCGCAAGCTACGGCTCCGAGAACCTGAAGAAGAAATATCTGCCGGCCATGGCGCGCGGCGAGAAGATCGGCGCCATCGCCATGACGGAGCCGGGCACGGGCTCGGACCTGCAAGGCGTGCGCACGACCGCGCAGCGCAAGGGCGATCATTACATCATCAACGGCGCCAAGACCTTCATCACCAACGGCTGGCACGCCGACCACGTGATCGTCGTCGCCAAGACCGACGCGAACGCCGGCGCCAAGGGCGTGAGCCTTATCATTGTCGACGAGGGAACGCCGGGCTTCCGCAAAGGCAAGCGCCTGAAGAAGCTGGGCCTCAAGGCGCAGGACACATCCGAACTGTTCTTCGACGACGTGCGCGTTCCCACCGAAAACCTGCTCGGCAAGGAAGGCGAAGGCTTTATCTATCTCATGCAGAAACTGCCGTGGGAACGCCTCCAGATCGCCATCACCGCGCATGCCTCGGCGCAGGCGGCGATCGACAACACCGTGCAATATGTGCAGGACCGCAAGGCCTTCGGTTCGCCGCTGGCTGAATTCCAGAACACGCGCTACAAGCTTGCGGAATGCCAGACCGAGGTCGAGGTCGGGCGTGTATTCGTCGACAAGTGCCTGGAAATGCAGATCGCGGGCACGCTGGATTCGGCGACCGCCTCGATGGCCAAACTGTGGCTTTCGGAAATGCAGGGCCGCGTGCTCGACGCTTGCGTGCAATTGCACGGCGGTTACGGCTTCATGTGGGAATATGGCGTCACGCAGGCCTATGCGGACGCCCGCGTCCAGCGCATTTACGGCGGCACCAGCGAGATCATGAAGGAATTGATCTCGCGCCAGATGGGCCTTGGCGCAGGCAAGAAGAAGCCCGCATAAGCTCCGGCCGTCATTGCATGGCGCGACACGCAAAGCCACTCCCTCTCCGCGGGAACTTCCCGCCACGGGATTGTCTGGCTTTCAGATGGAATCCGCTCCGGCGGATTTCATCGGGTGTGCGACGACGGCCAGATTGACGGCGCCTTCAGACGCTGGCGCCGGTCCAATCCATGTCCCAACTCGACGACATCACGCGATTTCTGAGCGCACGCCTCAAAAGCGGCCGCCAGATCATCGACACGCATATTTCGCGCGTCATTGTCGGCGACGGGCGCGCCTTCAAGATCAAAAAGCCTGTTTCATTTTCCTATCTCGATTTTTCCACGCCGGAAAAACGCGCGCAGGCTGCGCAGACCGAACTGAAGATCAACAGACGCACGGCGCCCGGCATTTATCTCGGATTGCGTCAGGTGACGCGCGAGGCTTCCGGCGAACTGGCGCTGGATGGCGCGGGCGAAAAAATCGAGACGATTCTGGAAATGCGCAGTTTCGATCAGGCCGATCTGTTCGACCAGATGGCGCAGCGCGGCGCGCTGACAAGCGATATCATGACGCAGCTTACCGAGAAGCTCGCAGCTTTCCACGCCAGCGCCCCGCCCCGCCCGGATTTTGGCGGCGCCGCCGGCATAGAGCACGTTCTGCATGTCGATGAAGGCGCACTGGCGGCATCCGGGCTTGCAACGCCCGAGCGCATGGAATGTTTCGAGCGTGCGTTGCGCGCAAAACTCGCGGCAATCGCGCCGCTGCTCGATGCGCGGCGGGCGGCCGGCAAGGTGCGCCGGTGCCACGGCGATCTCACCTTGCGCAACATCTGTCTGTTTGCAGGCGAACCGACGCCGTTCGATGCGCTCGAATTCGACGAGAAGCTGGCGAGCATAGACGTTCTCTACGATCTGGCCTTTCTGCTGATGGACCTCATCCATCGCGGCCTCGCCCAGGAAGCCAATCTCGTTTTCAATCGCTATCTCGACATGAACGACGAGGCGGACGGGCTACCGGCCCTGCCCTTTTTCATGGCGCTGCGCGCCAGCATCCGCGCGCATGTCGGGGCGGCGCAGGCAAGCAGCGCCCCTCCCGAAAAGGCCGTAGCGCTGCGTGAAGAAGCGCAGGCCTATTTCTATCTCGCCGAGCGTTTTCTGACGCCGTGCGAAAATATGCTTGTGGCGGTCGGCGGCTTTTCCGGCTCGGGCAAATCGACGTTGGCGGCGGCGCTTGCGCCATATCTGGGCGCAGCGCCCGGCGCGCGGATTTTGTCGAGCGACCGCATCCGCAAGCGCATGTTCGGCGTCGCGCCGCAGGAGCGGCTGCCGGCAGACGCCTATGCGCCCGCCGTGTCGGAGCGCGTCTACGCCGCCATGCGCGAGGAAGCCGCGCGCATTCTGGCGCTGGGCGGCGCGGTCGTGGCCGACGGCGTGTTCGACCGGCCCGAACTGGCCGCAGCGATCGAGCAGATCGCGCGCGCCGGCGGGAAACCGTTTCTGGGGCTCTGGCTCAGCGCGCCGCAGGAAGAAATGGCCGCGCGCATTGTCGCGCGGCGCAACGATCCCTCGGACGCAACGCCCGGCGTGCTCGCCCGGCAGATGGAAAGAGGCGTCGCGCCGAAATCATGGCGCGCGCTCGATGCGGCGCGCGAAAAAAACGAGATTGCCGCGAATGCGCTCGATCTTTTGCGCGAGGCCGGGCTTTCCTGAATGCGAGACTTTGCCTCGCGTTCAGAATTTCATGCCCGTGCCGAGCCTGCCGTCCTTGTCGAAGCCGACCGGGGCGTAATCGTCCGGGTTTTCGCGGGTGGTGGGCAAGGGAATGCCGCCGTCCGGCTCTCCCGAGGCGGGCTTTGCAGCTTTGGCGGATTTCTTGCCCTTGTGGGCGCCGGCCTTGGAATCGCCCGCCCTGGAACCACCGGCCTTGGAACCACCGGCCTTGGGCGAGTCGCTCCATCCCTCGAGGTCGCCGAGGCGGCGGTCGCTCGGTTTGGGAATGGGCTTCAGGGCGTTCTGTGCGAAAGCGCCCGATGCAACCGTGACGATCAATGCGGAAGCGCCCAATAAAGTTGAGGGTTTGCTGAATTTATTGCGAAATTTCATGTGCGTTCCCGTCGATTGCGCGGAAGATTGGCCGCGCGCAACCTAGAGCACGTCACATTTTTCCAAAATCGCGTGACGTGCTCTAGCATGTTGTTTTCACCGCATATCCTTGTCGCAAAAGTCTGCAACTTTTGCGGGATATGCTCTAGATTGCATGACGCCAGGGGATTGCGGCGCGGACAAGGCCGCCGCGCGTTCGACATCCGCGCGGCTTCGATGAGCCCGCGCGATCAGGCCTGCGTTCAGGAAAACGCGGTCAAAGCCGGGACACCGTATGCCGGGCGGACTTGTCACCGGATCTGGCGCTGCTCTTTGCAGGCTGAACCTGCCAGCCGCCGGGCGGCGGGGTCACGTTATTGGCGGCGGCCTCCGGGGTCTTCGGCCGGAAGCTTTCGGCCAGCGCCTTGGCGCGCGCCATGGTCTTGGCGTCGAAGCGCGTTGCAACCTCGTCGCGCTTCTTGGCGGCGTCGGCGTCGCCCTGATCGGCGGCGGCGGCGAACCAGGCGTAGGACTGTATCAGATCCTGCGGGCCCCCCAGCCCGCGCGCGTAGAGAATGGCCAGATTGTACTGGCTGTCGCGCACGCCATATTCGGCGGCTTTGCGGAACCAGCGCGCGGCGGCGGGATAATCGGGCTTGCCGCCGCCATCGGCCAGCAGAACGGCAAGATTGTGCATGGCGCGGATGTTGCCGGCCTCGGCCGCGCGCTCATACCAGCTTCGCGCGGTGGCGGCGTTGCGCTCGACGCCCAGACCGCGCTCGAACAGCACGCCCAGCCGATATTGCGCAGGCGCCACGCCCTTGGCGGCGCTCTTTTCAAACCAGCGCAGGGCGGCCTTGAGGTCGCGCGGGGCCTTGTTGCCGTCGGCCAGACGCGCGCCAAGCTCGAATTGCGCGGCGCTGTCGCCCTGCGCGGCGATCTTTTCCAGCGTGGAGGTCGGCACGGCAAGCGCTGCGGCGGCGCCCTGAATCGAGCCAACCGGCGCGGTGTCGAGGGCGCCGGCGTCGGCGCGCGGTTGACGGGCCATGGTCGGCAAGCTGGCTGGCGGATTGGCCGGCGCATCGACACGGCGCGGGGCTTGCGCGGGCGCTGCGGTTTCTGCGCCGGGCGTCGCCTCGGCCTTGGCGCCGGCGGACGCTCCTTCGTTGGAGGCCGGCATGGCGGCGCCTTTTTCCGACACGCCGGATTCGTTCTGGCCAGTGGATTGACCGGCGGGCGCTGCGTCTGCGGGCGATGCTTTTCCGGAGACGGGATCGGCCGGACGCACGATCGGCGGCGGCTCGGCAAGGCCGGACGAGCGGCTGGTGTAGACCCGCGCGACCTGCAAGGCGCCGAGCAGGCCGATGAGCGCGGCCAGCGACAGGAGGATCGGCTTGCGGCGACGCTCGTAGAGCGCACGCGCCATGGAAAGCTGCCCTTCGCCTTTCGATTTTTCGGCGGCGTCGATGGCTTCGGCTTCTTCGGCGGCGGCGCTGGCGGCCTGGGCTGCGAGCGCGGCGCGGCGGGCGGCGGCGATGAAGCCGGCTTGCGGCGAAGAATCGGCGGCGTCGGCTTGCGCGGCGGACGCGGCCGGCGCGGGGCGCGCGTTCCGGCCGGCGCCGGGCTCGATGAGCATGTCGTGGTCGAACGACTGCGAGGAGGACGGCGCGGCGGGTTGCTCGACGCGCGGCGCGCGCGATTCCGCACGCGGCTCGGCCTTTTCGCCCTTCAGACGCGCGAGCGCTGCGGCCGCGCTCATGGTCGAACCCATTGCCGCGCCCGCAGCGGCCGCCGGCGCTTGCCTGGGCGCACGGGCAGCCGGCGCCGGCGGCTGCACGACGGGAGGTTGGGCGGAGGGAGGCTGGACGGATGCGGTCTGAACGGGCGCCGTCTGGACGGGGGGCTGCTCGCGACGCATGGCCGCGCGCGGTTCCGCCACCTCGCCCTCAAGCGTGGCCAGGCGGTCGACGACGCGCTCGAGCGTGGCGTGAACGGCCTTGAGGGTTGCGTGCGTGCGCTGGTCGGAAGCGTCCTGAACGGCGCGCAGGTCGGCGATCTCGCGGCCGATCTCGCCCTGCCCCGCTTTGCTGACGCCTGCGAGCGCCTCGCGCACGGATTCGCTCGCCGCCGTGCGCGCCGCCGCTTCGGCGGCCTCGTAAGCTGCGGAGCGGGTTTCGTTGAGCTGCCCGAACAGATCCCCGATCATGCGTTCGAGCGAAACGATGGATTCGTCGCGGCCGCCGGAACGCTCGATCTTGCGCGAAAGCAGTTCGATCTGGGCCTGCAAGGCGGCCAGTTCCTCGCCGCCTGCGCTGGGGGCTGCGGCGCGGTCGACCTTGTCGGCGAGATCGCGGACGAGGCTTTCGAGATTCTTCGTTTCGGGCGGCGGCGTCTGGCGGGGCGCCGCCAGGCTCTGGGCGACCGCGCGATGCAGCTTGTCCAGGCGGTCGCCGAACATCGCCATCTGTTCGTGGGTCTGGCTTTGCGACTGGTTCTGCGACTGATTGGCGGCAAGCGCGGCATCTATGCGCTGCGACAGACCCTCGACACGACCTTCGAGCGTGCGTAGGCCTTCGGTGTCCATGCCGTCGGCCACGACTGCGCGAATATCGGAAACGATGCGCGCGACATCGGTCGGCGCGACGCCGGCATTGCCGGGATGTTCGAGCCGGGTTGCAAGTTCGGCGAGTTCGCGGTGCGCCTTCTCCGTCGTTTGCGACGCGACCGCTGCGCGCGAAAGAAGATCGCGCACTTCGCGGGTCTGGTCGAAAATGGCGCGGATGGTCTGCGGATCGACGCCGCCCTGCGTCTCGAGGCTCTCGATCTTGGCGGCGATCGTCCGCATGTCCTGCTCGAGCCCGCCGATGGCCTCGCGCGGGTCGAGATCGCGTATGGCCGAACGCAATTCGCGGGCAAGCTGTTCGATGGGAGTGGCGACCGCGTCGCGCACGCCTTCGATGCGCGCGACATGCAGGCGGTCGGAAATGTCGCGCACCGCGTTTTCGAGCGAGGAGACCGAAGCGCGCGGGGCAAGCTCGCCCAGACCGCGCGAGACGGCGGCGACTTCGCGGCGCAAATGGTCGATGGTTTCGTCGGCGTCGGCGCGCGGCGCGGTCTTGACCGAAAATTCCTCGCGCATCTTTTCGATACGTTCGGACATGCGGGCGATGTCGCTTTGCAGGCCTGCGAGCGCCTGCGGCTGGCTGACTGCGCCTTCGGCGGGAATATTGCGCTCAAGACGCTCGACGATGGAGGCAAGCCTGGTCTCCCATTCGCTCGGCGCGCGACGCTGATCGAAGGGAGGACGCGGTTCGGCGCGGCGGGCGGCCAGTGAAACCGGCGCGTCGCCATCGAGCTCGCGCTGCCGGCGCATGATCTGGGTTACTGCGTCGGCCACATGGGCCTGCGGCTGCGCCTGATAACGGGCGCCCGCCGTTTCGGCCGCGACGGCGCGGATGGTCTGGCGGCTCGCGTTCTGGGCCATCTGCTCCGACAATTGGCCGAGTTGCGTTTCAATGCGCGCAAGACGATCGGCGTCGACGCGATTGCGCTCGCCGCCTTCGAGATAGGTGGCGATCTCCGACAATTTGCTGTCGATCTCGCGCAGGCCCTCGTCGGAACGGTCAGCTTCCTTATCGTGGGCGAGATCCTCGATCCTGTTCTCCAGCCGCGAGAGCGCGTTGCGAACAGGCCTGGCGCCGGCCCGGTCCGCGCTGCGCGACACCTTCTGTTCGATGTCGGCCAGACGCCTGGAGATCGATTGCAGGGTGCGGCCTTCGCGGCTGCGGTCGGTTTGCGACGTCTCGATGACCTCGACCATTTCCGCGAGCGCGCGCGCGGTCTTGTCCTGGCCGCGCGCGGCGCGACGGTCGTAAGCCTCGAGCGCGCTTTCGATCAGTTCCTCGGTATCGGCGGAATCGCGCCAGGAGACTTCGCGCGCGCTGGCGTTGCGCGAGGGGCTGCGGCGGCGGGCGCCGTCATATTCCTCGTCGCGGTCGCTGCGGCCGCGCGCGCGTTCCTCGTCGCGGTCGGCGCTGCGACCGCGTGTGCGATTGTCCGCGCGCCGGCGCGTGCGGCCGTTGTCGCGCATGCGGGCAAGGCGGGCGGAAACCGCATCGAGATCGTCGTAATGATTGTCGTGATGATCGTCCTGGTCGCCGTCGCCGGCGCGCTCGGCGATAATCTCGTTAAGCCATTCGCCGATGCTCATGCCTTCGCGCTGCGCCGCCTCGCGCGCCGCTTCGCGGGCATTGAGGCCTATTCCCTTGATGTTCCACGGCGCCGCCTTATTCATCATCTCATCCGTTGGACCCGTCGCACGGGCGCGTCGATCAATTTGAAAATCGGTACGCAAGAAGCGAATCAGACAGCAGAGACAAGCTACCGTCCTTACAACGGACTTTCGAGCGTTTATGGTAAACACCGGGTTAAGGTTCGACCGAGTTCGATACACATTCGTTAATTATTGGATTTTTTCCATTAGGTTGTTTTAATAAAATTTACACTTTTAAGTTGCGTATCGCCGCGAATCAGCGCTCCTATGGGTCATCGGCCGCTACGGTCGCAACTAACCCAGGGGATGCGCGGCACATGGAGCGGCACATGGAAAAGGCTTTGGAGCGGACTTTTGCGGAACCCGATGGCAGCGCGGGATTGCGCACGGCGCACGAAGCCGGCGACCGTCTTTATACGATAGGCGACATGGCGCGCGCCTATGGGCTGACCCTGCGCGCCCTGCGATTTTACGAGGATCGCGGCCTCATCAAGCCGATCCGTCACGGCGTTTCGCGCTTTTACGATCACGCCGCGCGCAGCCGGCTCGAAACCGTCCTGAAGGGCAAGCGCCTCGGTTTCACGCTGACGCAGATATTCGCCATGCTCCCGAAGGACGAACGAGCCGACGCCTCCAATACGCTCAATCTGAAGGAAGGCGAGATGCTGACGCAGATCGCCCAGCTCGAACGCAAACAGAAGGAACTGGAAAGCGCCATCCTCGCCCTGCGCGAAATGCACAAGCGCATGACGGACGACGCGCGAAGCGCTACGGCAGCGTGATTTTCATGTCTTGACCGGACGCCGGGCGCATTCCGGCCTCGCTGCAAGACGCCACAACGAAACGCCCCGCAACCCGCCTGCGAACGCGCCGGCGGGTTTTTATTTTCCGCCCCCGAAAATGCCGCTTGACGGGCTTCGCTCTCTTGCGACCGCTTGACGGGCCTGGCTCTATTGTGGCCGCTTGACGGGCTCCGCCTTATTGTTTACATATGAACTATTAGGAGCGAACGCCCTGAAGCCCCCAAGCGGCCGGGCGGCGCTCTTGATGCGCATGCAAAGGGAGCGCCCATGCCGATCTACAAGGCCCCTGTCGAAGACACCCTGTTCCTGCTCGACGACGTTCTGCACTATGCCAATTACGACAATCTGCCCGGCTTTTCCGATGCGCCGCGCGATGTGGTCGAGGCCGTGCTCAACGAAGCCGCCAAGATTGCGGAAGAGGTTCTGCAACCCATCAACCTCAGCGGCGACCGCGAAGGCTGCAAGCGCGCCACCGATGGCTCGGTGACGACGCCGAAGGGTTTCAGGCAAGCCTATAAAGCCTATGCGGAGGGCGGCTGGATCAGCCTGCCGATGCCGGTCGAATACGGCGGCCAGGGCCTGCCGCATGTTCTGTCCCACGCCGTCGGCGAGTTCATCAATTCCGCCAATCAGGCCTTCTCCATGTATCCGGGGCTGACCTCCGGCGCGGTCGCCGCCATTCTCGCGCATGGCTCGGAAGACCAGAAGCAGCTTTACGCCACGCGCATGATCGCAGGCGAATGGACCGGCACGATGAACCTGACCGAGCCGCATTGCGGCACGGACCTCGGCCTTCTCAAGACCAAGGCGACGAAGAACGCCGACGGCTCCTACCGCATTGCCGGCCAGAAGATTTTCATCTCGGCCGGCGAGCACGACATGGCCGACAATATCATCCATCTCGTGCTTGCGCGCATCGAGGGCGCGCCCGCAGGCGTGAAGGGCATTTCGCTGTTCATCGTGCCGAAATTCGAGGTGTCGAAAGAAGGCGCGATCGGGGCGCGCAACGCGGTTTCCTGCGGCTCGCTCGAACACAAGATGGGCATTCACGGCAACGCGACATGCGTGATGAATTACGATGACGCGAAAGGCTTTCTGCTCGGCGAGGAAAACAAGGGGCTCGCCGCCATGTTCACGATGATGAACGAGGCCCGCCTCGGCGTCGCCTCGCAGGGCCTGGCGCAATCGGAAGCCGCCTATCAGAATGCGGTCGCCTATGCCCGCGAACGTCTGCAAGGGCGCTCCGTTTCCGGCGTGAAAGAGCCGCAGCAGGCCGCAGATCCGATTATCGTGCATCCGGACGTGCGCCGTATGCTGCTCGAAATAAAGGCATTCAACGAAGGCGCGCGCGCCTTCGCGCTCTGGACGGCGCTTGAAGCCGACGTTCTGCACCGCTCGCCCGACGACGCCGCGCGCAAGGCCGCCGACGACCATCTTGGACTGATGACGCCGGTGCTCAAGGGCGTTCTGACCGACCGCGGTTTCGACAATGCCGTGATGGCCCAGCAGATTTACGGCGGCCACGGCTATGTCGGCGAATATGGCATGGACCAGTTCGTGCGCGACGCCCGCATCGCCATGATCTACGAAGGCGCCAACGGCATTCAGGCGCTCGACCTCGTGGGACGCAAACTGCCCAAGGACGGGGGCCGCGCGATCATCGCCTTCTTCAAGACGGTCGGCGATTATGTGAAGGAAAAGGAAGGCGACGAGGCGTTGAAGCCCTATGTCGTCCCGCTCGGCAAGGCCCTCGGCGACCTGCAAAAAGCCACCATGTGGCTGATGCAGAACGGCATGGCCAATCCCGACAACGCGGGCGCCGCCTCCACCGACTACATGCATCTCCTCGGCCTCGTGGCGATCGGCTACATGTGGGCGCGCATCGCGGAGGGCGCATTCGCCCGCAAGGCGCGCGACGCATCGCAGGCGTCCGCCATGGACGCAAAGCTTGCGACCGGGCGCTTCTACATGGAGCGCATGCTGCCGGAGACGGGGCTGCGTCTTGCCCGCATCAATACGGGCGCGGCGACCATGATGGCCCTGCCGGCGGAAGCATTCTGAAGCAGACCAATAGCGAACGCGGGGTGACGAATGGAGGCTGAGCGGCGCAATATTGATCCTGCCTCATTTGCCGCTCACCATTCGCATGCGCCCATCCAGGGAGACAATGATGCCCGAAGCCTTCATCTACGACGCCGTGCGCACCCCGCGCGGGCGCGGCAAATCCGACGGATCGCTGCATGAAGTATCGACGTTGCAGCTTGCCGCCGGCAGTCTTCGCGCGCTGAAGGAGCGCAACAATCTCGACACGCATATGATCGACGACGTGATCCTTGGTTGCGTCGACACGGTTGGCGAATCCGGCTCCGACATCGCGCGCGCCGCCGCCCTGACAGCGGGCCTGGGCGATCATGTGCCGGGCGTGCAGATCAACCGGTTTTGCGCCTCGGGTCTGGATGCGGCCAATTTCGCCGCGGCGCAGGTCATGTCCGGCCAGCACGACATGACGATCGGCGGCGGCGTGGAAAGCATGAGCCGCGTGGGCATGGGCGCGGAAGGCGGCGCGTGGCCGGTCGATCCCTCCATCGCGATCCCCGCCTATTTCATGCCGCAGGGCGTGTCAGCCGATCTCATCGCCACGAAATACGGGTTTTCGCGCGATGCGGTCGACGCCTACGCCGTGGAATCTCAAAAACGCGCGGCGCTTTCGTGGAAGGAAGGGCGCTTTGCCAAAACAATCGTGCCGGTGCGCGACATCAACGGCGTGACCATTCTCGACCATGACGAGCACATGCGGCCCGACGCCGACATGCAATCGCTGGCTGCGCTCAAACCCTCCTTCATCATGATGGGCGAACAGGGCGGCTTCGACGCCGTGGCGATCCAGCGCTATCCGGAAGTGGAGGCCATCAACCACGTCCACCATGCCGGCAATTCCTCCGGCATCGTGGACGGTTCGGCCGCCATATTGATCGGCTCGGCCGAAGCCGGCAAGAAGGCCGGCCTCAAACCGCGCGCGCGCATCAAGGCGTTCTGCAACATCGGCTCCGAGCCCGCGATCATGCTGACGGGGCCGGTGGACGTGACCAAGAAACTGCTCACACGCACCGGCATGAGCATCAAGGACATAGACCATTTCGAGGTCAACGAGGCCTTCGCCTCCGTGGTGCTGCGCTTCATTCAGGCGTTCGACGCAGACCCCGCAAAGGTCAATCCCTGCGGCGGCGCCATCGCCATGGGCCATCCGCTGGGCGCCACCGGCGCCATGCTCGTTTCGACCGCGCTCGAGGAACTGGAGCGCACGGGCGGGCAAACCGCGCTGATAACCTTGTGCATCGGCGCAGGCATGGGCACGGCCACGATTATCGAGCGCGTTTGACACTCATTTCGCGTCATTGCGGGCCAGGCGAAGCAATCGATCCGCAGACCGCCAGATTATTCGGGATGGATCGTCACGTCGCCCTGCTCCTTGCGATGACGACCGGGAGGCACACATGAACCTCGTCAATTTCAAAACCGACACCGATTCCGACGGCATTCTGACCCTTGCCTGGGACATGCCCGGCAAGCCGATGAACGTGCTCGACCAGTCCCTGATGGACGAGTTCGACAAGATCGTCGATCACATCGTCGCCGACGCTTCCATCAAGGGCGTGGTGCTCACATCGGGCAAGGACGCTTTTTGCGCCGGCGCCGATCTCACGATGATGGAGGGCGCGGCGAAGGAATTTGCAGACGCCGTGAAGGCGCGCGGCGAGGAAGCCGCGATGAAGGAATTCGTCGCGCAGGCAGGCCGCGGCAGCCAGGTTTTCCGCCGCATCGAAACCTGCGGCAAGCCCTGGGCCGCAGCGATCAACGGCGTTGCGCTCGGCGGCGGCTTCGAGATCGCGCTTGCCTGCCATTACCGCGTGATCGCAGACGACCCGAAAGCGCAGGTTGGGCTGCCGGAAGTCAAGGTCGGGCTTTTCCCCGGCGCCGGCGGCACGCAACGTATCCCGCGCCTGATGGCGGCTCCAGACGCGCTGCAATTCCTGTTCAAGGGCGGCAGTTGGAAGCCCGCCAAGGCCAAGCAGATGAACCTCGTGCACGAAGTCGCCCCCAGGGCTGAAATCGTGTCGCGAGCGAAAGCGTGGATCAAGGGCGGCGGCAAGGCGGTCGCCCCGTGGGACGAAAAGAATTTCAAATCGCCCTCGGGCAAGATTTTTTCGCCCATGGGCATGATGATCTGGCCGCCCGCCAACGCCATCTACCGCAAGGAAACCTTCGACAATTATCCTGCCGTCAAGGCCATTCTGAAATGCGTCTACGAGGGATTGCAGGTTCCCTTCGACACCGCGCTCAGAATCGAGACGCGCTATTTCGCGCAGATCATGCGCTCCAAGGAAGCAGCGGCCATGATCCGCTCGCTCTTTCTTTCGATGGGCGAACTCAACAAGGGCGCACGCCGTCCGAAATCCGAACCGAAGACCGACCTCAAGAAGATCGGCGTGATCGGCGCGGGCTTCATGGGCGCGGGCATCGCCTATGTAACGGCGCTCGCCGGCGCGGAAGTCGTGCTCGTCGACCGCGACCAGGCCGCCGCCGACAAGGGCAAGGCGCATTCGGATGCGCTGATTTCGGCGCGCATCGCCAAGGGCCGCGCCAGCGCAGCCGACAAGGATGCGTTGCTGGCGCGTATCAAGCCGACCGCCGACTATAATGATCTGAAGGGTTGCGATCTCGTGGTCGAGGCCGTGTTCGAGGATCGCGGCGTCAAGGCCGAGACGACGAAGAAGGCGCAGGCCGTGCTTGGGCCGGATGTCGTATTTGCTTCTAACACATCGACGCTGCCGATTACCTCGCTCGCGGGCGAAGCGATGAAGCCTGAAAACTTCATCGGCATTCACTTCTTCTCGCCGGTCGACAAGATGCTTCTGGTCGAGATCATCATGGGCGAGAAGACCGGCGACAAGGCGCTCGCGAACGCGCTCGATTTCGTGCGTCTCATCAAGAAGACGCCGATCGTGGTCAACGATACGCGCGGCTTCTTCGCCAATCGCTGCGTGGGCCGCTATATCGCCGAGGGGCATCTGATGCTGATGGAGGGCGTGCCGCCAGCCATGATCGAGAATGTCGCGCGCATGGCGGGCATGCCGGTCGGGCCGCTGTCGCTCAACGACGAAGTGGCGATCGACCTCTCATGGAAGATCGTACAGGCGACGAAAAAGGATCTCGGCGAACAGGCCGTCGATCCCGCACAGGAAAAGCTCATCAGAACGCTGGTGGTCGACGAGGGGCGGTTCGGCCGCAAGAACGGCAAGGGCTTTTACGATTATCCGCAAGGCGGAAAGAAGAAGCTGTGGGCAGGCCTGTCCACGCTCGCCGGCAAGGCGCTCGACCCCGATGCTATAGACGTTGCGGACTTGGAGCAGCGCTTTCTTGCCGTGCAGGCGGTGGAAGCCGCGCGCACCATGGCCGAAGGCGTCGTCACCGATCCGCGCGAGGCCGATGTCGGCTCGATCCTGGGTTTCGGCTACGCGCCGTTCACGGGCGGCGCGATTTCCTACATCGACTTCATGGGCGCGAAAAAATTCGTCGAGCTTTGCGACAAACTGACGGTAAAATATGGCGACCGCTTTGCGCCGCCCGCCCTGCTGCGCGAAATGGCCAAGACGGGCGAAACCTTCTACGCGAGGTTCGCGCCGAAAAAGGCGGCGTGAACGCCTGACCGTAATCTTCCGCAAAATGCGACGCCGGCCCCTGCGGCCGGCGTTTTTCATTGCAAGGCGCGCATTGCGCGAAAAAACGTCTACACTTTCCCCAACGCTTTATTCTGGCTGCGGGAGGCGCGCATGAGCGGCACGATCGACTATTATTTCACTCTGGTTTCGCCCTGGGCCTATATCGGCCATGCGGCTTTCACCGCCGTTGCGCGAAAACATGGCGCGAAAATCGTCTGCAAGCCGGTCAATCTCGGCGAGGTCTTCCCGCAATCGGGCGGCCTGCCGCTTCCCAAGCGCCACCCGCTGCGCCTGGCCTATCGCATTATGGAGCTGCAACGCTGGCGCGAAAAACGCGGGTTGAAATTTGCGCTCGCTCCCAAGGGATGGCCGTTCAACCCGGCGCTTGCCGATTGCGCCGCGCTTGCGATCATTGCCGATGGCCGCGATCCCGAGGCCTATCTGCTGGCGGCTTTTCGCGCAGCGTTCGAGAAGGAAATTTCTCTGGGCGAGGCGGAAAACGTCGCGCGCGTCTTGCAGGAGAGCGGACATAAAGACGCCGGCGCGCTGATTGACGCTGCGCAATCGCCTGGCATGCTCGCGGCTTACGAGGCCAATTCCAGAGCGGCGCTGGAAAACGGCGTGTTCGGTTCGCCTTCCTACGTGCGCGAGGGCGAGGTTTTCTGGGGGCAGGACCGTATCGACCTGCTGGACGACGCGCTGACCAGCGGACGGAAGCCGTATCTGGCGGATTGATTATTCCGCCGCGCTGCGCGTGACGCGCCATTGCGCAAGAAGCGAGCGAAGCGCCGCCGGCTTCAGCGGCTTGGCGAGAACGCGTATATCGCGAACGGCGGCCTCCGCGCGCAATTCTTCCGTCCGGTCTGCGGTCACCAGCACGGCCGGCAGATCGGCGTCGAATTTTTCGCGCAAAGCGTCGATGACGGCGAGGCCGTCGTCGGCGTCGAGATGATAATCGACGACGGCGGCGTCCGGGCGGCGTTCGTTTGATGCAAAGATCGCAATCGCCTCGGCGCGCGTTCCCGCCGTCGCAACCGTACACCCCCAGCCTTCAAGCAAAATGCGCATGCCGTCGAGAATGCGCGGCTCGTTGTCGATGGCGCAGATGTTCAGACCTGCAAGCGAGGCTGGCGCGGGCGCGGGTTCGCGCGCAGCCTGTTCGGGTTCGCGTATCGAGGTTTGCGCGACCGGCAGATCGACATGGAAGACCGAGCCCGATCCCACGCGCGAGCGCAGGCCGAGGTCGGCTTCGAGCACGCGCGCAAGACGCTCCACGATCGAAAGACCAAGACCAAGGCCGGAGGCCGTGCGCTGCGCGGGTTCCAGCCGCGCAAATTCGCGAAACACTTCCGCACGGTTTTCATCGGCAATGCCAAGGCCGGTATCCCAAACCTCTATGCGCACGCGCCCACCGCCGCGCCGGCGCGCGCCGACGAGAACACGCCCCCTTGGCGTGTATTTGATGGCGTTGGAAATGAAGTTTTGCAGGAGCCGGCGCAAAAGGCGGCGGTCGGAACGGACCGAAAGGCTCGTCGGCATGAATTTGAGTTCAAGCGATTTCGCGCGCGCCAACGGCTCGAATTCAATCGCCAGCCGCCCAAAGACTTCGTCCAGCCGCAAGGCGCCGATTTCGGCGGTCATGGCGCCGGCGTCGAGACGGGAAATATCGAGAAGGGCGGTCAGAATTTCCTCGACCGCTTCGAGGGAGGCGTCGACATTGACGGCCAGTTTCAGGGTTTGCGCCGGCGATTGCGCCGCGCCGTCGCGCATATGTTCCGACAAAGATGTCGCATAGAGGCGCGCGGCGTTGAGCGGTTGCAGGATGTCGTGGCTGGCGGCGGCGAGAAAGCGCGTCTTGGACAGGTTCGCCGCATCGGCGGCGGCTTTGGCGGCCGCAAGCTCGCCGTTCAGGCGTTCAAGCTCGTTGGTGCGGTCGAGAACGCGCTGCTCCAGCGTCTCGTTGGTGGCGGCAAGCGCTTCTTCCGCATAGACCTGCGCGGTCACGTCCGTATAGGTCGTCACCACGCCGCCGTCGGGCATGGCGGCGGAACGGATTTCGATGACGCGGCTCGACGGATTGAGGCGCAGGCGCACGGGCCGGCGCTCGTTCAACAGGAGATCGACGCGGGTGGCTATGATTTCGTCGCCCAGCCCCTGTCCGTAGAGGCCGCGCTGCGCATTGAAGCGCACGATTTCCTCGATGTCGACGCCGACCCGCAGCGCATCGCCGGGCAAATCGAAGAGATCGCGGAATTCGCGGTTCCAGCAGATCAGGCGATGGTCGCTGTCGAAAACGGTTATGCCCTGACGCGCGAAATCGAGCGCATATTGCAGGAGGTCGCGATTGTACTGGATTGCGGCGGAGGCCTCGTCCACCAGGCGCAGCGCGGCCTTGTGCGAGACATTGCGCCGGCGCAGCACCAGCGACAGAACGAGGCGCGAGGAGGCGGCGCCGATGGCGGAGGCCAGCAGCCGCTCGGCAAAGCGCAGCAGATGGACGTCCGCCTCGGCGTTGCGCTCACGGCTCTGACCACGCGAGGCCAGGAAGGAATCGAAGGATTCGCGTGCGCGCGCCGCGCCGAGATAGCGCGCAACGGTCGTCTCAAGCTCGCCCGCCGTCACGCTTGCCCGCCACAGGCGCAGGCCGCCGGGCGAAGGCAGGTCGGCGCGCTGCGCGAAACTGGACGCCTGCAAGCGCTCGATGCGCGATGGTTTGCGGATCAGAGATACGCCGATGAAGACAACGATGTTGAGCGCCAGCGAGGCAACGGCGCCATGGACGATTTTAGAAAGCCCGGACCCAAACAGCGCCGGCAGTTTCAACGTCGCCCAGCCGAACGTGGCGGCGTGGGCGACCTGATCGGCAAGGCCCGGCCCGAAATCGAGCGAGGGCAGGAACAGCATGACCAGCCAGACGAGCGCGCCGGCGGCCATGCCGGAAATGGCGCCGGCCGCAGAGCCGCCGCGCCAGATCAGGCCGCCGAAAAAGGACGGCGCTATCTGCGCGATGCAACTGAACGAGATGAGGCCGATGGAGGCGAGCGCGGCGTCGTTTGAATAGCGCAGATAGACGTAGCCCAGGGCCAGGATGGCGAGGATCGCCAGGCGGCGGATGATGAGAATGCGCGAGCCGATGTCGCCGGGCGCGGCGACCGCAAGCGAACGGCGGCGGCGCAGCGCCACCGGCAAGATCAGATCGTTGGAGATCATGATCGAGAGCGCGACGCATTCCACGATAATCATGGCCATGCTGGCGGATATGCCGCCCAGCATGACGAGAAGCGCGAGCGCGTGGTTGCCGGCCTGTAGAGGAAGCGCCAGAACCGTCATGTCGCGGTCGATCGCGCCATCGGAAAAAATGAGAAGACCGGCGACCGCCAGCGGCACGACGAACAGGTTGATGGCGACGAGATAGACCGGAAAGAGCCAGGATGCCGTCTTGAGGTCGCGTTCGTCGCGGTTCTCGACGACGGCGACATGAAACTGGCGCGGCAGGAGCAGGATGGCGATGGCCGACAGAACGGTCATCACGGTCATGGTGGTCCAGTCGACGGGCTGGGAAAAAATTTTGTTTATGCGAGGCGCCTCGGACGCGCGCGTCCATAAATCCCCCAGACCGCCGAACATGCCCCAGGTGACGAAAACGCCAATCGCCAGAAAGGCGATCAGCTTGACAAGGGATTCGGCGGCCACCGCCAGCATCAGCCCGTCCTGATGCTCGGTGGCGTCCACGCGCCGCGTGCCGAAGGCGATGGCGAAGCCCGCCAGCACCAGCGGGATGAACAGGGTGGAGGGCAGATGTTCCGATTGCGAGACCACCTTTTCGGCCTCGATGGAGCCCAGAACCATGTGCAGGGAGGCCGACACCGCCTTCAATTGCAGGGCGATATAGGGAACCGTCCCGACGACGCAGATCAGGGCGACGCAGACCGCCACGCTCTCGGCCTTGCCGTAACGCGAGGCGACAAAATCTGCGACCGAGGTGATGTTGTGGTTCTTGGCGAGGATGACGATGCGGCTGAGAAGCCTGCGGCCGAAAACCAGAACGAAAAGCGGCCCTATATAGATCGGCAGGAATTCCAGGCCCGACGTGGTGGCGAGCCCGACCGAACCGAAAAAGGTCCAGGACGTGCAATAGACGGCAAAGCACAGCGAATAGACGAGAGTTTGCGCAGGGCCACGCACGAACTTACGCCCGATCGTGTCGCCGTAATGGGCGATCGCAAACAGCGCGCAGATATAGGCGAGCGTCGCCAGAACCGCCGCCCAGCCTGCAATCATGCGTCCCGCCTCCCGCTCGCGCCGGCGCACCCCGGCCTTATTCGCACGCTACTGCGCCGGCATGGGGAATCAAGTCAGTATCCTTGATCCGAACTCCGGCTCGTTCCAGACGCTTCGACACGAGGGCGCGACGGCGGCGGCGCCGGATGGCCTTTTTCGGCCATGACGGAACCTGCATCATCGAATGCGATTGCGACATCCGCCCCTGGCCATTCCTCTCCTTAACGAAGTCGCCAGGAATGCCGCCGATTTGCCGCTCGAGACGTTATAGTCGCCATATTGCGAATCGGCGGGGGGCCGCCCGGAAGCAGGAGCGCAATAATGTTACAAGAATTCAAGAACTTCGCCATGAAGGGCAATGTCGTCGATCTCGCGGTCGCCGTCATCATCGGCGCCGCTTTCTCCAAAATCATCGACTCTCTGGTCAACGACCTCATCATGCCCGTGGTCGGCGCGGTCACCGGCGGCCTCGATTTCACGAACTATTACATTCCGCTGTCTTCGGCCATTCAAGGCCACCCGGCCTATGCGGAAGCCAAGAAAGCCGGCGCCGTTCTGGGCTATGGCAGTTTCATCAGCGCCATCATCAATTTCCTCATCATCGCCTTCGTGCTGTTTCTGGCGATCAGGCAGATCCAGCGCATGCAGCAGCCCGCGCCCGCCACAGCCGAAGCTCCCCCGGCGCCGCCGCGCTCGGAAGTTCTGCTCGAAGAAATCCGCGACGCGCTGGTCAAGAAATAAGGCCCGCTCCCGCATTCAGGAGCATTGCTCGAAGGCGTTCCGTTTCCAGAAAACGGGACGCCTTTTTTGCGCATCAGGGCGCCCGATAATTCGCATCTATCGCCCGACGCGCCTATTAGAAAGGTTGCAACGCATTTCCCGGTTTTCAGGACACGGGAAATGCTCGGCCATTCCCAATGGCGACCGTGCGCCGCCGGCCAGCGCGAGGCCCCTGTGACGACATCCGCTTCAGATTCCCGCTTTCTCGACGCCGCACGGCCTGAAGCGGCGAACGCGCCTTCGAGCGGCATTGTCGAAGTGTTCAATTACGGGTTCGGGCGCCAGGGGCTGATGCCGTTGTGGGTCGGCGAAGGCGATCTGCCAACCGCCGAAAACATAAGGCAGGCGGGTCAGAATTCGCTCGACGCGGGCGAGACCTTCTACACCGCGCAGCGCGGGCATCCCGATTTCAGGCAGGCCGTCGCGCGCATGATGATGCGGGTCTACGGGACGCCGTTTGCGGACGGCAAGGGCGCCTTCGTCCCCGAACGGTTTTTTGCGACCATCGGCGGCATGCATGCGCTGCAACTGGCCATGCGGATCGTCGCGGGGGCTGGCGACGAGGCGATCGTGCTGACGCCCGCCTGGCCGAATTTTACCGGCGCGCTCAGCGTCTCGGGCGCGCGGCCGGTCGAGACGCCGCTTGAGTTTGCACGAACGGCCGATGGCTGGCGCTGGCGGCTCGATCTCGGACGCTTGCAAGCAGCCGTCACCGACAAGACGCGGGCGATTGTGGTCAACACGCCCGCCAATCCAAGCGGCTGGACAGCGACCTTAGAAGAATTGCGCGCCATTCTCGATCTGGCGCGCGCGCATGGCCTGTGGATCGTGGCGGACGAAATCTACGGACGCTTCTTCTATGCAGGCGCGCGCGCGCCCTCCTTTCACGACGTGATGGAGGAAAGCGACCTTGTTCTGTTCGTCAATACGATGTCCAAGAACTGGGCGATGACGGGATGGCGGTCCGGCTGGCTCGAGGCGCCGCCGGCGCTCGGCCAGGCAGTCGAAAACCTCATCCAGTATTCGACCTCGGGCGTGCCTTTGTTCGTGCAGCGCGCCGCAATCGAGGCGCTCGATCATGGTGAGGATTTTCTGGCGGCGCAACGCAAGCGCGCGCAGGCCGGGCGCGCGGCGCTGCTGGAGCGGCTTGGGCCGCTGGAGCGCCTGCGCTTTGCAGCGCCGGACGGCGGTTTCTATCTGTTTCTCAGCGTCGTCGGCGAGAAGGACACGCGCGACGTCGCCTTCCGGCTGGTCGACGAGGCCGGCGTCGGCCTTGCGCCCGGCAAGACTTTCGGCGCGGGCGGGGAGGCGTTCCTGCGCCTGTGCTTTGCGCGCGACCCCGGGGATATTGCGGAGGCGGCGCGACGAATTGCGGACTGGGTCTGCGCCCGGACCGCGCGATGAGCCGGCTCGATCCTTCACGCCTCGGCCTGCCGCCGCTTGCCGGCCAGATTTTCACGCTTGCCGGCGCCGCCTTGTGCGGGGCGGGCGTTGCGGCCGTCGGCGTGCCGGCGGGCTGGCTTTCGGGCGCCATGATCGGCACGGCGGTTCTCGCCGCCCTGCGTCTGGCGGAGCCCATGACGACGCCGTTCCGCTGGGCGGCCATGGTGTCGTCGGGCGTGGCCATCGGCGCGGCAGTGACCCCGCAAATGCTCCAGAAGATCGCCGCCTATCCGCTTTCCATCGCCATCATGGCGGCGAGCGTGGCGATCTCGACCTTCGCCTGCGCCGCCATTCTCGCGCGCGCGCCGGGCTGGTCGCGCGCAACCGCGTTTTTCGCCTCGGTGCCGGGCGCATTGTCCTATGTGTTTTCGGCGGCGGCGACGCGCGACGACGCCGATCTCTCGCGGATCGCGGTCGTGCAGGTGTTGCGCGTCTTTCTGCTCATGGGTTTCGTGCCGCTGGCAGTCGCCGAAACAACCGCAGTGTCGGGCGCCGCCCAGACCGGCGTTGTCGATCCGCCTGTCACGCTCGTCATTCTGATCGCGCTCGGCGCGCTGGTCGGCTACGGGCTGGAGCGGGCGCGAATGGCGGCGGGCATGCTGTTCGGCGCCATGCTGGTCTCGGGCGCAGCCCATGCGTTGAGCTTTGCCGGGCGGCCCGCGCCTGTCGTGGCCATTGTCGCGCAGGTGCTGATCGGCGCCTGGGTGGGCGCGCGTTTCATCGGCTTCGACTGGCGGTTGTTTGCGCGCTCGGCGGCGGCCGCGCTCGGCTCCTTCCTGATCGCTGTCGCCATTTCCTGCGCTTTCGCAGTCGCTGCGGGGCTCGCGCTGGCCCTGCCCTTCGCCCAGACCCTGCTCGCCTTTTCGCCCGGCGGGCTCGAAGCCATGACGCTTCTGGCCTTCGCGCTCGGCATAGATCCGCTCTATGTCGGCGCGCATCATCTGGCGCGCTTTCTGCTTATCAGCTTCACGCTGCCGATCGCCCTGAAATTCTGGCTGCGCGACGCCAAATCCGCCAACCCGCTGCATTGACTTGCCACGCTGCGACAAAGCGTCTTGCGCGCAGGCAACCGGCAATTTCTCCAGCCATTCGTCCGGAATATTCCGGTTTCGAGCAAGCCGGATTGGCGCAACCCAGCTATTGCCTTGTGTAAAAAACAAAAACCGCACACACTTTTTTTGCAATGGCGCCCTATGTCGTCATAAGTTCTCCCGGCAACAGGATATTTCATCATGAGCCAAGCCACAGCTTCCGCGACGCCACCGACCGCGCCGAAGCCGTCGGGCCTGCTTATCGCGGCGATCGTTCTTGTGCTGGTCGCGGTGCTGGCCGCGATTTTCATCATCGGCTATCCGTTTTTCATCCTGTTCGTGATCGTCGGCTCGCTGACGCTTCTGGGCGGTCTCGTCCTGCTGACAGCGGCCGATCTGATCGGCAAGAGCGACTGAGGGATACGCGCGCCCGCGCTATTTGAAAGCGCCGTGGCGTCCCTGCCCGCTTGCAAATCTTTTCGCTCCTGAAAGGGTCTCGCCCGACTGAATGACGGCGAGGCCTCCGCGCATTTCGTTGACGATGGCCTCGTCCTCGGACAAGTCCCATTGCTCCAGCGCGGAGAGACGGTCGGCGCGCATGCAGGCCTGCGGAAAGGCCGCTATCTCGTGTGCGAGCGCAATCGCTGCCTCGCGCGCCTTGCCGCGCGGCGTTATGCGGTTGACGAGACCGAAGGACAGAGCCTCCTGCGCGCCAACCGGGCGCCCCGTCAAAATCAGGTCCATGGCGCGGGAATGGCCGATGAGGCGCGGCAGGCGAATGGTGCCGAGATCGACCAGGGGCACGCCGAACCTGCGGCAGAAGACGCCGAGCGTGGCGTCCTCCGCCATCACGCGCATATCGGCCCATAGCGCGAGTTCGAGGCCGCCGGCGACCGCATAACCCTCGATGGCGGCAATGACAGGCTTTGCCAGACGCAGCCGGCCCGGCCCCATAGGCGCCATCGTGTTCTGGCCGCCGAGTTCGCGGCGCTTCTCGCGATCGCCTTCGGCCAGCGCCTTCAAATCGGCGCCGGCGCAAAAGGCGCCGTCCGCGCCGCAGAAGACCGCGACCGAGGCGCTCTCGTCCGCATCGAAAGCGCGGAAGGCGTCAAACAGCCGCGTGGCGGTCGCGCCATCCACGGAATTGCGGCGATGCGGGCGGTTGATCTCGACGACCATCACCGGGCCGTCGCGCGACACGCGGACGGAATCGGGCGTGGAATGGGCCTTGCCGTTGGAATTGGCGTCGGGATTGATATCGGACATGGGCGCCTCCTGCTGCTTTTTTCGGGGGTTTGCGATTGGCCCAGTGTAGCGGCAAGCCGGCGTGCGCAAGAAGCCGGGAAATAGCTGAAACAAAAAGGGCCGGCAAAGCCGGCCCGATTTGCAGCGACAAAAGCGCCCGAAAGGCTATTCTGCGGCTTTTCTGAAGTCGGGGAAGGCGCAGCGCGCGTCGGCTGCTTCGGCCTTGCCATCCACCTTCGGCGCGGCGAACGGCAGGTCGAGCGTCTTCCACACATCGACCAGCGCCTCGACCAGATCCGCAATCAGCGCGTCCGAATGCAGCGGCGTCGGCGTAATCCGCAGACGCTCCGCGCCACGCGGCACGGTCGGATAATTGATCGGCTGGATGTAGATGCCGTGGCGCTCCATCAGGAGATCGCTCGCAGCCTTGCACTTCTCCGCATCCCGCACCATCACGGGCACGATATGCGAGGGGTTTTCCAGAACCGGCAGGCCCGCCGCCTCCAGCGCATGCTTGGTGAGCCA
>JBKDZW010000114.1:0-10834 GCA_047971685.1 Rhodoblastus sp.
CATCAAGGGTCTTGTCATTTTCGATGGCGCCTGGGCGCAGGCCAAGACCTTGTGGTGGCGCAACGCCTGGGTCTTGAAAGCGCGCCGCCTCGCGCTTTCGCCCAAACGCCGCTCGCTCTACGGCGAGTTGCGCCGCGAGCCGCGCCGCGAGGGATTGTCGACCATCGAGGCGATAGGGCTGACGCTGGCGACGCTCGAGGGCAGGCCGGAGATCGAGGCGGGCCTTCGTGACGGCTTTGCGACCATGCTGGCGCGATACCGCTCTGGCGTCGAGAGCGGGAAGGTTACGGCGCAGGCGCCGAAACCCGGCGGCGACCGCCGCCGCAAATGGCGGGGCAAGCGGGGGTAGGAATTCCCGGCAACGATGGCCGCCGCCCGGCAACGATGGCTGCCGCCCGGCAATAGTGGCGCGCCTGCCCCTCAGCTCGGCAGCACGATCACTTTCGTCTTCACCGGCGTTTTCTCGTAGAGATCGATCATGTCCTGCGTCAGCAGGCCGGTGCAGCCGCTGGTGATGCCGGAGCCGATCGTTTCGGGGTCGCTGGTGGAATAGATGGTGTAGAGCGTGTAGCGGCCGTTCTGGTAGAGGTAGAGGGTGCGGGCGCCGAGCGGATTGTCGATGCCCGGCGGCATGCCGCCGGCGTATTTGGCGGCCTCCGGCTGGCGCTTGATCATCTCTTTCGGCGGCGTCCAGACCGGCCATTCGGCCTTGCGGCCGACATAGGCCTCGCCGCTCCACAGGAAACCCTCGCGCCCGACATTGGCGCCGTAGCGCGTGGCCTTGCCGTCGCCCTCGATGCGGTAGACGTAATATTTGCCCGGGTCGACGATGATCGTGCCCGGCGCTTCCTTGCTCGGGTAATCCACGAGCTTGCGGAAATATTTAGGGTCGATCTTTTCGACATCGACAGCGGGAATCGTGAATTTCTTGTCCGAAACGGAGCCGTAATACTTTCTCGCCTCGGCCATGCTCATGCCGTCGGTCGCCATGCAGCCGCCCAGCCCGAGCGCGCCGAGCGCGGTCGTGGCCCCGAACAGGAACAGGCGGCGGTCGAGATGCGCGGGCGCATGCTCGCGTCGAATTTCGGTCGTGATAACGCCGGCGTCGGCAATTCCATCGGTTGCGCGCATGATTTCGAGCTTTCTGATGGTCTGTCGTCCCTAACGGAAGCACTCGCGCATAAACGCTCCGGATTGGCAAGATCAGCTTTTCGCTGTGCGAAGGTTTTCCCGGGCGGCGCGGCGCTTATCGAAATTTATAGTCAACAGGCCCGGGCGCTTCTGTCGCCTGATTCTGCGTCATTTTTCGTTTTGGCGCGGCGGGTTCCGCGCCGGTCCGGGCAAATCTGCAACAGGTCGCCGGTATCTCCGCGACAGGCTCAAATCCGCAGCACGCAATAAACGTCGCCGGAATTGGCCGCATGCGGCAGTTCCGCAATGCGGGTCTCCATTTCCCTGCGCGACACCCATTCCCCCAGCGCCAGCGCGTGGGTTTCGCCCAGCGACAGGTCGAAGCGATAGGGCCCCAGCTTTTCGAGGCGTTCGAGACAGCGGCAGGCGATGTCGCGCTGGATGGTGGTGAATTCAAAGGACAGCGCCGGCAGGGGGCGCGATAATCCTGCGAGCGCCTCGGCCTCGAAACCCTCGACGTCGATCTTGACGAAGGCGGGCGCGCCGTGCGCTGCAATCAGCGTATCGAGCGTTGTCGCCTGCGTCTCGATTTCTGTGTCCCAGGTCTGGCCCTCCCAGCCCTGTGCGCCTTCGGCGGCCGCGATGAAGGCGGGCGAAGCCGTGGTGACCGTGGGATTGGCGGAATTCACGCGCAAGGCGATTGTTTCTTCGCGCGCGCCGCAGGCGGCTTCTATCAGCGCGACATCGGGGTCGTCGCCATAGAGTTTTTCGAGCGCGCGAAAACAGAGCGGCTGCGGTTCGAGCGCGACCACACGCGCGCCAAGAGCGCGGAAGGCGGCGATGCGGTCGCCGACATGCGCGCCTATGTCGAAAACGAGGTCGCCCGCCTTCACGAAGCGCGCATAAAGATTTTTCATCCGCGTTTCGTGCGCGGGGTCGCCGTAATAGACGGCGAACGAGCGTTCGAGAGGCGCGAAGGCGGGGTCGGCGGCAAGTGCGGCTATGCGGGCGGCGCGTGTCATGCGAGGTCGTTTCCGGGTTTGGTCCCCGCACCGCTTGCGGAGAGGCTGGGCGCGCGATCATGTTGCGGCGAGACGGTCCTGTTTTCGCAAGGCCGGAAAGAGGCGCATCCACACGAGCGCGACGGCTATTGTGCCGAGGCCGCCGATGACGCCGGCGGGCACGGCGCCCAAAAGGCCGGCGAGCATGCCGGATTCGAATTCGCCGAGCTGGTTCGAGGTGCCGATGAACAGCGAATTCACCGCGCTGACGCGGCCGCGCATCGAATCGGGCGTGCCGAGCTGCACCAGCGTCTGGCGGATGACGACGCTGACATTGTCGGCGGCGCCGGTGATCGTGAGCGCCGCCAGCGACAAGATCATGTTGCGCGAGAGCGCAAACGCCAGAATGGCGAGACCGAACAGGATGACGGCGGCGAACATGGAGCGCCCGACTTTCGCGTTGAGCATGCGGTGGACGAAGAAGGACATGACAAGCCCGCCGGCGGCGGGCGCTGCGCGCAGGAGGCCAAGGCCGAAGGCGTCGGTATGCAGGAGGTCGTGCGCATAGATCGGCAGAAGCGCAGTAATGCCGCCAAGCAGAACCGCGAACAGATCGAGCGAGATCGCGCCGAGAATGATCGGGCGCTGGCGGATGAAGGCCAGTCCCGAAAAGACCGAAGTCAGCGTGACCGGCTCTTTCGAGGGCGGCTTGCGTTCGAGTGGCGTGAAGATAATGGCAAGTCCGGTCGCAGCCGACATGAGGGCGGCGGCGGAAAAGGGCGCGCTTGCGCCAAGCGCGTAGAGCAGGCCGCCGAGCGCGGGGCCGACAATGGTCGCCGTCTGGATGGCCGATGTCGTAAGGGCGATCGCGCGGGCCAGCTTGTTTTCCCGAACGATGCTGGGCAGGAGCGCGGACATGCTGGGGTGCTCGAAGGCGCGCGCCGCGCCGAGCAGGACGGCGGCGGCAAAGATTGCGGGCGCGTTCAGCCAGTCGCGCGTGGCGCCTGCCGCGAGCGCGGCCATGACCGCAAGATTGACGAGGGAGCAGGCGGCGATGATACGGCGGCGGTCGAGGCGGTCGGCAAGCGGACCGACGACAAAGGTGAGCGCGACCATGGGCAGGAATTGCGCGAGGCCGACGAGCCCGAGATTGTAAGCCGATCCCGTGCGCGCATAAATCAGCCAGCCGATCGCCACGCCCGCCATCTGGAAGGACAGCGAGGCGAAGATGCGCGCCAGCAGAAAAAGCGCGATGGCGCGTTTTTCGCCAGATGCCCCTGTTTCGTCGTTCATGAGGCGGCTCAGGCGGTCGCGCGCACGGCGGCCTCGATCAGCGCGCGGTCGGCGCCGCGGGGTCCGAGAATGGAAATGCCGATCGGCGCGCCCTCGACCTTTCCGGCGGGCAGGACCAGTTGCGGCAGGCCGGCAAGGCCGGCAGGGCAAAGATAGATCATGGCGGCGTCGCGATAGGCGTCGAGTTCGGCGGCGCTCGCATCGAGACGCGGCGCCGGCCCATGCAGGACCGGGGCGATCATCAGCCCGTCATCGCCATAGAGTTTCAGAAGATGGCCGTTGAAGCTCTCGCGCATGGTGCGGGCGTTTGCGACCTGTTCGTCGGTGATCGTTCTGGCGAAGGCGAAGCGCTGCGCAATGGCGCGGCCGAGCACGGGCTTGCGGCTGTCGACCCAGGGGCCGTGAATGGCGTCGATCTCGTGCGATTGCAGATAGCGGAAAGCGTCGTAGGGCTGGGCGACCGGGCGGTCGTAGACATCGACGGGCGTCGCCTTGCCGAGCCGCGATTGCAGGTGTTCGACCATTGGCAGGAGCGCGTCGCGCGCGGGCGGGGGCAGGCGCGCAAACAGATCCTGCGCGATCATCACGCGCGTCGCCCTGGCGCCGGCGGGCGGCAGCAGGACATGCCCGACCGCCTGCAAGGCGATGGCGTCGCGCGCAAAAAAACCGCAGGTGTCGAAGGAGGGCGCAAGCGGCATGCAGCGCGCCAGCGAAACGGCGCCATGGCTCGGACGCAGGCCGAACAGACCGCAAAAGCTGGCGGGCGCGCGCACCGAGCCGCCGGTGTCCGAGCCCAGCGCGAAATCGCAGAGGCGGGCGGCGACCGCGCTTGCGGACCCCGAGGAGGAGCCGCCGGGCACGCGTTCGGGAGCGGCCGGATTGAGCGGCGTGCCGAAATGCGCGTTGGTTCCGTAGAGCGACCAGGCGAGTTCCTCGGTGTGGGTCTTGCCGACAAACAGCGCGCCGGCGGCCAGCAGCGCTGCGACCGCAGGCGCGTGTTCGCCGGCGACCGGGCTTTCGGCGAGTTTGATCGGATTGCCGCATCCCGTGCGGTAGCCCGCGACATCGAACAGATCCTTCACGCCGAAGGTCAGGCTTTGCAGCGGCCCGTGTGCGGCGCCCGGCGCCGCCGTCGGTGGATAGGGCATGAAGGCGCGGGCGGGATCGGCGGCAAGGAGCATCGGATTTTCCAATCTGGTTTGGACCATCTTACCAAGCGCCATGATGCTTTGCAGCCGCAGCATTGCGCTACCGGCATTGGAAATTTGACATGGCTCAAGAGTGGCCGGGGCGTCATGGGGCTATGAACGATCATTGTCCGGCACTGTGGCGTCAGGCGCGCTGCAAAGCGAGGTATTTCAATGTCTTCGGCGGAGGCCGCAGCGCGGTCGTTTTGCGCCAAAGGCGCGGGTTTGCGTTGCGGCGATTGCAACGCCCTGTTTGCCGCGCTCGACGAGGAGGCGCGCGCCGGACTCATGCGGATGTGCCGGCAGTTTGTTCTGGCGCCAAAGGACACGGCCTTCGCGCAAGGCGATGCCGCGTCGCGCATCTTCTGTCTCGCAGAGGGCGTGATGTGCATCTACAAGCTGCTGCCGGACGGGCGCCGGCAGGTGACGGGTTTCGCGCTGCCCGGCGACTTCTTCGAGCTGACGCGCCAGGATGTTCATACGCAAACCGCCGAGGCGATTACGCCGGCAAGTGTCTGCGCCTGTCCCCGTTCGCAGTTTCGGCGGCTGATGGAAGGCAATGCCGAGGCGCTGCGGCGCATGAACGAGATTGTCGCGCGCGAGCTTGGCGGCGCCTACGAGCGGATGATGATGCTCGGGCGCTATATGGCGGAGGAGAAGATGGCGGCCTTCCTCCTGTCCTGGCGCGAAAGTCAACGCCTGAGCGGGCACAGGGACGAAGTCACGCCGATACCGATGAGCCGGCGCGACATGGCCGATTATCTCGGGCTGACCATAGAGACGGTGAGCCGCACGTTCACCAAGCTCGAACGCGCCGGCGTGATCGAGATTGTCTCTGGCGGCGTTCGCATTGTCGACGAGCGGCGCGCCGAACAGATGGCGAGCGGCCATGCCGCCGACCGCATGAAAGGCGCGCCGGCGGCGTGAACGACCCCGCCGGCATACAGTCTGGCCGGCCGGGCCTGTCTGCTGGATAAGCGCTCAGGCGGGTTTTGTGACCGTTGCGCTGTTGCGCGCCCGTTTGGGCGCGCCGACGCGCAGGCGCCGGTCCGACAATGAAAGAACTCCGCCGAAAGCCATGACCAGGCCGCCGATCCAGATCAGGAGCACGAAGGGCTTCCAGTAGACGCGCACGGTCGTGGATTTGTCGGGATTGATGTCGCCGATCGCGACATAGAGCTGGCCGAAGCCGCGCGTCATCAGCGCTGCTTCCGACGTGTTCATGGAGCGCGCCGAAAACGTGCGCTTGGAGGGCTCCATGGCGCCAAGCGCCGCGCCGTCGCGCAGGACCGTGAAGCGGGCGACATCTGCGATGAAATTGGGGCCTTTTCGCGGGGCGAGGGATTCGTATTTCAGCTCGTAGCCGCCAATCTGGATTTGATCGCCGGGCTTGTAAGCGCCGATGGTTTCGATCCCCCAGGCGGATTCGCAGACAATGCCGATTACGGCGAGCCCTACGCCGACATGGCCGAACATCGTGCCCCAGGTCGAGCGCGGCAGGCCTTTCGCGCGCGAGAAGACCGTGCCTGGGGGCGCGCGGAACAGACCGGAGCGTTCGATCAGTTCGGCGAACGCGCCGGCGATGACATAGACGCCAAGGCCGATGGCGAGAAGCGCGATCGCGGGCTTGCCTTGCAGCGCGAAGGCTGCGACCACGCCGAGCGCGCCGGCGATGAAGGCGAACATCAGGCGCTGCGCCGCGCCGGCGAGATCGCCGCGCTTCCACGCCAGCAGCGGGCCGAAGGGCATGGCGATGAGGATCGGTACGAACAATGGTCCGAAGGTGAGATTGAAGAAGGGCGCGCCGACCGAGATCTTGGCGCCGGTCAACGCTTCAAGCGCCAGCGGATAGAGCGTGCCGACGAAAACCGTCGCGCAGGCGGTCGACAGCAGGAGATTGTTGAGGACGAGCGAGCCTTCGCGCGAAATCGGCGCAAACAGGCCGCCCTGCCGCAACGAGGGCGCCCGCCAGGCGTAAAGCGCCAGCGCGCCGCCGATCAGCAGCAGCAGGATGACGAGAATGAAAACGCCGCGCGAGGGATCGCTGGCGAAGGCGTGGACCGAGGTCAGCACGCCCGAGCGCACGATGAACGTGCCGATCAGCGACAGCGAAAAAGTCAGAATGGCGAGCAGGATCGTCCAGACTTTCAGCGCCTCGCGCTTTTCCATCACCAGCGCGGAATGGAGGAGCGCCGTGCCTGCAAGCCAGGGCATAAAAGAGGCGTTTTCGACGGGATCCCAGAACCACCAGCCGCCCCAGCCGAGCGTGTAATAGGCCCAGTAGGAGCCCATGGCGATGCCCAGGGTCAGGAATATCCAGGCAAGCAGCGTCCACGGGCGCACCCAGCGCGCCCAGGCGGCGTCGATGCGGCCCTCGATCAGCGCCGCCACGGCAAAGGAGAAGGAAATCGAAAAGCCGACATAGCCGACGTAGAGCAGCGGCGGATGGATGGCCAGGCCGGGATCCTGCAAAATCGGGTTGAGGTCGCGGCCCTGCAGAGGCGCCGGCGCAAGGCGCGCGAAGGGGTTCGAGGTGAGAAGAATGAAGAGGTAGAAGAGCGCAGCGATCCAGGATTGCACCGCCAGGACGGTCGCTTTCAGGGTTGTCGGCAGATTGGCGCCGAAGGCCGCCACCAGCGCGCCGAACAGGGCGAGAATCAGCACCCACAAGAGCATCGAGCCCTCGTGATTGCCCCACAGGCTCGTGAACTTGTAGATCGCCGGCATGAGCGTGTGCGAATTTTCGTAGACGGCGGCGACCGAGAAATCCGCCTGGCCATAGGCCGTCGCCAGCGCGCCGAAAGACAGGCACATCAGCGCGAATTGCGCGTAGGCGCCCTTGGTTCCGACATCCATGAGAACGGGATCGTGCGTGCGCGCGCCCAGAAGCGGAAGCACGGATTGCGCCAGCGATACGGCAAGCGCGAGGATCAGGGCGTAGTGGCCGATTTCCGGGATCATGCCTGTTTCGGTCCTCTGGTGCGTGTCATGCCGGCGACGGCTGCGTATCCGTTCGGTATCAACGTGGCGCGGCGGGCGGCGTCTTCAAGGCGTCCTCGAAGGCTGCGAGCTTGCCCGCGTCGGCGGCCAGCGCCTTGCGGGCTTGCGCCGTCGCCGCCAGCGCCTTGTCCGTCTCGCCCATCACGCCATAGGCGCGCACCAGGCGCGCCCATCCCTCGGGATCGGCGCTGTCGTGTTTCAGTCTGTCGGCAAGACGGGCGACCATGGTTTCGATGAATTCGTTGCGTTCGGCCCGGCTCATTCTGGCGGCGGCCTCGACATCCCCGGCGCTCGGCCCTGGAGCGGCCTGCGCCTGCCTCTGAGCCTGGCGTTGCGTCGGCTCTTTCGGCGGGGCTTCGGTCATGTCTTGCGCGGCATCCCGATTGGCGGAACCCTCGGCGGCGGTTTCGGCGAGCGCGCGACGCACAGGTTCCGCCCAGGACGCGCCCGGCGGCGCGGAGGCGAGCAGTTCCGTCCACATGCGGCGGGCTTCGTCGCGCTTGCCGTCCTGAAAAGCGGCAACCGCGAGATAATAGCGCGCCGCCGTCGAGGTCTTGTCGAGCGCCAGCGCTTTCTCGAACACCGCGCGCGCGTGCGGCGTGACCGTGCCGTGCTTCGGGCCGAGCATGGCCTCGCCGAGGCCCGATTGCCGCAGGGCGGTCTCGCCCATCTATTCCATCGCTTTGCGCCAGGCGGCGATCGCGTCGTCGAACCGGCCGAGCCGCATATAGACGGGGGCAAGCACGTCGTAAGCGCGCCCGTCGCCGGGGTTTTCACGGGCGCGGGCCTCCACGCGGGCTATCATTTCGTTGATGGACAGGCCGCCGGGGCCTTTCTGGTCGCTCGCCGCCACCGGCCGCGGAAACGCCTCCCAGGGCGCGCCGAGGCGGTAATAGAAGGCTACGGAAATTGCGGGTATGGCGATGAGAGCGAAAGCGATTGCGCCCGCGCGCCGGCCTTTTCGCGCCGCGCCGCTGTCGCTGGCGGGCGTCTGCGCGGCTGCTTCGGCGGCCTTGAGCAAACGGCGCGAAACCTCGATGCGGGCGGCTTCCGATTCTTCCTGCCCGATGCGGCCGGCCTGGAGATCGCGGTCGATCTCGGCAAGCTGGTCGCGGTAGACGGCGACATCGTCGTCGCGCCGCTCGTCCTGCGGTCGCGTCAGAAAGGGCAGGGTGACGAAGGCGAGGGTCGCCAAAGTAAGCCCTGCAAGGATCAACCAGAAAATCATCGCGCTTCAATAGCCAATTGCGAGGGCGCCCGGCAAATGGCCTGAAGGCGCCAGCCTTTCATACGGGTCTGCCGGCGGACGGGCTGCCGGTTTCGAGGCCTGGTTTGTCTCAAGACGGCCTTGCAGTCTCTTATCGCTGCGAGAGCGCGGTGCGCGAAAGCGCGGTTTCGATCTCGCGCATCAGGGCGCTGTCGTAATTGGCCGCCGTAAGCGGCCCCACGAGCTTGTAGGCGATGCGGCCGTCGCGCCCGACGATGAAGGTTTCCGGCACGCCGTAGACGCCCCATTCGATGCCGGCGCGCCCGTTCTGGTCGACGCCGACGGCGGCGAAGGGATTGCCGTAGCGCGCCAGGAATTTCAGCGCCTTGTCCGGCTGGTCCTTGTAATTGACGCCGACGATGCGGATGCGCTTGTCCTGCGCCAGTTTCATGAACAGCGGCGCTTCCTCGTGACAGGGTATGCACCAGGAGGCCCAGACGTTGACGACCGTAACGGCGCCCTTGAAGAGAGCCGGGTCGAGGCCGGGCACGGGGCCTGCCGGCCCTGCGAGATTTTCGAGCGCGGGCAGCGAAATTTCCGGTGCGGGCTGGCCGATGAGGGCCGAGGGCAGTTTCGAGGGGTCGCCCGAGCCCAGCCGGAACCAGAACAGGAAGGCGAGCGCCGCAAACACGCCAAGCGGCGCAAGCGCGGTCCAGACGCGCGAACGGGCGGGCTGCGGCTCGTTATGGTCCTGTGTCGTCATGCGTCCTGCTCTCTCGCCGTCCTGAGACGGGCTTGCTCCGATAGCAATGTGGCCTCGGCATGTCACGCCGGGGCGGCGCGCGCAATTGTCACGCTTTGCGCCTGGCGGCGCGCACGATCGTCATGGTTTGCGCCTGGCGGCGCGCACGATCGTCATGGTTTGCGCCTGGCGGCGCGCACGATGGCGGCGGCGTGGCGGAACAGGAGATTGCGGACGAAGGTCATGGCGGGGTCGGCCGTATCGCGCCGCCGCCAGACCAGCGACATCGAAATGGCGTTGGCGGCTGCGCCGGCGCGCGGGCGGCCAGAAATGCGCGGGAGGCCAGGGACCGGACAGCAGGCAAGACCGTGCATAAGGCCCGGCCCGAGCAGCCGGGGCAGGGTCGCCAGACGCTGTGTGCCGCGCAGAAAAGCGGCGACGCCGGAGAAACTTGCGACGCTGACCGCAAAGTCGCGCCTGAGTCCGGCCTTGTCCATGGCGGCGTCGAAGGCAAGCGGCGTTCTGTCGGGATAGACGACGGTCACATGCCGGGCGGCGAGATAGGCTGTGCGCGAGGCGGGCGCTGTGCGGCAAGCGGGATCGTAGAAGCAGACATATTCGTCGCGGAAGAGATTGCGCTGGAAAATATCTGCGCCCTCAGGAGGGTAGGGGGTGATGAGAAGGTCGCAGACGTTTTTGCGCAAAATATCGGCGCCGGGCGAGTCCGAGGGGATGATGCGCAGCTCGAATTTTCTGACCTCGCGTTCGAGGGCCAAAGCAAAACCCGGCATCAGGAGGTCGCGTTGCAGGTCGTTGGCGGCCACGACAAGCGCGAGATCGGCGGTCCGGGGGTCGAAACGGGCGCCGCGCGAAAAATCCTGCATGCCCGCAAGCAGGTCTCGCGCATGCCCGGCAAGCGAATGGGCGTGAGCGGTGGCGACAATGCCGCGGCCGGATTTGACGAACAGCGGATCGCGCGCAACTGCGCGCAATTTCTGAAGGGCATGCGAAACGGCCGATTGCGTGAGGCCCAGTTCGTGGGCGGCGACCGTCACCGAGCCCTTGTCGAGCACGGTCAAAAACAGCCTCAGGGTGTGGCCGCTGAGATCGAAATGATCGAAATTTCTCATCTATATTATGATAACACATGCATTTATCTTGTTAAATAAATCCCGCATCCTCACGCCGTTTTGCAAAGCCGGGAGGCTTGCGTGAAGCGGGAGGGCGCGATGACGCAGCAAAAAACCATCGAGGGCACCACGGTCTTCGAGGG
>JBKDZW010000115.1:0-1947 GCA_047971685.1 Rhodoblastus sp.
GGTGGTGAACTCACGCGCCGTGCCCCCGGAAAACATCGCTTCGAACGGCGCGGCGGCGATATTGCCGATGTTGAACTCCGGCGCGACGAAATGGTCGCAGCAGAACACCTCGCCATTACGTTCCACGGCAAGCTGGCGGCCGCATTGGCGGGCGTGGATGCAAAGCGTCTCGCGCCGGGCGGCGATGCGGTTGAAGGTGACGTCGAAAAGCTGCACCGAGACCTTTCCCAGCCCGTTTTCAAGCCAGTCTTCGAAAACCGCGATCAGGAAATCGCCCCAGTCATCCGCGTCCAGTGCGAAGCGATTGTCCGGCGAGGGATCGATCACCGGCAGGAATTGCAGGAAGTCCGCGCCGAGCCCGCGCAGGTAGCGATAGCTCTCGCGCCCGTCGGCGACATTGCCGGCATGCACGACCGCGAGCAGGTTGACGGGAATGGCCCGCGCCTGCAGCTTGCGCAGGGTCGCGACGGCCTGCGCATGGGTGGAGCGCCCGGCATGGGTGCGGCGCTCCGCGTCATGCGAACCGGCGCGGCCGTCGATGCTCAGGCCGACCTGAAATCCATGCGTCTCCAGAAAGGCGAACCAGTCCTCATCGAGGCGGAAGCCGTTGGTCTGAATGGCGTTTTCGATCCGCATGCCCGGCCGGCAATGGCGCGCCTGAAACCGCAGGGCCTGCGCGTAGAAATCGATCCCGGCCAGCGTCGGCTCGCCCCCCTGCCAGACGAATTGCACCGCCCGGCAGCCGGCGGGCTGTTCCTCTATATAGCGCCGGGTGAGGGTTTCGAGCGTTTCGGCCGACATGCGAAAATCGCCCGCCGCCCCGCTCTTTTCCTTGTAGAAGCAATAGCTGCAATCGAGATTGCAGATATCGCCCACCGGTTTGATGATGACGTGAAACGGCAGATCCATGCGCCCCTCCAGACCGAAACCGCTCTCTTTTCGTCATGGCGCCCGGCGACGGGTGAAACGCCGGGCACCATGATCCTGCCTCATGCTCGGAAACCGACCGTTAATGTTGCGGCTCGCGCGGCGCCATCGGATTTTCGGAGAACCGGCCATCGCGGACCGACCAGGTCTGGCGCAGGAACAGCGTCGGATAGCTCCTGTCCTTCTCGATCAGGCCAACACTATCGGCATATTCGTCGAAAAGCGCGACCAGTTCAGCCAGTTTCTCCGGCTGTTCGGCGGCCAGGTCGGTCTGTTCGGCGGGATCTGCCTCGATATCGAACAGCATCCATTCGGGACCGACGAAGCGCACCTCCGGCCCGCCCAGTTTGCGGATCTTGTACTTGCCCTTGAGCAGCATCTTGTTGGCGTTCAGCTCAAAGGCGATCGGCTCTTCGGGCGTGCGCAATTGCGCCTCGCTGCCATCGAGGAAGGCGGCCATCGAACGGCCGTAGAAGGGCATCAGCGTCTGGCCATGGCGCTCCTCCGGTTTCTCGATCCCGGCCCAGTCGATGATCGTTGGCGTGATATCGGCGACATGGGCGTTGCCGGAGCTGACCCGCTCGCCGCTCCCGGCAATCCCCGGCCCCGAAACGATCAACGGCACGCGGATGCCGCCCTCGCCGGTGGTCGATTTGTAATAGGAGAACGGCGTCGAACCGGCCTCCGCCCAGCCCGCGCCATAGGACACATAGGAGCCCGGGCGGCCCATGTTCTCGTAGGAATCGTCGAACTGGGCAAAGAATTTCGGCGTGTTGCCGTCATATGTGGTTCGCGGCTGCGGCTTGCCGCCATTGTCATGGGTATAGAGGAAGATCGTGTTGTCATATGCGCCGATCTCCTTGAGGTGCGCGACCAGCCGGCCCACCTGATGATCGACATTGGAAACCATCGCCGCATAGATCTCCATCGCGCGGGCGGAGCGTTTCTGTTCCTCCGCCGACAACTCGATCCAGGGCTTGTAGATCTGGTTGTCGGTCGCGGCCTGCACGCTGTCATCGA
>JBKDZW010000116.1:0-9734 GCA_047971685.1 Rhodoblastus sp.
AGGCGCGGACGTTTCACGCCACGTGCCGGCTCTCCGGCATGTCCGTGGCGGCAGGAGCGGCGATTTCGATTTCCGGAAGGCCGTTCGTCAGCATTTCCGGTTTGCCGAACAAATAGCCCTGCATCAGCTTCACGCCGCCCGCGCGCAACGCCCGATATTGTTCGCCGGTCTCCACACCCTCGGCGGTGACCTCGATATCGTAAGCGCAGGCAAGCTGGATGGTGGCCGCGACAATCGCCGCAGAACCCGCATCGCGCGGCGCATCGGCCACGAAAGAACGGTCGATCTTCAGGCGGTCGAACGGGAAGCGCTTGAGATAGCTCATCGACGCAAAGCCCGTTCCGAAATCGTCGAGCGCGACGGATACGCCCTGGTCCCTAAGGCTGCGCAGCGCGGCGAGATCGTCGCTCTTGTCCTGCAACAGCACGGATTCCGTGATTTCGAGCTCCAGGCGCTCGGGCGGCAGGCCCGCATGCGTCAGCGCATCGAGCACCATGCTCTCGAAATCGCCGCTGGCGAGCTGGAGAGCCGAAACATTGACGGCGACGCCGACATGAGACGGCCAACCCATTGCATCGGCGCAGGCGCGCCGCATCACCCAGCGGCCAAGCTCGACGATCTGGCGCGTCTCCTCCGCCAGGCGGATAAAGCGCAACGGCGAGATCGGCCCAAACTGCGGATGGGTCCAGCGCGCCAGCGCTTCCATATAGCGAATTTCGAGCGTGGCGGCGTCGACGACCGGCTGATAGGCAATCTCCAGCGCGCCCTCGGCAAGGGCCGTGGCGAGATCGGCGGCCAGCGCGCGCTGCGTCAGCGCCTCCAGCTCCATCTGCGGCTCGAACATGCGGCACGAGCCGGCGCCGGCCGCCTTTGCCGCATAAAGCGCGAGATCGGCGCGGCGCAGCATATCGTCGCTCGAGAGATCCGCATCGTCGATGACCGCCACGCCCGCACAGGCGTTGATCTCGAGAATCTGGCCCTGCCAAACGATGGGATCGCGGATCGAGGCCACGATGCGCGCGGTCATGGCGCTCACGTCGCGCGCGGTCATGGCGCTCACGTCGCGCGCGGTCATGGCGCTCACGTCGCGCGCGGTCATGGCGCTCGCGTCGCGCGCTATCATGGCGCTCGCGTCGCGCGCTATCATGGCGCTCACGTCGGTTTCGTCGCAGGCGCGCAATCCCATGGCGATGGCGAATTCGTCGCCGCCGAGCCGCGCCACGACCTGGGCGCCAGGAACGGCGGCAAGCAGGCGCATGGCGCATTCACGCAGGATATCGTCGCCGGCGGCATGACCGTGACTGTCGTTGACCGGCTTGAAATCGTCGAGATCGAGCAGGATCACGGCGACGGCCTCGAAATCGCGCCCGATCCGGCTGCGCAATTCGACGATCGTGTCCAGAAAGAGCGCGCGATTGGCAAGCTGGGTCAAGTCATCGTGCATGGCCATATGGGCAATGCGCCGGGCGGCCTGTTCGCGCTCGGTTATGTCTTCATGCGTCACCAGAATGCCGCCGTCGGCGCATACTGCGTGGTTGATGAGGATCGAGCGCCCGTCGTTGAGAATGTCGACGCGACGATCGTTGAAACGGCGGCTGAGCGCATCGCGCTTGTAAGCCTCCGACGAGGCGCCGGGGTAGACGCCGCGCACCGCGCGCATTTCCAGCACATCGCGCGCGGACATGCCGGGCCTGATTGCGTCGGGCTCCAGACGATAGAGCGTCGCATAGCGTTTGTTGCTGATGACGACACGCGCGTCCTTGTCGAAGACGACGAGGCCTTGCGACATGCTTTCAAGGGCGACGGCGAACCGCTGGTTGGAAAGTTCGAGCGCGTGCGATTGCGCGCGCAGAGCGGCTTCCTTGTCCGCCAGCCTGCCCAATTGGTCGCGCAAGGCGCGGGTGAGAAAAGCAGCGACGATGAGCGCCAGAACCGTCGCCAGAATAATGGCGGTCGCCTGCTCCCGCCATGACGCCAGGGCCTTTGCCTTGTTCAACGCCACGACGATAACGAATTCGCTCGAGGGCACGGGAGTGACCGAGATGAGGCACGCCTGCGGGTCGAATGCGCATTGGGCCTCGTAAACGCCGCCGCCGGCCTCGACCGTTGCATAGAACGGCGACGTGCGCGGCCGTTCCGGCAATGCAAGGAGCGATCCAACGCCGGGGTCGCGCGCCAATATGCGCCCCGAGCGCGTGAGCAGGGCGTAGCTGCGCCCAGGCGCGGCCGAGATGGGAGAAGCGGCGACAACAAAGGAGGCCGGTTTCACGAGCATGCGCACGGCGCCGAGCGTCTCGCCGCCGGGGCCCAGAACCAGCTTGGTCAGGTCGATGACGATTTCGCCGGTCGCCATGCTCAATTGCAGCGCGCCGACCCGCATTTTCGTTTCGTTATCCGCAACCAGCCTGGCGATTTCCCGGTCTCTTGCGGGCGCATCCCGAAGCACGAGGGCATCCTGACCGGACAGGCCGCGCGAGGTCGCAAGTTTTCTCCCCTCGATATCGAATATTTCGATGAGATCGATCGAGGCGTATTTGTCGGCGACGGCGTACAACCGGCGCAGGATTTGCGGCGAAACGGCTGTGGTTGCGAAAGCCGCCGGCGTACCGACATCCAGCGCCGCCTCGGTCTCGTTGAAAGCCAAGTCGACGCCGCGAACGGATTGGCGGGCCTGCTCGGCCAGAACAGCGGAAAAATCGGCCACACTCGCGCTGGCGCTGCCGACCGCGTTGTGACGCAGTTTTACCAAGGTGAACGTACTGATGGCCACGACAGCAAAAGCTGCCATCATGACGACCATAGCGATTCGTTTAAAGTTCGATCCGAACAAGAGCCGCCCTTCCGACCGAACAATTGGAGCTTCGGCGGCAACATGCCGGACAAGAGTTGCGAATGTCTTTCCGCTCAAGCTTTACGTTGCGGAAATCTTTAAGAAATCTCCTCCCGGATACTTCACAATATCAAGCCGGCATCGACCTGCGCCAGCCGATCAGGCCGGCGGTGGAGCCGTCCAGCCCCCCGGTCGGCATGGCGGCGTCCTCAACGATCGGAACGAGCCGGGCGCATAATTCCTTGCCGAGTTCGACGCCCCATTGGTCGAAGGGATTGATGTCCCAGATGACCGATTGGACGAACACCTTATGCTCGTAGCAGGCGACAAGCCGGCCAAGCGTGCGCGGATCGAGGCGCCGGTACATGAAGGTCGAGGTCGGCCGGTCGCCGGCGAAGACCTTGTGCGGCGCCAGACTTGCGGCCTCGTTCTTCGACAGGCCCTGTTTCCCCAAGATTTCCTCGACCTCGGCCAGCGAGCGGCCACGCATCATCGCCTCGCTCTGGGCGAGGCAATTGGCGACCAGAAGGGCATGGTGGCCTGGATCGGCGTCCGTCGGTTCGGCTGCAACCAGAAAGTCGATGGGGGCGATGCCGGTTCCCTGATGGAGAAGCTGAAAGAAGGCGTGCTGGCCATTGGTGCCGGGCTCGCCGAACAGGAAGGGGCCGGTCGCCATCCCCGCCGGCCCGCCGTCGCGAGTAACCGACTTGCCGTTGGATTCCATGTCGAGTTGCTGGAGATAGGCGGGAAAGCGGGCAAGGCGCTGGTCGTAGGGGATGACGACATGGGCCTGTTCGCCCCACAGATTGCGCCGCCACACGCCAAGAAGACCCATGATGACGGGGATATTGGCCCCAAGCGGCGCATTTACGAAATGCCGGTCGATATCCTGCCCGCCACGCAAAAAATCCTCGAAAGCGGCGGCGCCGATGGCGATGACCAGCGACAGCCCGATGGCCGACCACATGGAATAACGCCCGCCGACCCAGTCCCAGAAGCCGAATACGCGGTCAGGCCGAATGCCGAATTCGGCGACCTTGTCAAGGCGCGTGGAGACGGCTGCGAAATGATCGGCGACCGCCGCCTCCCCAAGCGCATCGGCGACGAAGCGGCGGGCGGACGCCGCATTGGCCATGGTCTCCTGCGTCGTGAACGTTTTCGACGAGACGATGAACAAGGTTCTGGCGGGGTCGAGCCCTTTCAAGACGTCGCCGAGGTCTGCGCCGTCGACGTTGGAGACGAAATGCATGCGCAGGTTTGGCGCGCAATAAGGCAGGAGCGCGCGCGCGGCCATGGCCGGGCCCAGATCCGAGCCGCCAATGCCGATATTGACGATGTCGGCGAAGGCTTCGCCGCGCGCGCCGCAGATCGCGCCCGAACGCACAGCTTCGGCAAAGGCCGCCACGCGCGCGCGCGTCTCGCGCACTTGCGGCATCACATCCTTGCCCTCGACCAGGATCGGACCGCCGTCGAGATTGCGCAGCGCCATGTGCAGCGCCGGGCGATGCTCGGTCATATTGACCTTTTCGCCCGAAAACAGAGCTGTGCGCCGCGCCTCGAGTTTGGCGGCGCGCGCCAGCGCGAGCAGAAGCTCCATCGTGCGGGCGCTGGCCTTGTGCTTGGAATAATCGAACAGGAAATCGCCGAGACGCACGCTGAAATTCCTGAAGCGATCAGGATCGGCCGCGAAAAGCTCGATCGTCCGCTGTGCGCCGATTTCCTCGCGGTGGGTTTCAAGAGCGGCGAAGGCGGCGCGAACCTCTGGGCGGTGCATGGGCGTTTCCGTAATGTCTGGGGAATGGGGCGCGCTGCACGCTAGCGCACGAACAATGTCTTGCGAAGAGCCCGCACAACACGGCAAATTTATAACGGACGCCTGGAAAATCGCGTCGACGGAATCCGAAACGGCTCAAATTGCGACCGGATGAGCATTTCGGGGCCATGCTTAACGCCAGTCCAAGCATTCTGGCGCATGTATCGGATTCCCCTGGAGCGATCATTCCTCGATGAAGGCGCGCAGGCGCGCCGTCACTCCTCGATGAAGGCGCGCAGGCGCGCCTTCAGGGCGGCGGCGGCGGCCAGTTCGCATTCCCAGACGACAAGCGCGCGCCAGCCGCGTTGCGCCAGTTCTTCCAGATGTTTGCGATCGCGGGCGCGGTTGCGGGCGATCTTGGCCGCCCAGTAATCTGCGTTGGTCCTGGGTTTTCGCGCGCCGCGCTTGCAATCGTGGCCGTGCCAGAAGCAGCCGTGCACGAAAATCGCCTTTTTCGCGCCGATATAGGCGACGTCGGGATTGCCGGGCACGTCCTTGCGATGCAGCCGATAGCCCGGCGCAATCGGACGCAGCAGGGCGCGCAGTTTCAGTTCGGCCGAGGTGTTGCGGGCGGGCACCGCGCGCATGATGGCGGAGCGGTCCGCGGGGCGGACGGGCGCCCGTTTCATTCGGCGGCCAGCAACGGCGCCGTGGCGGCGCCGATCAGCGGCTCCAGCAGATGCCGGCTCAGGAAACGCACGACCGGCGCGACCACGCCGTCGCCCAGCAGATGATAGGCGTCGGTATAATTCCGCGGCAGCTTGTAATCCTCGGGCAGGCCCATGAGGCGCGCAGCCTCGCGTCCCGACACCAGTCGCGCACGAATTTCACCGCCCTCGACGACAAGCAGCGACTGCCGGCTCGATCCGCCGGCGGGCGTGCGCAGGCAGCCCGCAAGCCCGTCGAAGCGCACTTCGGCGCGCTGTATGCGGCCCCCTTGCGCGTCGCGCCGCGTGCGCCGGTAGAGCGCGCCGACCATTTTTTCACGCGACGCCCTTGCCGCTTCCACGCGCGCGCGATGCAAGGGCGCCATCAGCGCGAGCAGGCGGGCGACGCCGGCCTCATCCATCCAGGCGACATCTGCGGGATCGCTCTCGACCACCTGCGCGAGCCCGACATTGCGCGCAGGCGGCGGCGGCAGGCGCCACCACACCCAGTCGGCGGCAAGGTCGGCGGGCAATTTCCCGCACATTCGCTGCAAGGCCGGCGTCGCCCATTCCTGCGCGGGTTGGGGGGCGATGCAGGCCGATGCGACGGAATGGGCGCGATCGAGGGCGACCACAAACAGGCGCGGCCGCGACTGCGGCGTGAAATGGGCGGCGTCTATCGTGAGCGCGCCAAAGCGATAGCCGAGGTTTTGCAGCGCGCGGCAGAGCGCGGCGAAATCCGCGCCGCCGTTGGAGGTGAGCAGCCCCGAAACATTTTCGAGCGCCAGCAGTTTTGGCGCGCGCCCTTCCGAACGCAAACCCTCGATCAACGCGGCAAAACCATAAAAGGCGCCGGAGCGCGCCCCCGCAAGCCCCCTGCCCGCGCCCGCCAGCGACAAGTCCTGACAGGGAGAGGAGGCCCAGGCGAGCGCGGCGCGGCCCGGCAGGTCGGCTGACGTCAGTTTGTGAATGTCGGCGAGGCGGAAATCGTCCGCGCCCCAGTTTTCGGCATAGGCGCGCGCCTTGCGGGCGTCGAAATCGTTGGCGAGCAGGCAGCGCCAGCCCGCACCCAGACCCGCACGCGCCATGCCTCCGCCGGCGAAGAATTCGTAGAACGTGGGCTTAACCATGCGAATCGCCCTTTGCGCCACGCTTTAAGACGTTCCGCCGCTGCGCGCGCTTACACCCGCATAGGCATCAGCACATAGAGCGCGGCTGCGCCGTCGTGGTCCTGAATGATGGTGGGCGAGCCCGCATCGGCCAGACGGAACAAGGCCGTGTCGCTGTCGAGCTGCTGGGCGATGTCGAGCAGGTATTTGGCGTTGAAGCCAATGTCGAGCGCGCCCGAATCGTAATCGACTTCCAGTTCCTCGATCGCTGCGCCCGCGTCGGGATTGGTGACGGACAATGTGAGCTTGCCGTCGGCGAGCGCCATTTTCACGGCGCGGCCACGCTCGGACGAAATGGTGGAGACGCGATCGACGGCGCGGGCGAAATCGGAGCGCTCGACGGTCAGGCGCTTGTCATTGCTGGCGGGAATGACACGGGCGTAATCGGGGAAAGTGCCGTCGATCAGTTTCGACGTCAGCACGACTGCGCCAAAATTGAAGCGAATCTTGCTCGACGACAATTCGATGGAAATGTCGGCTTCGGTATCCTCGATCAGCTTTTGCACCTCGCTGACCGCCTTGCGCGGCACGATCACGCCGGGCATGCCGGCCGAGCCCGCAGGCGCTGGAATTTCCACGCGGGCAAGCCGGTGGCCGTCGGTGGCGACGCCGCGCAGCATGGCATGGCCGTCCACCTCGGTCGTGTGCATGAAAATGCCGTTGAGATAATAGCGCGTTTCTTCGTTCGAGATGGCGAATTGCGTCTTCTCGATCAGCTTCTTGAGATCGCCGGCGGCGATCGTGAAGCGATGCGTCATCTCGCCGGCGGAAATGTCGGGAAAGTCGCTCTCGGGCAGGCTTTGCAGGGTGAAGCGCGACCGGCCGGACTTCAGTTCCAGACGCCCGCCCTCGCTGTCGCCGTCGAGCGAGACCTGCGCGCCCTCGGGCAGTTTGCGGACGATATCGTAGAAAGTGTGCGCTGGCAGCGTCGTGCCGCCGTTCATGCCCACATCGGCCGCGACGGTTTCGATCACTTCGAGATCGAGATCCGTCGCCTTGAGCAGGAGATTGCGGCCGTCCGCCTGCAACAGCACGTTGGACAGGATCGGAATGGTGGTGCGGCGCTCGACCACGCGATGGACATGGCCAAGCGATTTCAAAAGGGCCGCTCTCTCCAATGTGACTTTCATTCTTCCCAATCCCGGCGCCGAACGCCTGCGCATGTCTGTGCAAAGCGGGCGCAGACTCTTGCAAGACCGGCGCGCGGAAGCAAGCGCCCGCTGCTGTTGCGCGCGCCTACAGCCCGGTTATTCAGAGGTTTTCGAGGCCGATTTCGGCGGATTCAGGCTTCCTGCTGCGCAGAACGGCGCTGGCGTTCGCGCGGCTTCACCAGATCCCAGCGGGACTTGAAGAGCGTGTCGCAGATATTGGACGAGCCGAATCCATCGGAAAAAGAGACATTGCCGCGGCTGTGGTGCTCGGCATGAGCCTTGCTCGAAATGCGGCTGGCGACGAACCGGGCGAGCGGATTGGCGCTTCTGGCCAGTTTCACACTGAAGTCATAGCCGGAATGCTCGTAGAGGCCGCCGAATGCGCCGGCCGTCACCGCAAAAACATGGAAAAACACGCTGGAGCCGGCCGAGCCGATGGCGGTGATCGCGATCAGCGGCAGCAGATAGGGGGCGACGATCTCCATCAGAAAATCCGCAGCGCTCATGAAACAGGCGCTGATCGAGCGGCTGGCCGTGGTGGAATGGTGCACCGAATGGCCAAGCGTGCGCATCAGGGTCGGGCGGTGCAAAACCCAGGCGTGCGCGGCATATTGCACGAGATCGTGGCCGATCGTCATGCCGATCAGGCCGACCACGAACATGACGAGCGAGATGTCCGCCGGGCCGACGAAGGCAAGCCCCGCCTTTTCCACCAGAAACATGGCCGGCAGCAGCAAGAATACCTGATTGGCGAGCACACGCGGCAGAACCTGCCTGTAGGTCCAGCTATCGACGGGGCGCATCTTGTAATCGGCAAGGCGGCCCGTGCGGTCGAGCCACTCGAACCACAGGCCGATTCCGTGATAGGCGACCATCTGTACGATCCAGATGAAGACCGACAGGGGCAGCCAGGCTGGAAGATCTTGAGCTATCATGGCCGAACTTTTGGCGCAGCAAGACTTGCAAGGCAAGGGATTGTGCTAGCGACGCAGCGCCGCATCCTCGCGTAAAACGCCGGGTTTCGCGCCACAGCGACGTACGGAACCCGGAAACTCAAGGAAAGACAGCCGATGAACGACGCAGCGCTCAACGATAACGCCCGCAAATTGCTCGCCTTGCGCGAAAGCAGCGGCAAGAGCGCCCTGCCCGCGCCGCCAGCCGATCTGGCCGCGGCCTATGCTCTTCAATTCGCCTCCGAGCGCATTCTGACGTCCGAAAAAGGCTTTGCGCCGATCGGCTGGAAGATCGGCGCGACAAACGCCGGCGCCCGCGCCAATTTCAAGCTGGACGACCAGTTTCTGGGCCGGCTCTACCGCCAGATGACCGTAGCTTCGCCCGCGCGCCTGCCGGCGGCGCCCGGTTTCTACCGCGCCTACGAGGCCGAATTCGTGCTGGAGCTGGGGGCCGATCTCGACCCCGGCAAGACGCCCTTCGATGCGGCGGCCGTGCGGGCCGCCACCAGGGCCGTGGGCTGCGCGATAGAAGTGGTCGGCAGCTACATACCGTTGGCCGCCCCGCATGGAGCGCCAAGCCTGATCGCCGATTTTGCAGGCTGCGCCGGCTGGATCGCCGGCCCGACGACGCAGAATTTCGCAGATATCGATCTGGATGCGGCGGGTGTGGCCTTTTCGCTCGACGGCGAGGTCAAGGCGAGCGGCAAGGGCGCCAATGTCGACGGCGGGCCGTTCGGTGCGACAGCCTGGCTCGCCAATGCGCTGGCGAAACTCGGGCGCGGCCTGAAGGCCGGCGACCTGATTACCACCGGCAGCGCCATCGCGCCCTGTCCGTTCGCCGGCGACGGCAAGACAGCAGTCGCAGACTTCGGCGCGCTCGGGAAAGTGGAAGTGCGGATCGGCTGAACGGCCCGAACCGCCAGGCGCAAAGCGAAGCCATTCCGGCCAGGGACCGTCGTTCCCGAAGCAAATCCGGCGAATTCCCGCTCGCTTCATTCGTTCAGGTTCTTTCGCGCGTTCGGAAGGAGCGGCGGCGATATGGAGATTGTTCGATTTTAGCTTAGTACCAGGGCAAATCGTGAACCGATCGTTAACATCCGGAAGCTTCAATATAGGCGGCCACATTGGCCCGCAGAATGGCTCATCGGGGGAGGTTGACGGATATGAAGGC
>JBKDZW010000117.1:0-15551 GCA_047971685.1 Rhodoblastus sp.
CGTCATCGACCTCGGCCTGAAGACGGAAGGGCGCGTCGCCCTCAAGGAATTCACCGGCCACGGCCGCGATCCGGCGCCCGAAGTCGGCGACACCGTGGAAGTCTATCTCGAGCGTATCGAAAACGCGCTCGGCGAAGCCGTCATCTCGCGCGACAAGGCGCGCCGCGAAGAGAGCTGGGTCAAGCTCGAAAAGGCCTTCGAGGCCAACGAGAAGGTCGAAGGCGTCATCTTCAACCAGGTCAAGGGCGGCTACACCGTCGATCTCGACGGCGCCGTGGCCTTCCTGCCGCGTTCGCAGGTGGACATTCGTCCGATCCGCGACGTGACGCCGCTTCTGGGCGTCCCTCAGCCCTTCCAGATCCTCAAGATGGATCGTCGTCGCGGCAATATCGTCGTGTCGCGCCGCACCGTTCTTGAAGAGAGCCGCGCCGAGCAGCGCCACGAGATCGTCGCCAACCTCGAGGAAGGCCAGACGATCGAGGGCATCGTGAAGAACATCACCGATTACGGCGCCTTCGTGGATCTGGGCGGCATCGACGGCCTGCTGCATGTCACCGACATCGCATGGCGGCGCGTCAATCACCCGACCGAAGTGCTGACCATCGGCCAATCGGTGAAGGTGAAGGTCATCAAGATCAACCACGAGACGCACCGTATCTCGCTGGGCCTGAAGCAATTGCAGGAAGATCCCTGGCACGGCATCGAGGCCAAGTATCCGCTCCAGATGCGCTTGCAGGGCCGCGTCACCAACATCACCGACTACGGCGCCTTCGTGGAGCTGGAGCCCGGCATCGAGGGCCTGGTGCACGTCTCGGAAATGTCGTGGACCAAAAAGAACGTCCATCCCGGCAAGATCGTTTCGACCAGCCAGGAAGTCGACGTTCAGGTTCTCGAAGTCGATCCGGTCAAGCGCCGCATTTCGCTCGGCCTCAAGCAGACCCTGCAAAACCCGTGGGAAGCCTTCGCCGAACGCCATCCGATCGGATCGGAAGTGGAAGGCGAGGTCAAGAACAAGACCGAATTCGGCCTGTTCCTCGGCCTCGAAGGCGATGTGGACGGCATGGTCCATCTGTCCGACCTCGACTGGAACCGCTCCGGCGAACAGGTCATCGAGGAGTTCAAGAAGGGCGAGATGGTCAAGGCCAGGGTTCTTGACATCGACGTCGACAAGGAGCGCATCTCGCTCGGCATCAAGCAGCTCGGCAGCGATCCGTTCCAGACCAAGGGCGGCGAGGAAGGCGGCGACCTGCGCAAGGGTGGCGTCGTGACCTGCGAAATCGTCGAGGTCAAGGACGGCGGCCTCGAGGTCAAGATCAAAGGCACGGATCTCACCGCCTTCATCAAGCGGTCCGAACTTGCCCGCGATCGCGCCGACCAGCGCCCCGAGCGCTTCGCCGTCGGCGAGAAGGTGGACGCCCGCATCACCCTGCTTGATCGCAAGGCGCGCAAGATCAGCGTATCGATCAAGGCGCTCGAAGTGGCCGAGGAAAAGGAAGCCATCGCACAATACGGCTCCGCCGATTCCGGCGCCTCGCTCGGCGACATTCTCGGCGCGGCCCTCAAGGCCCGCGAGAAAAAGGGCGAATAAGCCCCGCTTCTTTTTCTGGGAAAACGACCCGCGCGAAAAATTTTTCGCGCGGGTTTTTGTTGGGCGGGCGGTGTCGGTCGGGTAGTCTGGAAAGATCGTCCGCAACGCGAGAAAAACATGTTTCCGCCGCCGTCAGATTATCTCGTGGAGCGCCGCCTGCTGGCGCGAAAACTGTCGTTCTGGCGAGTCGCCGCCTTTGGCGCGCTGATCGGCGCCGTTCTGGTCGCGGGCTGGCGGCTGGCCGGCGACAGAACGCATTCGGGCGCGCATATCGCGCGTCTGACGATCTCCGGCGTTATCGGCGACGATCGCGAAACCCTGAAACTCGTGCGCGAAATCTCGGCCTCGCCCGCAAGCGCCGTTCTCCTCGCCATCGACAGCCCCGGCGGGACGACCACCGGCGCGGAGGCGCTCTACGACGAATTGCGCCGGCTCGCCGCCAAGAAGCCGACCGTCGCCGTGGTGGGCGGCATGGCCGCATCTGGCGGCTATATCGCCGCGCTCGGCGCCGACGCCATCGTGGCGCGCGGCAATTCCATCGTCGGTTCGATCGGCGTGCTCATGCAGATGCCCAACGCCGCCAAGCTGATGCAGACGCTGGGCGTGCAAATGACGGAGATCAAATCGTCTCCGCTCAAGGCCGCGCCAAATCCTTATGAACCGGTGACGCCCGAGGCGCGCGCAGCCATGGCCGAGATGATTTCGGATTCCTACGCCTGGTTCAAGGGACTGGTGAAGGAGCGCCGCAATCTCGACGAGGCCGGCCTGGCAAATGTTTCCGATGGCCGGGTGTTCACCGGCCGTCAGGGCGTCGCGCTGAAACTCGTCGACCGGATCGGCGGCGAGCGCGAAGCCGTCGCCTGGCTCGAAGCCGAAAAGGGCGTGGCCAAGGGGCTGAAGATCCGCGACTGGAAGAAGCCGCGCAAACTGGAAATATCCGGCATATTCGACAGGCTGGCGAAAGCCGCCGGCTACGATGAAATATCATCGCTTTCAGGCCTGATCGACAGTGTGGTCAAAGCGCGGCTTCTTGACGGTTTGTCTGCGATTTGGCAGGGTTCATCATTGAATTAAAAAAAATTACGGATGCCGGTTCTGCAATCCCGGGCAGTTGTTTTATGTGAGGATGATGGTGATCAAATCCGAGCTCGTTCAGCGAATTGCCAAGCGCAACCCACAATTGTTCCAACGCGACGTCGAGAATATCGTCAATGCGATTCTCGGTGAGATCACGGATGAGCTTGCGCGCGGCGACCGGGTCGAACTGCGGGGCTTCGGCGCATTTTCCGTCATGCGGCGCGATGCGCGCATCGGCCGCAATCCGCGCACCGGCGCGCCGGTCGAAGTCGAGGAAAAATCAGTTCCCTTCTTCAAGACCGGCAAGGAAATGCGCGAACGTCTGAACGACGGCGGCCCGTGAGAGCCGCTCGCGGACGCGCGCGACAGGACTTTTGAGGATATTCATGCGCACGTTGTTTCGCCTTCTTGTCGTTTTGCCTGTTGCGATCGTCATCGTCCTGTTTGCGGTCGCCAACCGCCAGCCGGTCGACGTCTCTTTCGACCCCTTTCCCGGCAGCGGCATAGCCGGGCCGACATTGACGACGCCTCTGTTTTTATTGATGTTTATTGCCGGCGGGCTTGGTGTGCTGGCAGGCGGTGTGGCCGTGTGGCTGCGTCAGGGCCGGTTCCGCAAGCAGGCGCGCACAGCCCGGAACGAAGCGGTCGAAGCGCGGGGCGAAACCGAGCATCTGCGCGCAAAGGTCGATCGCATGGAGCGCGCAACGCTTGCCGGGCTCCCGTCGACCGAGCGCGGGACATTTGCAGCGCTGCCGTCGGCGGAGCGCCAAAGCAGCCTTTGAGTCCGTTTCCGAGGCGAGCCTCTTGACCTTTGACGCAATTGCGCGAATTGCGGTCCATGACACACACGCCCCACCCTGTGCGAAAACCCCTGCTCGTAAAAGTCTGTGGCCTTTTGACCCGGCCAGCTCTCGAGGCGGCGCTCGATGCCGGCGCGGACATGGTCGGCTTTGTGTTTTTCGGACCGAGCCCGCGTAATGTTTCGCTGTCGGACGCCGCAAGCCTTGCTCCGCTCGCCAGGGGGCGCGCGCGAACGGTCGCTCTCACGGTCGATGCCGACGATCGTCTGATCGACGCCATTTCCCGCGCGATCAATCCCGACATTCTGCAATTGCACGGGTCCGAGACCCCGGCGCGCGCCGCCGACCTTGCCGCGCGCACCAACAAGGAGATCATCAAGGCTCTCGGCGTCACGGACCGCGCCGATCTCGCGGTTGCAGCGACATATGCGCAAGCCTGCGATTATCTGCTGCTCGACGCCAAGCCGCCAAAGGACGCCACCCGTCCGGGCGGCAACGGGCTGGCGTTCGACTGGGATATTCTCGATGGCTTCGATCCGGGCAAGCCCTGGCTGCTGTCGGGCGGACTCACGCCCGACAATGTCGCCGATGCGCTGAGGCGCACCGGCGCGCCGGGCGTGGATGTCTCCTCGGGCGTCGAAAACGCGCCCGGCGTGAAGGACGAGGCGAAGATCGCCGCCTTCCTCGCCAGGGCGCGCGCCGCTGTCGCTACCGGCTGAACGCCGTTCCCGCTCCCGACGTCATTTGGCCGGCTTTTCGGGGGATTTGGCGGCAGGCTTTGTGTCTTTGGCGTCTTTGGCGCCTTTGGCGCTCTTATCCCCCTTCGGCGTCTCGAGTACGGAGACCGTGACATAACGGACGGCGTCCTCGACGCCTTTCAGGGTCGCGTTGGCTTCGTAATATTTGCCCTTTTCGAGTTCTTCCTTGGCGGTGGCGACGCCGGCCACGGTCTTGCTCATCGGCGCGAGCGCCGTGGTGTACATGAGGTCGATGTCGGCCAGCTTGAGCCTTTCGAGCGCTTCCTTCTTCTCGCCCTTGGCGAGATGGGCGTTGGCCTCGGCGACCGCCTTCGCCTTTTCGGCCGAGGCGACGAAATCTTCGGCAAGCGACAAGGTGCCGTCGAACGGCAGCCATTTCACTTTTTCAGTCGACGCCTTGGCGTCCGCCGGCGCGCCGGCCTTCGACATCAGTTCGGCCTCGCTCTTTTCGATCAGCGTGGCGTTGGCGCTGGCTTTTTCAAGCGCGGCCGCCGCTTCCCCGATCTTTTTCTTCGCAAGCGCAGGGTCCGCCGAATAAATGGCCAGCCGCGCCATATGGATGTCGCGGAAGGCTTCCGCGCCGTCCTTGGAAAATTTGTTCGCGTCGTTGAGCGCGGCGGTGATCTCCTTGTTGACCGGCGCGGCGTCTTTGGCGACGGCTGCGCTGACAAGAGCCAGAGCGCCGACGGTCGCAAGAAGGACGGTGCGGACTTTGAACATAATAAAAATCCTTGATTTTGTTAGATGTTGAACCGACTTCCTCGGAACCGTACGACGATGCGCCCCGCCGGATTGCCTGCATGTGGCCATTGCATGAATTCGGGTTCATGATCGCCTTCGCGTCCGCTTGCGCGGTTTGAATGGCGGATCGCTCTCGTCTAAGTAAGGGGCGCGTTTCGCCCACGCCCGCATTCCGCAAACCAGACGCCGGGACCCAAGACCTTGTCGCACCCCAAGAATTCCTTCCGCAGCGGCCCCGATGCGCGCGGGCGCTTTGGTCTGTTCGGCGGACGCTTCGTCGCCGAAACGCTGATGCCGCTGATCCTCGATCTGGAAAAGGCCTATGAGACGGCAAAAAACGATCCCGCCTTCCATGCGGAGATCGCGCATCTGCACAAGCATTACGTGGGGCGCCCGAGCCCGCTGTACCTCGCCGAACGGCTGACGGAACGGCTCGGCGGCGCGAAAATCTATTTCAAGCGCGACGAGCTGAACCATACCGGCGCACACAAGATCAACAATGTTCTGGGCCAGATCCTGCTGGCGCGCCGCATGGGCAAGAAGCGCATCATCGCGGAGACGGGCGCGGGCCAGCATGGCGTCGCCACCGCCACGGCCTGCGCGAAATACGGGCTCGAATGTGTGGTCTATATGGGCGCGGTCGATGTCGAACGGCAGAAACCCAACGTCTTCCGCATGAAGATGCTGGGCGCGAGCGTCGTGCCGGTCCAGTCGGGCGCGCGCACCCTCAAGGACGCGATGAACGAGGCGTTGCGCGACTGGGTGACCAATGTCGACAACACCTTCTATTGCATCGGCACGGCGGCGGGGCCTCATCCCTATCCCGCGATGGTGCGCGACTTTCAGTCGATCATCGGCAAGGAAGCCCGGGAGCAGGTGCTGGAGGCGGAAGGCCGCCTGCCCGATTCCATCGTCGCCTGCATCGGCGGCGGCTCCAACGCCATCGGTCTGTTCCATCCCTTCCTCGACGACGAGAGCGTGGCGATCTACGGCGTGGAAGCCGCCGGCCACGGCCTGTCGGTCGACAACGGCCATGCCGCTTCGCTCGCCGGCGGCAAGCCCGGCGTTCTGCACGGCAACCGCACCTATCTGCTGATGGACGACGACGGCCAGATTCTCGAGGGCCATTCGATCTCGGCCGGCCTCGATTATCCCGGCATCGGCCCGGAGCACGCATGGCTTAGAGATGTGGGGCGCGTGAAATATCTGTCGGCGACCGACAAGGAGGCGCTGGACGCCTTCCAGCTCTGTTCGCAACTCGAAGGCATCATCCCCGCGCTCGAACCGGCGCATGCGCTGGCCAAGGTCATGGAACTCGCCCCGAAATTCCCGCGCGACCACATCATGGTGATGAATATGTGCGGGCGCGGCGACAAGGATATTTTCGCCGTGGCCGAACATCTGGGCGGGATGTGAGATTTTTACGGCCTGGCGGAAAACCGGATAGCGCCGGCGCAATCAACGGGCGCCCGAAGGGACCGCGCGAGGCCATGGCCAGGTCTCGGCCAGAGCCGGGCGCGCCGCCGGAAAGGCCGGACGGAGCGTTTCGCGGGCGCAAAATTTCTCTGCCCCCGCATTCCGTGCTAAGCGAGCCGGCCATGAGCACGTCCCGAACGACCTCCCGTATCGACCGCCGCTTCGCGGCTCTTGCCGCCGGCAACCGCGCAGCCCTCGTCACCTTCCTGATGGCGGGCGATCCGGATTCGCAGACGTCGCTCGACATTATTCGCGCCCTGCCCGCAGCCGGCGCCGACGTGATCGAGATCGGCATGCCCTTCACCGATCCCATGGCCGACGGCCCCTCGATCCAGGCGGCCGGGCTACGCGCGCTCAAAAGCGGCATGACGCTGAAAAAGACGCTGGCGCTGGTGGCGGAATTCCGCAAATCCGACGACGACACGCCGATCGTGCTGATGGGCTATTACAATCCGATCTATACGATGGGTGTCGACACGTTTCTGGCGGCGGCAAAGCAGGCCGGCGTCGATGGCCTGATCGTCGTCGACCTGCCGCCGGAGGAAGACGACGAACTCTGCCTCCCCGCCTTGAAGGCAGGTCTCAACTTCGTTCGCCTCGCAACGCCCACGACCCACGACAAGCGTCTGCCGAGCGTGCTGAACAATACGTCCGGCTTCGTCTATTATGTCTCGCTCACCGGCATCACCGGCGCGGCGATCGCCGATTACGGCAAGGTCGGTCAGGCGGTTGCGCGCATCAAGAAGCACACCGACCTGCCGGTCGCTGTCGGCTTTGGCGTCAAGACCGCCGACAATGCGCGCGAGATCGCAAGGCAGGCCAATGGCGTCGTCGTCGGCACCGCTCTGGTCGACGCCCTGAAAAAATCGCTCGACGCCGATAACAAGGCCACCGCAGGCACGGTCGAGGCGGTCGCCTCGCTTGTGCGCGAACTGGCCGCCGGCGTCGGCGCCGGCCGCAAGGCCGCGGCGGAGTAACGCCGTCGCCCGCAGGCGCGCTCCTCTGGAAACCGCGCCGCGTAGAATGGGATATTGGATTAAGGAAACGGCAGCATGAACTGGATATCCAACGTCGTCCCGCCAAAAATCCGCTCCATGCTCAAGCGCGATACGCCGGAAAATCTCTGGACCAAATGTCCCGAGAGCGGCGAACTCGTCTTCAACAAGGATCTGGAAGCCAATCACTGGGTTGTGCCGGGCTCGGGCTTTCACATGCGCATGCCCGCTGCGGCGCGCCTCAAGCTCCTGTTCGACGGCGGCGCCTACGAGCGTCTGCCGACGCCGGAGGCGCCGCTCGACCCGCTGAAATTCCGCGACGTGAAGCGCTATACCGACCGCTTGAAGGAAAACCGCGCCAAGACCGGCCAGCAGGACGCAGTACGGCTCGCCGCCGGAAAACTCGAGGACCAGGATGTCGTCGTCGCCGTTCAGGATTTCGATTTTCTCGGCGGCTCGCTCGGCATGGCTGCGGGCGAGGCGATCATTGCGGGCATGATGGCGGCGCTCGAGCGCCATACGCCCTTTATCATCTTCACCGCGTCCGGCGGCGCGCGCATGCAGGAGGGCATGTTCTCGCTGATGCAGATGCCGCGCACCACGGTCGCCGTGCAAAAGCTTCGCGCCGCCAGACTGCCCTATATCGTCGTGCTCACCAACCCGACGACCGGCGGCGTCACCGCCTCCTACGCCATGCTGGGCGACATTCACATTGCCGAACCCGGCGCCGTCATCGGTTTTGCGGGCGCGCGCGTCATCGAACAGGTCATCCGCGAGAAATTGCCCGACGGCTTTCAACGCGCCGAGTTTCTGCACGACCACGGCATGGTCGACATGGTGGTCCCGCGCAAGGACATGCGCGAAACGCTCGCGCGCGTCTGCGCCCTGATGACCAAGCGGCCGGCGCGCCAAAAACCCGATGCTGACGATGCGTCCGGCGCTGACGATACGGCCGGCGCCGACGATGCGGAGGCTTGACGCGCGCTGCGTCGGGGCGAGTTGAAGCAATGAGCGAACCGGACGCCGTTCTCGCGCGCCTTATGGACCTGCATCCGCGCAAGATCGACCTTTCGCTCGGGCGCATCGAGCGATTGCTGACAGCGCTCGGCGATCCGCACCGAAAACTGCCGAAGACGATTCATGTCGCGGGCACCAACGGCAAGGGCTCGACCATCGCCTTCCTGCGCGCGATTCTCGAGGCGTCCGGGCAGAGCGTGCATGTCTATACCTCGCCCCATCTCCTGCGTTTCAACGAGCGCATTCGCCTTGCCGGCAAGCTGGTCGACGACGAAACGCTGATTGCGGCGCTCGAAAAAGCGAAACGTCTCAACGCCGGCGCGCCGATCACTTTTTTCGAGATCGTCACGGCGGCGGCCTTCGACCTGTTCGCAGCCGAGCCCGCCGACTGGCTCCTGCTGGAAGTGGGACTGGGCGGACGCTTCGACGCCACGAATGTCGTCGATCATCCGGCTGCCTGCGTGATAACGCCGGTCTCGATCGATCACGCCGAATTTCTCGGGGACACGGTGGAGCGCATCGCGCTCGAAAAAGGCGGCGTTTTCAAACGCGGCGCCGTTGGCGTGATCGGCCATCAACCGGACGAAGCGCTGCGGACGCTGGAAGGCTGTGCGAAACGCGCGGGCGCGCCGATCATTGCCGCTGCGCGTGATTACGATGTGCGCGAGGAAAACGGCCGCCTGATCTTCGAGGACGAACGGGGCCTGCTCGACCTGCCGCCGCCGCGCCTTGCCGGGCGCCATCAGCACCAGAACGCGGCCGCAGCCATCGCCACGCTGCGCGCCATTGCGCCGACCTTGCCGGCGCTTGCCTTCGAGCAGGCGATGAAAACCGTCAACTGGCCGGCGCGCCTGCAACGGATTTCGCGAGGGCCTCTGGCCGGGCTTGCGCCCGCCGGCGCCGAAATCTGGCTCGACGGCGGGCACAACGAGGACGGCGCGCGGGTGGCGGCGGCGGCCATGGGCGAGCTTTCGGCGCGACAGGATGCCCCGCTCGTGCTGGTGTGCGGCCTGCTCGCCACCAAGGACGCGCATGCCTTTCTCGCGCATTTCACCGATCTTGCCGCACGCATCGTCGCTGTGCCGGTTGCAGGCGACCATTATGGGCGCCCGCCCGCCGATGTCGCGCAGGCCGCGCGCGACCTCGGCCTGTTTGCAGGCGAGGCGCTGACCATAGCAGCCGCGTTCGAACAGATCGCGCAGACGCATTGGCGCGCGCCGCCGCGCATTCTCGTCTGCGGCTCGCTCTATCTGGCGGGCGCTGCGCTCGAATTGAGCGGCGCAGAGATCGTGTAATTCGCAATTGCCGGCGGTCATCTTCCCATGAACAAGGCATGGGCGTCCGGCGATTGCGCGAAAACGTCCCGGCGGGGCCGGCCTATTCCGCTGCGGCCTGCGACGCCTCGACTTCGCGCGTGACGAAGTGCGCCGGCGAGGTCAGTTCGAGAATTTCAACATCGTCGCTATGGCGGATTTCGCGGTGGCGGATGCGGGGCGGCTGCATGACCGTGCTGCCGGCCTCCAGACGCACATGGCCGACATCCTCATATTCAAACTCGACCCAGCCTTTCAACACATAGACAAACTGGAAATCGAGTTCGTGCAGATGCCATTTGCCATGCGGATGCTCGCCGGGAACGGCGCGGATCACGTTGACGCCGAATCTGCCCGACGTCGCCTCGCCGTAACCCAGATCGCGATAGGCGAAATATTGGCGCAGGCCCTGATCGAAACCAGCATCGCGCGCGTGCTGCACATGTGTGCCTACGCTACCTTTCATCGCATCCTCCCGATAGCCACGAAGATGCGGGCAGCATGGGCCGGACAAGCGCCGGCGGCAAGCAAAACAAAGCCGCCGCGCGCTGCGTTCCCTGCATAGAAGCGCTTCGGTCAGACCGAGGCGTTGATCCATTTGACGAGTTCGCCCTTGGGCGCGGCGCCGACCTTCTGGGCGGCGAGCTTGCCGTCCTTGAACAGCATCAGCGTCGGGATGGAGCGGATGCCGAGTTTGCCGGCGACGCCGGGATTTTCGTCGACGTTGACCTTGGCGATCTTGACCTTGCCCTTCATCTCGCTCGCGATTTCCTCGAGCGAGGGGCCTATCATCTTGCACGGCCCGCACCATTCCGCCCAGAAATCGACAACGACAGGCTCGGAGGATTTAAGAACGTCGGCGTCGAAGCTGGCGTCCGTCACTTTTGAAGTAGCCATAACAGCCTCTTGAACAGCCCCTGAAGGCGCAGGATATCCACGCGTTGGCAGGGAACCTATGAACGGCTTGCGTCTCCGTCAAGCCGCGCGCGCAAAGTGCGCCCTATCCTCAAGCCTCCCGCGCGCGCCACGCAAGGCGCACAAGCCGGAAACACCCCATAATATTATGATTTCCCTGGCCTTCCTGTTTTTCAGGCCGCATCCGCCGCCGTCAGCATGGCGCGCACCACGGAAGCATCCTGTGGACGGGAGATGAGATATCCTTGTCCGTGCGTGCACCCGGCCGCCTTCACATAGTCGAATTGCGTCGCCGTCTCGATGCCTTCGGCGGTCACGTCGAGACCCAGCGAGCCGCCGAGATAGGCGACCGCCTGGATGATCGCGTGATTCTTGCGTTCGGGCAGGCTGGACACGAAGGAGCGGTCGATCTTCAGCCCGCGCGCCGGCAGGCGGCGTATATGGTCGAAAGACGAAAAGCCCGTGCCGAAATCGTCGAGCACGATGGATACGCCGCGTTCGTGCAATTGCTCGATTGCAGCGAGCGTGCCGCCGGCCGACGCCAGAACCGCCGATTCCGTCACTTCGACATGCAGGCGGCTGGGGCAGAGGCCGGCGGCGCGCAGGGCCGAATCCACGATCGTCACGATCGCGTCGTCGCAGATCTGCTGGGGCGACACATTGACGGCGACATTGACGTCGGACGGCCAGAGGGCGGCCTCCCGGCAGGCCTCGAACATGATCCATTCGCCGAGTTCGTGAATGAGGCCCAGACGTTCGGCTATGGCGATGAACTGCATCGGCGCCACAAGTCCGCGTCCGGGATGGCGCCAGCGCACAAGCGCTTCGTTGAGCGCGATGCGCCCGCTGGCCAGTTCCTGAATCGGCTGGAATTGCAGGAAGAATTCGTTGCGCGCCAGCGCGCCCTTCATGTCGCGCGCCAGGGCGCGGCGGTCGCTCATATCGCGATTGTCGCTTGGCGCATGGAGATGGAAGCCGCCGTCGCGCGCGTGTCTGGCGCCATCGCGCTCGTGCTTAGCTTCATAAAGCGCGGCATCGGCATGGGCGACGAGTTCGGGGGGCGAGGTGCCGTTTGCAGGCGCCAGCGCCGCGCCGATGCTCACGCTGCATTCGATACTGCCGCTTTCGAGCGCGAAGGGCGCTGCAATGGCCTGCATCAGCCTGTCTACGAGCGCCGCTGCGTCGACCTCCGTGCCGAGGCCGCGCGCGATCATCACGAATTCGTCGCCGCCGATGCGCGCGAGAACGTCGGTTTCGCGCAGGCATAGAGAAAAGCGTCCGGCCATCTGCTTGAGAAGCTGGTCGCCCGCCTGATGCCCGTAGCTGTCGTTGACGATCTTGAAGTCGTCGAGATCGATGTAGAACAGGGCAAAGCGCTCGCCGTAATGGTCGAGGCGCCGGCAGGCCGCCTCCAGCGCATTTTCAAACACCACGCGATTGGGCAGGCCGGTCAGCGGATCGTGATGGGCGCGCGTCTCTGCGTTTATCTGGGCGAGCGTGCGGTTGACGAATTGCTTGCCGAGCGAGAGCGCCGCCAGCACCATGGCGATGGCGTAACTCAGCACCATGGGCGCGATGAAATATTCGCCGACCTTGTCTGCGCCGCGCAGAAGCGCGATGAAACTGCCGAGCGCCAGCGGCGTCGCATAGGCGATAACCGCCTGCGGCAGGCTCGCCAGCGCCAGCACGCCGCCCGACATCATGCCGACGATGACGCAGATAATGCCGATCTGCATCTGGACGTCCCTGTTGAAAAACAGGATCGCCGCCATGCCCCATATGGCGCCGAGTTCGGCGGCGTTGAGAATGGCGCGCGATAGCGCTTTCTTCCCGATCGTGACGGACGGCGACCGGCGCCGGCGCCGGTAGAGGCGGCGCGCGAGCGAGATGCAGAAAATGAGCAGGCAGGCAAACCAGAGAAAGGTCGAGGGCGGCTCGCTGGCGATGTCCAGCGACAAGACCAGCACCAGGCCGTTGATCAGGTTGACCGCGAGCAGGAGCGACGTATAGCGCGCAATGACCCCGATCTGTGCGGCGCGCAGGCGCCCCGCCGTTGTATCGTCCAACCCCTTGGGTGGAGATATGGAGAAGGCGCGGGCGAGAACCGGGGCGATTCTCATCACTCTGCGCCGCGCGCGCCTGAGCGCCGCGAAGATGGAAAGTTCCCCCAAATCAAGTCCCCTAGCCGGTTCGAGGTTGGCCGACCTCTTTAATGACCGTTGACAACATCACCAATTTGATAATGCGCAATTAAATGGTTGCCGGATTTTTGCCGCGTCCAGGCCGGCATGGTTAATGAATTCCTGTCGCCGCCTTCCCTTCCCGGGGCTTCGCTGCTATCTCGCGGCCCAGAAAGCTGGACCCATGACGACGCACCCCATAGAGAACATCCGCAATTTTTCGATTGTCGCGCATATCGACCACGGCAAGTCGACGCTGGCCGACCGGCTCATCCAGACGACCGGGGGGCTTGCGGCCCGCGAAATGGTCGAGCAAGTGCTTGATTCCATGGAAATCGAGCGCGAGCGCGGTATTACGATCAAGGCCCAGACGGTGCGTCTCGACTACAAGGCCAATGACGGCAAGACCTATGTCCTGAACCTCATGGACACGCCCGGCCATGTCGACTTCGCCTATGAGGTCTCGCGCTCGCTTGCGGCCTGCGAAGGCTCGCTGCTTGTCGTCGACGCCAGTCAGGGCGTGGAGGCGCAGACGCTCGCCAATGTCTATCACGCGCTCGACGCCGGCCACGAGATCGTGCCCGTGCTCAACAAGATCGACCTGCCGGCGGCCGAACCCGAGCGCATCAAGCAGCAGATCGAGGACGTGATCGGCCTCGACGCTTCCGACGCCGTGCCTATCTCGGCCAAGACCGGGCTTGGAATCCCCGATGTGCTCGAAGCCATCGTCACCCGCCTGCCGCCGCCCAAGGGCGACGAGAGCGCCCCCCTGAAGGCTCTGCTGGTCGATAGCTGGTACGATCCCTATCTCGGCGTCGTCGTGCTGGTGCGCATCATCGACGGCCAGATGAGGAAGGGGCAGAAGATTTTGATGATGGGCACGGACGCCCATTACGAAATCGACCGCATCGGCGTCTTCCGCCCCAAGATGGAGAATGTCGAACGGCTCGGGCCCGGCGAGGTCGGCTTTATCACCGCGCAGATCAAGCAGGTGGCCGACACGCGCGTCGGCGATACGATCACCGACGAGAAAAAGCCCTGCGCGGAAGCGCTGGCGGGCTTCAAGCCGGCGCAGCCCGTGGTGTTCTGCGGCCTGTTTCCGGTCGACGCCGCCGATTTCGAGGAACTTCGCGCGGCAATGGGGAAACTGCGCCTCAACGATGCAAGCTTTTCCTTCGAGATGGAATCGTCAGCCGCGCTCGGCTTCGGTTTCCGCTGCGGCTTTCTGGGGCTTCTGCATCTCGAGATTATTCAGGAGCGCCTGCACCGGGAGTTCAATCTCGATCTCATCGCCACCGCGCCGTCGGTCATCTACAAGATCTACATGAACAACGGCGACGTGCTGGAAATGCACAATCCCGTCGACATGCCCGATGTCGTCAAGATCGACCACATCGACGAGCCCTGGATTCGCGCAACCATTCTGACGCCGGACGATTATCTGGGCGCGGTGCTGAAACTCTGCCAGGACCGGCGGGGCGTGCAGGCGGATCTCAATTATGTCGGCAAACGCGCCATGGTCACCTACGACCTGCCGCTCAACGAAGTCGTCTTCGACTTCTACGACCGGCTGAAATCCATCTCGAAGGGCTACGCCAGCTTCGATTATCAATTGACCGATTATCGCGAGGGCGATCTCGTGAAAATGAATATTCTGGTCAATGCCGAACCTGTCGACGCCCTCTCCATGCTCGTCCATCGCACGCGCGCCGATTCGCGCGGCCGGGCCATGGTGGAGAAACTGAAAGAGCTGATCCCGCCGCACATGTTCCAGATTCCGATCCAGGCCGCCATCGGCGCCAAGATCATCGCACGCGAAACCGTGCGCGCGCTGCGCAAGGACGTGACCGCGAAATGTTACGGCGGCGACGTCTCGCGCAAACGCAAGCTTCTTGAGAAACAAAAAGAAGGCAAGAAGCGCATGCGGCAATTCGGCAAGGTCGAAATTCCACAGGAAGCCTTTATCGCAGCGCTGAAAATGGACAATTGAGCCATAGAGCCGATCTGCGATCGCAAGCGTCATCCGCGCCGCCCGGTGAAAAAACCGCCGAGGCCCCAATCGCCGCCGGACGAATGTTCAGCGGCGGCTTTGGATGCTCTCAGGGTTGAGCCGTCGGAAGGACGAAACGCCGCCGTTGCGCGCTGCCAAGCGGGTATAATCTATTGATTTCATCTAATTAGATGAGGTTCGCCATGGAGCTTCGCTCCTGCTATGCGCGCGCGGTTTAGGATTTTTCGCGAGGTCCGAAGAATCGATCGCCGTTGAAATGAATCAAGTGGTCAGGAAGCTCGGAAATCCACACTTCCGTCTCCCATGCAATGTCTGGCGCGTATCTCTTGAACCGCTTCATGTCCGGGAAGGCGCTCACATAGACGCGGCCAGCCTTACAGCCCTTCAACATCGGTTCCAGCTCGGTAAGTCGTTTCTGCGACATGGGGCCGTGTGAAGTGACGGCTTCAACGAGAAACAGCCAATCTTTCTCGTTGTCGTACAAGAGCACGTCGGGCAGCTTGTCATGGCTGGTGAAGGTGATGCCGAGCGCTGCAATCTTCTCGTCGGCGCTGAACAAGTCTTTCTTGGCGGTGTCGCCAACGTAAATCACCATTGCGCCTTGCGCGAAGCGGCTGGCGAATTGCTCGACGATATCGCGCTGCAGCTCGTTATGTTCGCCGTAGGAAAGCTCGATCTCA
>JBKDZW010000118.1:0-35134 GCA_047971685.1 Rhodoblastus sp.
CCGTGCGGGGCGCCGGGATATATCTTGAACCTGGCCGTCTTGCCCGCCTTTTTCAGCTTTTCCTCCATCTCCTCGACCTGCATGACGAGAATGCCCTGATCGGCCTCGCCGTAGAGGCCAAGCACCGGCGCCTTCATCTCGCCGGCCAGATCCATCGGGCTGTTGGGCCAGATCGCCTTCTGCCCGGCATTGTCTTCGAGCGGGCCGTAGAAGGCCACGCCCGCCCTGGGAGGCGGCGAACCGAGCGCGCAATATTCCCAGACGGCGCGCCCGCCCCGGCAGAAACCGATCATGCCCAGCCTGGCGGCATCGCCGCCCTGCCCCTTCGCCCAGACGGCGGTCGCGTCGAGATCGGCGATGAGTTCGGCGTCGGGCTTGGCGTTGACCACGGGCATGATCTTGGAAAAATCGGTCTGGCTCGCCAGATCGACGCCGGCGCGGAAATAATAACCGGGCGCGACTGCAAAGGCGCCGAGCCTTGCGAGCCTGCGCGCGACCTCGCGGATATATTCGTGCACGCCGAAAATTTCGGAAGCGACGATTATGATGGGCGGATTGGCGGCCTTTTCGGGCCGGGCGAAAAAGACCGGCATGTCGCCGCCTGCAACCGCAACCTTCGCCTCGCCTGTCGTCAGACCCGCCGCATCGGTGCGGATCGCCTCGGCGCGCACGGGGCCGGCGGCCAGGGCGTAGCCGGCCATGGCCGCGCTCGACGTTGTCATGAAACCCCGGCGCGAAAGCGGGGGCGGCGTCCACAGGCCCTTGATGTCTGCCGGCTGGCTCATCTGCGTGTCCTCCGTCTGCGTGTCCTGCGCCTGCATGTCTTGCGTCAGAGGAAATAGATCACACGCTGCGTTCCGCCAGAAGTTGCGCAATCGCCGCGCGCAATTCCGGCACGCCCTCGCCGGTATGGCTGGCGGTAAACAGCACCTGCGGGAAGGCTGCCGGCCGTTTGGCGATCTTCGCCAGCGTTTCCGCGATCACGCGCTCCTGATCGGCCTTCTTGACCTCGTCCTTCTTGGTGAGGACGAGCGCATAGGAGACGGCCGAGGCGTCGAGCATGTCGAGCATGGATTCGTCGACCTTCATCACGCCGCGCCGGCCGTCGATCAGCACATAGACGCGAAGAAGTTTCGCCCGACCGCGAAGGTAGTCCTTCATCAGCCCGTCCCATGACGAGATTTTGGTCTTGGAAACCGCCGCATAGCCATAGCCCGGCATGTCGACGAGGCGCGCGCGCTCCGGGCTTTCGGTTCCGAGCGCGAAAAAATTGAGCTGTTGCGTGCGCCCCGGCGTATGCGAGACGCGCGCGAGCGCCTTGCGGCCGGTGAGCGCATTGAGCAGCGAGGATTTGCCGACGTTGGAGCGGCCGGCGAAAGCAAATTCCGCAGGGCCGCCCGGCGGCAGGTCGGCAGGATTTGCCGCCGCCCAGACGAATTCGCAGGGGCCGGCGAACAGCTTGCGGCCGATTTCAGCGAAGTCGGGCGCGGGTTCATCGCTCAAGACACTGGCCTCGCTTTGCTTTCCCAGCGCCGCGTCCGCCGCGCCGCCGTCACGTCGTCTTGCGGCGGAAGGTCTTCGCCAGATTGTCCCAGAGCTCGAAGGGCACGCCGGCGCGCTTCATGATGAAGCCCTGCTGGGCCACCGACAGGAGGTTGTTCCACGTCCAGTAGATGACGAGGCCGGCGGGAAACGAGCCCATCATGAAGGTGAAGATGACCGGCATCCAGGCAAACATCTGGCGCTGGATCGGATCGGTCGCCTCCGGGTTCATCTTCATTTGCACCCACATCGACACGCCCATCAGGAGCGGCCAGACGCCGAGCCAGAGAAAATGTCCGAAAACCGGGATATGCGTGGGATCGAAGGGGAGAAGGCCGAACAGGTTGAACACGTTCGTCGGGTCGGGCTGCGAAAGATCCTTCACCCAGCCGTAGAACGGCGCCTGACGCATTTCGATGGTGACGAACAAGACCTTGTAGAGCGAGAAGAAGACCGGAATCTGGATCAGCATCGGCAGGCAGCCGGCGATCGGATTGACCTTCTCGCGCTTGAACAGCTCCATCTGCTCCTGCTGCTGCTTGACCTTGTCGTCGGGGTATTTGGCCTGCAATTCCTTGAGCTGCGGCTGAAGCGCCTTCATCTTCGCCATCGACAGATAGGATCTGTTGGCAAGCGGCAGGAAGGCGAGTTTGACGATCACGGTCACGGCCAGGATCGCGAGGCCGAAATTGCCGAGCAGCTTGTAGAGCCAGTCGATCAGCTTGAACATCGGCTTGGTGATGAAATAGAACCAGCCCCAGTCGATCAGCAGCTCGAATTTGGCGATGCCCGGGTTGTGCTGGTAGCCGTCGAGCAATTGGGAAACCTTGGCGCCGGCGAAGACATAGGTCTTGGCCTGTCCGCTCTTGCCGGGCTCGATGGTTTGCGGCTGGCTCAGCACGTCCGCCTGATACGATTTCTGCGTCGTCCCGCCGCCCGACAGGCGCGCATCGAAAGGCCTGGTCTGGTCGGGCGCAACCGTGGCGGCCCAGTATTTGTCGGTAAAGCCGACCCAGCCGCCGGTGCCCTTGAAGGTTTTCTGGCCGCCCGTCTCTTTCTCGATCTTGTCGTAGGGCCATTCCTGGATGCCGCTGTCGCCGATAACGCCGGCAAGACCCTCGTGCAGCACCGAATAACCGGCTGTCTCCGGCTTTCCGTGGCGCGAAACCAGCGAGAACGGATAGAGCGTGACCGGCTTGTCGGACTTGTTTTCCACCGTGTCGTTCACGGTGAACATATAATCCTCGTCGATCGCGATCTTGCGCTTGAAGACGAGGCCCTTGCCATTGTCGAAGGTGAGTGTGACCGGTTTCGCCGGGGTGAGCTTGGTCTCATCGGCGATCCAGAGCGAATCCGGGCCGGGCAGGTCGACCTTCTCGCCGCTCGCGGCCACGAAGCCGATTTCGGCGTAAAAAGGATGCGGCGCCCCCGATGGCGAGAGAAGCTCGATATCCGGGCTCCTGGGGTCGACCGTCTCGTGATATTTTTTCAGCCGCAGATCGTCGATCCGCGCGCCCTTGAGAGCGATGGAGCCGATCAGGCTGGCGTTTTCCACGGCCAGGCGCGGGCTTGCGGCCAGCGCTTCCTGCCGCGTCTTGAGCGTGCCGGGGGCGTTTGCGGCGGACGTTTGCGGCGCGCCGGGCCGGGCGCTTCCCGAAAGGGGCGCCCCGCCTGCGGCGTCCGCGTTCGGGCGGGGCGGCAGGGATTGCTGCTCCTTGATGTCGGCGCGCTGCTGGGTGAGCTTGGGGGCGCCGACAAAATATTGCCAGCCGATCAGAACCAGCACCGACAGGCCGATCGCGAGGAACAGGTTCTTGGTGTCGTTGTTCATGACGAGGCGGGCCTGGCTTTCGATCGTCCGCGCTGCGCAGGCGCGGCAAGAGCTGCGGACATGTCCGACATCAATCGGGCGAAGGGAAGGGTGAGGGCGTTCGCGCGGGCGACAAACACATAATCGCAGCCGGGCTTTGCCGCATCGGCTGCGCCCAGGCGCAAGGCTTCGCGCAGACGCCGGCGGATGCGGTTGCGCCGCACGGCGGAAGAAACGGTTTTCTTGGCGATGGTCAGGCCGAAACGGGCGGGCGCAGTCTCGGAAGAAGCCGTTTCGCGCATGTCCGTTTCGGGCAAATCGGTTTCGCGCATGCCAGTTTGCGGCGCGCGCATGTTGGCCTGGAGGACGAAAGCGGAGGCATGGCGGCGCCAGCCGCGGGCGGCGGCCAGAAATTCCTTGCGTTTCCTGAGGCGAAGGGGCGCCGCGTCGCCGCTTTTCATGTCAGCTCCGATGCCGAACCTCGCCCGCCGTCCAGGCGCTGCCGGATGCGGCGGCGCGGAGCGGCGTCGGGCGGTCGTGTCAGGCCGACAGTTTCTTGCGGCCGCGGGCGCGGCGGGCCGCGATGATCTTGCGGCCGCCGACTGTCGCCATACGCGCGCGAAAACCGTGGCGGCGCTTGCGCACGAGTTTGGAGGGCTGATAGGTCCGCTTCACGGGTTTTCTCCGAAAATGGTCCGGGCGCCGAATGCGGGCGAAATAAAGCCACCCGACGTCGGCGCCGCCGAAATCGCTGCGGGCTTATAGGGGCAAGGCCGGGGACAAGTCAACGCGCGATGCGCAGCGCCGCGCACGTTCGAGACAGGCGGCAGTCACGCTCAAGGCGAGATGGCGCCGCCGTCCGCCTTGCTGTGGAAAACAGGCATGCTTCTCCCAACCGGCCGTCAATGGCAGGACGCCGTCAGCAATGGCAGGACGCCGTCAGCGAGGCATAATGTTCTGTTTTATTGTAATTTATCGAGCCGATGGACTGTCGTCGGCGGTTCGATCAGCCGCCGCCGACGATGCGGGCGATGAGCCGCGCGGTGTAATCGACCATGGGCACGATGCGCGCATAATTGAGCCGCGTCGGGCCGATGACGCCGAGCACGCCGACGACGCGCCGGTCGCTGTCGCGGAAGGGGGCTGCGATCATGGACGAGCCCGACAGCGAAAACAGCTTGTTTTCCGAGCCGATGAAAATGCGCACGCCCTCGCCCTGTTCCGCGCGCGACAGGAGGTCGATGACTTCGGTCTTGGTTTCGAGATCGTCGAACAAAAGGCGGATGCGCTCAATATCCTCCATGGCGGTGAGGTCGCCCAGGAGATTGCCCTGCCCGCGCACGATCAACTGGCGGCGCGCGCCATCCAGACCCGCCCAGCTCGCAAGCCCGGCTTCCACCAGGCGCGCGGTCAATTCGTCGAGTTCGGCCTCGACCAGCCTGCGGCCGGCCTCCATATCGGCGCGCACCTGATCGAGCGTGCGGCTGCGGATGCGGGCGTTGATGTAATTGCCGGCGCTCACCAGCGCGGAATGCGGGAGATCGGGCGGGATGGCGAGAATGCGGTTTTCGACGGAGCCATCCTCGGACACCAGCACGGCGAGCGCGCGGCCGGGGTCGAGCCGGATAAATTCGATCTGGCGCAGCCGCCGGTCGTCCTTGGAGGTGACGACGACGCTGGCGCCGCGCGTCAGCCCCGAGAGCAGGCTGGAGGCCTGGCCGAGCAGGGTCTCGAGACCGGCGTCGGCCGGCTGGCCGGCGACCTGGGCTTCGATGCGTTTGCGCTCGTCGGCGGTGAGTTCGCCGACCTGCAACAGCGAATCGACGAAGAAACGCAGGCCGCTCTCGGTCGGCAGGCGCCCCGCGCTGGTATGGGGAGCGTAAACAAGGCCGAGTTCTTCGAGATCCTGCATGACATTGCGGATCGAGGCCGGCGACAGGGCCATCGGCAAAATGCGCGAGAGATGGCGCGATCCCACGGGCTCGCCCGAATCGAGGTAGGATTCGACGATAGACCTGAAAATTTCGCGCGACCGGGAATCCATATCGCCAATCGCGCCCGCAATGCGGGTTTGCGATTTTATTCCCTGATTTCCGCCAATGCCGGACATGATCGGAAAATGGCCATAACGAACCGATCTGGCAAGACCGGCGCTTGCGCGCCAAAACCGGCGCGCGTGTGTGCGCACCAAGATCGGCGCGCCTGTGCGCACCAAGACCGGCGCGCGCGTGTGCGCGCCAAGGCCGGCGCGCTTGTTTGCGCGACAAACCGTAGTGTTTGACGCCTGGCCACTATTGACGCTCGCGCCGCCACTCACTAGCGTCTGGCATGCCAGAGCGGGCGTTGACGCCGCGAACGGCAGGGGGGGCGAATTGACGGTCGAGGCGAGCGAGAAACCGAATGTGCGCAAGCGGCTTGCCGCCGATCGCACGCGGCGCACGTCCAAGGCCGATCAGGTCTATGTCGAGATCAAGGAAGCCATTCTGTCGGGCGGGCTGGGACCGGGCGCGGCCATAGACAAGCTCGCGCTATGCGCGCGGCTCGGCGTGTCGCGCTTCCCCATTACTGCGGCGATCAACCGGCTGGCCTTCGAGCGGCTGGTGGTGATCGAGCCGCAGCACGGCTCTTTCGTCGCCAAGATCGCCGCCGTCGACGTGCGCGAATGGATGATGATCCGCCGTGCGCTCGAATGCGAGATCGCCGGCGAGGCGGCGCGCGCGCTGCCGGCGGAGGCCGCGCGCGAAATCGAGCGCAATCTGCGCTACCAGCTTGCCGCCGCCGAGGCCGGCGACGTGCCGGGCTTCTATGCGCTCGACGTCGAATTCCACAAGCTGATCGTCGACGGCATGGCGTTGCGCCATGTCCGCGAAATTCTCGACGGGCTGCGCTCGCATCTGGAGCGCGTGCGCCGGCTCTCGCTGTCGCCGCCCGGCCGCCTGCCGAGCGCCTACGCCGAGCACAGGGCGATATTCGAGGCGATCATGGCCGGGAACGCGCCGGCGGCAAGCGCGGCCATGCGCGCCCATCTCGACGAGACGACAGCCACGTTCGAGCGAATCGCCGAGCAAAACCCGGACGATTTCGACGGCTGAAGCGCGCGGTTCCCGCAAACCGGGGCCTGCCTTGCATTTCCTCATTCGCGCTCTGCATCATTTGGCGTCGCCCATGGACCCCGCCATCCTGTAGACTGAGGCATGGCTCACGCATCAAAGGGATGAAACTCATGAAATTGACTTCGCTTGCCGTCGCGGCGGCTTTGCTTGCCTCGAGCGCGCCTGCGGCCTTTGCGCAGACGCCCTTGAAGATCGGCATTCTCAACGACCAGTCCGGCGTCTACGCCGATTTCGGCGGCAAATGGTCGCTCGAAGCCGCGAAAATGGCGGTCGAGGACTTTGGCGGCAAGGTGCTCGATCGCCCGATCGAGATCGTCTCCGCCGACCATCAGAACAAGCCCGACATCGCCACCACGATCGCGCGCAAATGGTACGATGTCGACGGCGTGGAAGCAATCATGGAATTGACGACCTCCTCGGTCGCGCTCGCCGTCCAGGATCTTTCCAGGGAAAAGAAGAAGATCAATATCGTCACCGGCGCCGCGACCACGGCGCTGACCGGAAAGTCCTGCTCGCCCTACGGCTTCCACTGGGCCTATGACACGCATGCGCTGGCGGTGGGCACCGGCGGCGCTCTGGTCGAGAACGGCGGCGACACCTGGTTCTTCCTCACCGTCGATTACGCCTTCGGCCATGCGCTGGAAGCCGACACCGCCAAATATGTGACGTCGAAAGGCGGCAAGGTGCTGGGCCAGGTGCGCCACCCCCTCAACACGTCCGACTTCTCGTCCTTCGTGCTGCAAGCGCAATCTTCGGGCGCAAAGGTGATCGGGCTTGCCAACGCCGGCCAGGACACCGTCAATTCGATCAAGCAGGCCTCCGAATTCGGCGTGACGCAGGGCGGCAAGCAGCGTCTTGCGGCGCTTCTGTTCACGCTGTCGGACGTCCATGGCCTCGGCCTCAAGTCGGCGCAGGGCAGCGTGCTGACGGAAGCCTGGTACTGGGACCAGAACGACGAGAACCGCGCGTTCGCCAAGCGCTTCATGGACCGCATGGGCCGCATGCCGAACATGATCGCCACCGGCACCTATTCGGCCGTTCTGAGCTATCTGAAGGCGGTGAAGGCCGCAGGCACGTCCGAAACGGAAGCCGTCGCCAAGAAGCTCAAGGAATTGCCGGTTAACGACGTGTTCACCAAGAACGGCAAGGTGCTGGCCAACGGCTCGATGGTGCACGACATGTATCTGTTCCAGGTCAAGACGCCGGCCGAAAGCAAGGCGCCGTGGGACTATTACAAGCAGCTTTCCGTCATTCCGGGTTCGACCGCCTATGAAACGGTCGCCGAAAGCGGCTGCAAGGTCGAAGGCTGAGCAAACGGTTCCGAATGAAATGCGAGCGGCCGCCTTCGGGCGGCCGTTTCGTTTTCAGCGGAATGGGTTTTTCAGCGCATGAATGCGTTTTGCGAAAGCCAGAGCGCGAGCAGGCGACGTTCCTTGTCGCCCATCGGCACGCCGGCGCCGGGCGGCGGCATGGCGCGGGTCCATACGCTTGCGCGCGCAATAGCCCCGGCATGAGCGAATATCTGCGCCGGCGTTTCCAGCGCCAATCCTCCAGGCGCTGCGGCAAGCCCCGGCCAGGCCGGGTTTTGCGCATGGCAGACGGCGCAGCGCACCTCGACTATTTCCGCAATATCCGCAAAACGCGGCGCAACGACGGAGGCGATTGCGTCCATCGCATTTGCAGGCACAGCCGCGCGCGCCTGCGGCTTTTCCATGCCGAAGAAAGTCAGGGCGACCATGGCGAGGCCGGCTGCGCCCGCCAGAGCCCATGTCCACCAGAGATCGCCGGAGCCCCGGTGGCGCGCCACGTAGAAATGGCGGATTGCCGCGCCGGCGACCAGCGCCAGCGCGGCGATCGCCCAGTTGAAGCGCGAGGCGAAGGCCAGCGGATAATGTGTCGCCAGCATGAGAAAGACGACCGGCAGGGCCAGATAATTATTGTGCAGCGCGCGCTGGCGGCTGATGGCGAAGCGGTTTTCGTCCGGCGCCTCGCCCTTGCGGATGGCTTCAAGCAGGCGGCGCTGATTGGGCACGAGATAATGCGCGACATTGGCGGCCATGATCGTGCCGAGGATCGCGCCGAACATGAGAAAGGCGCCGCGCCCGGAAAAGATGCGCGTGAGCGCGAACGCGAGCGCGACGAGATAGGCCGCGATCACAATACGCCGCGTCGTCTCGCGCCATGGCGCCTTGGCCAGATAATCGTATCCGACGAAGCCGACGACAAGGCTGAGCAGCGCAATCAGGATCGCCTGCCATGGCCAGATGTCGAGAACCTGCGGGTCGACGAGATAGAGATCGGCCTTGAAGAAGTAGATGGCGACCAGCAGTGCGAAACCGGACAGCCATGCGACATAGGTTTCCCAGCGAAACCAGCCGATCTGCGGCTGCGTGTCCGCCGACACGTTCAAGTCGCGCGAAATGCGGAACATGCCGTCGTCGGCGGCGCGAAAAACGTCCGTTCTCGTGGATTTGAGATTGAGATTGAGGCGCAGGAAGCCAAGCGCGAGGCCCACCCACATGATGGCGGCAACCACATGCAGCCAGCGCAGAAAGAATTCGGCCCAGTCCAGAAGGATCGGCATAATGTTCACAAGCGGCCCGTCACACTCGAAATGAAGCGGTCACGGCTCCCCGCTCCGCAAGGCGAAGGGATATGCGCGCGCGCTTTCATTGCGCCAGCTTAACACGATGCTGCGCCACCGGAATCATCCGGCGCGCCTTGTCGACGCGCCCGGGGTCCACGCGCGCCGACACCACGCCAACGCCGTCGGAGGCCTTCGCCACCACATGGCCCCAGGGGTCTGCGACCAGCGAATGGCCGTAGGTGTGGCGCGTTTCGTTGCCGACGGTGTGCGCGCCGGTCTGGGCTGCTGCGCAAAAATAGGTTTCGGTCTCGATGGCGCGGGCGCGGCACAGAACCTCCCAATGGTCCTTGCCGGTCTGCATGGTGAAGGCCGAGGGCAGCGCGATGAGATGCGCGCCCTTGTCGACGAGCGCGGCGAAGAGATAGGGAAAGCGCAGGTCGTAACAGATGGCGCAGCCGACGGTCACGCCCTCGCAATCGTAGGTGACGACGGCCTCGCCCGGTTTGAAGGCGGCGCTTTCGCGATAGGCCGTTCCATCGGGCGCGGTTATGTCGAACATGTGAATCTTGCGATAGCGCGCGACCTCCCTGCCGTCGCGGTCGAAGGCCACGGTCGTGTTGTGGACGCGTTCGTCGCCGGGAATTTTTTCGAGGATCGAGCCTGCATGAATGAACACGCGATGTTTTTTCGCGAGTTCCTGCATCAGATTATAGGCGGGGCCGCCGGGGATTTCCTCTGCCGCCTCCATCTTGGCGCGCCGGTTGGCGCCGATGAAATCCCAGACCTCGGGCAGGCAGATCCAGTCCGGATTTTCGTCGCGCACGGCCTCCTCGATGAGAGTGCGCGCCGCTTCGAGATTGGCCTGCTTGTCGCTGACCGAATTCATCTGGATGAGAGAGATTTTCATGCGCGCAGTCTGGACCGCGATCCCGGGCGCTCGCAAGCAAAAAGGCGCGGCAAAAGCCGCGCCTTTTCCCATTCCCGAACCGCGCGCCCGAGGGCGCCCGGTCTTCTGTCTTACTTGCCCTTGAGATCGCCGGGCTTGATGTCGGCGAACTTCTTGTTGTTCGCCACCATCCATTCGAGCGCCGAGGACGGCTCGAAACCCTTGCCGGCGGTCTTGTAAACCTCTTTCACCGTCGCCAGCACCTTGTCGAGACCGACGCGGTCGGCTTCCTGCATCGGGCCGCCGCGCCAGATGGGGAAGCCGTAGCCGTTGAGCTTGACGATATCGACGTCGAGCGGCCGCGAGACGATGTTCTCGGAGAGGATTTTCAGCGCCTCGTTGACCATGGTCGCGTGAATGCGCGAGGAAATCTCCTCCTCCGCGATCGGCTTGCGCGCAATGCCCTTGTCTTTGGACACCTTGTCGATGATGGCGTTGGTCGCAGGGTCGATGGTGCGCTTGCCGTCGACATATTTGTAATAGCCCTGGCCCGTCTTCTGGCCGTAATGGCCGAGCGCGCAGATGGCGTCGGCGATGGCGCCGGTGTCGCGTTTCTGGTTGTCGCGCAGATGCGCGAAGTCCTTGCGACGGCGCATGCCGATGTCGAGGCCGGCGAGATCGCCGACCGCATAGGGCCCCATCGCCATGCCCCATTTTTCCATCGCCGCGTCGATGTCCTGGGGATAGGCGCCTTCCTCGAGCATCATGTCGGCGACCTGACGCCATGCGGCGAGAATGCGGTTGCCGACGAAGCCGTCGCAATTGCCCATGACGACAGGCAGCTTGCCCATGCGCTTGCCGACGGCGACGCCGGTCGCCAGCGCGTCCTTGGCGCTGCGGCCGCCGTCGATCACCTCGACGAGGCGCATGATGTTGGCCGGCGAGAAGAAATGCATGCCGATCACGTCCTGCGGACGGCCGGCGGCCTCGCCGATGGCGTCAATGTCGAGATAGGACGTGTTGGAGGCAAGCACCGCGCCCGCCTTCACGATCTTGCCGAGCTTGCCGAAGATTTCCTTCTTCAGCGCCATTTCCTCGAACACCGCCTCGATCACGATATCCTTGTCGGCAAGCGCCTCGAATTGCGTCGTCAGCGTCAGCAGGCCGATGCGCTTGTCCATGGTCGCCTTATCGATGCGGCCGAGCTTGACATCGCGCTCCCAGGTCGACTTGAAGCGGACCATCGCCTTGTCCAGCGCTTCCTGATTGTTTTCGACCACCGTCACCGGCATGCCGGAATTGACCAGAGAAATGGTGATGCCCGCGCCCATCGTGCCCGAGCCGATGACGCCCGCCGACGCGACGGGGCGCGCCTGGACGCCTTCGAGACTCGGCACTTTCAGAACCTCGCGCTCGGCGAAGAACACGTAGCGCATGGCCTTGGACTGATCGGACACCAGCAATTGCATGAAATTGTCGCGCTCGACCTTTTCGCCTTCCTTGAAGGTTCCATGGGTGGAGGCGCGCACGCATTCGATGATCTTGGCCGGCGCCATGGCGCCGCGCGCCTTTTTCAGAACCGCGTCCGCGGCCTTGTCAAAGGCGGCCTTGTCGAAGGGCTGCTGCTGCTCGCTCGAACGCTTCAGCGGCTTGCCGACAAGCGAACGGGCATAGGCGATCGCGCCCTCACGCAGGTCGCCGTCGACGATCTTGTCGATCAGGCCGAATTTGAGCGCTTCGGCTGCCGGAACCATGCGGCCGGACGTGCAGAGGTCGAGCCCGACGAGGGCGCCCGCCACGCGCGGCACGCGCTGCGTTCCGCCTGCGCCCGGCAGCAGGCCGAGCTTCACCTCGGGCAGGCCGACGCGGGCGGCCTTGTCGGAGACGCGCGCATGGCAGGCCATGGCGATCTCAACACCGCCGCCAAGCGCCGTGCCGTGAACGGCGGCCACGACCGGCTTGTCGCCGGCTTCCATGCCGTTGAGCAATTCCTGCAACGAGGGGCCGGCCGGCGGCTTGCCGAATTCCCTGATGTCGGCGCCGGCCACGAAGGTGCGGCCCTCGCAGGCGATGACGATCGCCTTGGTGGCGGCGTCCTTCAAGCCCTTCTCGACATGTTCCTTCAGTCCGGCGCGAACGGCTTGCGAAATAGCGTTGACCGGCGGGTTGTCTACGAGGACGAGAAGAACGTCGCCCTTCTGGACGGAGGATACGGCTGGCTTGTCGGACATAAGCTTTCCTTGTTTTACGCGGCCCGGACGGGCCTTGAGGTTTGCGCGGCCCGGATGGGCCTTGAGGTTTGCGCGGCCCGGATGGGCCTTGGGGGTTACGCAGCCCATACGGGCATGTTGGCTCCGGCGCGGAATCTAGCCGGGGCAATGCAACGGGCGCAATGCAAAACCGCGCATGGGCGCTATCTGCGTTGACCGGCAGACCCGCCCATGCCATCCCTTCGCCAACATAATTTCGCTTGTCGAAACAGAACGACCCGCCTGCCGCGTGAAATTTTCTCTTGCAAACCGAACATGCAAACCGAACATGCAAACTGAAAACAAATGGCGCAGCGGGAGTTGGCCGCAATGACCGTGGCTGGCGACCAGCACATACTCACGCTGTCTTGCCCCAACCGGCCCGGCATTGTCGCAAGCGTGGCCACCTGCCTTTACCGGCACGGCTGCAACATTCTCGACGCGCAGCAATTCGATTCCACCGAAACGGGCCGGTTTTTCGCCCGCATCGTGTTCGATCGCGTCGGAGACGCCGCCGCCTACGCGGCCTTGCGCGAAGACTTCAGCGATGTCGCCCAGGATTTTTCGTTCAAATGGCATATGCGTCCGCGCAGCGAGAAGAAGCGCGTGCTGATCCTGGTTTCAAAATCCGACCATTGCCTTGCCGATCTCGTTTATCGCTGGCGGATCGGCGAACTGGACATGGAGCCCGTCGCCATCGTCTCCAATCATCCGCGCGAGACTTATGCGCATATAGACCTCGATGGCCTTGCCTTCCATTCTCTGCCGGTCACGCGCGAGACCAGGCTCGAACAGGAAAACGAGGTCTGGCGACTGATCCGGGAGACGCGCGCGGATGTCGTGGTGCTTGCGCGCTACATGCAGGTTCTCTCGGACGGGCTCGCCGCCAAGCTCGCCGGGCGATGCATCAACATCCACCATTCCTTCCTGCCGGGGTTCAAGGGCGCAAAGCCCTATCATCAGGCCCATGCGCGCGGCGTGAAACTGATCGGGGCGACCGCCCATTACGTGACGAGCGCGCTCGACGAGGGGCCGATCATCGAGCAGGACGTGGAGCGCATTTCCCATCGCGACACGCCTGAAGATCTCGTGCGAAAGGGCCGCGACATCGAGCGCCGCGTGCTGGCGCGCGCCTTGCGCAAGCATCTGGAGGACCGCGTGCTGCTCGACGGTCAGAAGACGGTCGTTTTCTCAGATTGAGACTGCGTTCCGCCTGAACTGCGCGCCGCGCCGCTGTGTCCGCGGTCCCGTCGTCTTCGACGACCGCCATAGGCGTTTTCGCGCACATGGGTATTCCACGCACATGGGTATTCCGACATGCGCGAGCGCAATCCCGGGGCGCGCGGCCTCAGGCGAAGGTCGCCAGACAGACGCCGGCGGCCGCCGTGGAAAGCCCTGCGGCCTGCATCGTCAGACTTGCAAAGCCGCCACGCAGCCCGAGCGCGCCGAACGTAAGGCCGATGGCGTGCAGAAAGGCCGTGGCGGCGGCAAAGCCGAGCGCGTAGCTGACGAAGGCGGCGTCGTTGGCGACTTCCGCGCCATGCGCAAAGCCATGAGCGAGCGCAAACAGGCCGACAAGCGTCGCCGCAGCGAAGGCTGGAGCCTTGACCTGGAAAGCGACCAGCAGGCCGAGCGCGATCACGGAGACGGCGATCGCCGGTTCGTAGGTCGGCGGGGCAAGGCCGAAGCGGGCGCCGATGGCGCCCAGCGCCATCATGCCGACGAAACTGGCCGGCGCCATCCAGCGCGCGCGGCCTCCAAGAGAGGCCGCCCACAAGCCGACCGCGACCATGGCGAGAAGATGATCGAGCCCGGTGAAAGGATGGATCAGCCCCTCTGCGAGCCCGTGCAGATGCGTGTGCGGATGGGCGCCGACATGGGCTTGCGCAAAGCCCGGCGCAAACAGCGCGGCCGGCAGCAGGGCGGACCGAATCCAGCGCGGTTTCATCTCACATCTCCCTGTTGCAACGCCGCTTCAGGGCGTCCTTCGCGGCTTTCAGATCGAGCCCGCCGCAGAATCCGACTGTAGCCATAGAATGTCGACGTGCGCACTGGCAAGCATGTGCAAAGTCTAATGCATTTCCGTTTTCGCCAGAAACAGGAAATGCGCATCGCTCGATTGCAAATCTGCCCTTCGACCGGAAGCAGCGGCCAACTTAATGCTTCCTTAGATCGACGATGGGAGGGTGAGGAAACATCCGCCGCAAGGCGAAAACCCGAAAGACGGACTGATGACTAAACCCCGGTCGCGACGCACTTTCATGACCGCCGGCCTTGCGTTCGCTACTCTTGCCTTTGGCGGCGGGTTTGCAGGAGGATTGGCGACCGCGCAGCCCGCGCTTGAAGTGCGCGGAGAATTTCGTCTCACCGCGCCCGATGGCCGCATCGTCACCAAGGCCGATCTTGCGGGCAAGGTCAGCCTGGTGTTCTTCGGTTTCATGCATTGTCCCGATGTCTGCCCGACGACGCTGCTTGAGTTCGCGCAACTGATGAAGGCGCTCGGCCCCAAGGCGGACCGTGTCAATGTCGTGTTCATCTCGGTCGATCCCGAGCGCGACAAGCCCGGGGCGCTCGGCGAATTCGTCGGCAGCTTCGACAAGCGCATTCTCGGATTGACCGGGGACCGTGCGGCGGTCGACGCTGCAATCGAGTCTTTTCACGCGGTTGCCGAAAAGAGGCCGCAAGGCGATTCCTATGCGATGACGCATTCGACCGGCGTTTACACCTTCGACGGCGCCGGCAAGTTCCTCGGCTTTCTTCCAATGGAAGGGGGACCGAAGGCGGCGGCGGAGAAACTCGCGCCGCTGCTTGGATGACCGCCTGCCGACGATCGACCGCCTGCTGACGATTGACCGCCTGCCGGCATTCCGTTTCGTCAGGCGGCCCGAAATCCTGACGGCAAACCTCAGGCGCCGCAATTATATTTCTTGACGTCGGCGGGCAGGCCGGCGTGGCATTTGATGAGACGTTCGTTTCTGGCGGCGATATCGTTTCTGGCGGTTGCGCGCACCGAGACATCGGACGAGGGTATCGCCAGCAGGCGTCCGAACAGCAAGTTCAGACGGGCCGTGGCCGTGACCGTGCTTTCGATGGCGCCCGCGCTCTTGACGGCCGCGACGCTCACAGGCTCTGCAAGGACGATGCGATTGGCCGCGCTGGCGGAAGCAAAAGCCTGCCTGCCATCGGAGATCGCCTGCTCGGCGGTCTTTTCCGACGTACCCGAGACGGCCCTGGACACGGCGACATCGGCCGCCGTCTGCACCGTCTGCTTGTATTGATAGAGACGGATCATATCGATGGCGGCGCCGACCATCACGAGCATGGCCAGCAGGCCGCCGGCAAAGAGGATGGAGACCGAACCGCGCCCGTCTGCGAAAAAGGTTCCGGTTTTCGACCGGATCATGTCGCCTGGCATCGCAAATCCTCCTGAAATCCCGCCATGAAGCCTTGCGGCCTTTGCTGCCCGAAGGCGCAACCGTCTGGCGTTTGCGTCTTTGGTTTCGGCCGGACCGTCTCTCCGGATCGCCCGGTGGAGGGGCCGGCGGCGGAAACTCTTGCGCCGCCGCCTCTGCGCCCGCCTGACCGGCGGGCGAACCCGCTTATTGGATGTGAAGCATGCTGGCCACGCCCGGCGTTCCCATCGCGTTGAGCGCGTAGAGCATGTAGACGCCCGACGGCATCACGCCCGCATCCGAGGGAAGCTGCATGTAGGTCGTGTTGCCGTTGCGGCTGGTGATCTTCAGCGGAATGCGGCGCTGGTCGTTGTTGACCGAATGCGTGGCGGAGCCGAGACGCACGAGAACGAAGGAGAAAGCGTCCGTCGCCTGGACAGGTATGACGGCGCCGCGGACATTCGTATATGGCGCGTCGATAAGCCTGGGCCGCACCGCAGGTTCGCCCGACTCGGTGAAGAGGTAAGGCGGCGAGAAGATTTCACCATTGGGATGGTCCGCCGCGCAGCCGCACAATCCGCCGCCGGCCGCAATGACGCGCCCATCCATCAGCAAGGTCGCGACCGAGTGATAATTGCGCGGCGTCTGCATTGCGGCGACCTTGACGAATGCATTGGTCTTCGGGCTCCAGATTTCGGGCGTCAGCACCGAATTGACATCGGAGAAAGCCGTTGCGCCTTCGCCCTGCCCGCCGATCGCAACGACATCGCCGCTCGGCAGGACTACTGAATTGACGAAGGAACGCGCATAGGCCATGGAGCCGGTCTGCGTGACTTTCGGCGGAACCGGAGCCCCGGCCGAGAAGTCGACGATATGGTCCGCATTCGTCGGCGAGGCGTAATTATACGCAACCGCGCCGCCCAGCGTCAGAATCTTGCCGACATCGTAGACGACCGCATTGCCGTTCATGTTGTCCATGGCGCCGCGCGCGCCGGCGTTCACGATGGCGCCGTCGCCCTGCGTGCTGACCCAGTGCATTTTCTTCGAGGGACCGGAATGGAGCACCCAGCCGCCTGACGCAGCCGTCAGCCACATGTGGTTGTCCTGACGGAACAAGCCCGCCGGATCGGCCGTATTGAAGTCGGTGGGGTTGACGCCGTTCAACACTTTCCAGCCGGAGCCAGGCGTATAGAGTTCGCCCTTCTTGATGCTGGAACCGCCGCTCCAGGAGCCGCCGATCGTCAGCACCTTGCCTTCCGATGTTATGGTCTGGCCGGCATAGCCGCGCGGAATGTTGAGGTTGGACGTCTCCTTGACCTTGCCGTTGGTGTCGATGAGCGTCGAGGCGGTCGTATTCGTGCCGCCGGTCACCAGAAGCGAGCCATCGGGCAGCATGGCCGTGCCTTCACAGAAATATTCGCGGCCCGGCTGGTTCAGGAGCTTGGAGACCTGAGACCCGGTTTTGGGATCGTATTGCACGGAAAAGGTCTGATTGCCGCCGCCGAAATAATTGGGAGCGCTGCCGGACATCAGCAAAACCTTGCCGGTCCAGAGCGTGCTGATCGTCACGGGCACGAGGGGGAATGCGATCGGCGCGCTCCATTCGCCTACAAAGCCCTTGCTTCCTGCGGAGAATTTCTGGTCTACGAACGTCCACGCATAGGTCGATCTTTCCTCGCATGTTCCCATGGTGATCGGCGTCATGACCGCCGTCTGATGCGCATAGCGGCCCGCGCAATTGCCGCTGGCCTTGTTCTTGAGCTTCCATGTGCCATTGCTGTTATAGGGCTGCCAGAGCTGCGTGCGGTACTGTCCGCAGGAATATTGCACGACACGCACATGCGCCTGCGCGACATCGCCCTCGAGGCTGAGGCATTTGCTGCTTCTTACGCCAACGATGTAAAAGGCGTCGCCTTCCGCGATAAAGCGGAATTGTTCGTTGGTCGCGCCTTCACAGGGATAAACGATCAGGTTTGTATTATTGTCGTTGCCGCCGCCATTCACGTTCAGACAGAGATTGGTTTCCTGATTTTTGAGCTGAACCGTGTTCTTCGGAAGAGAGAGCGCGAAAGCGCCCGGCGCAAAGGCCAGCGATCCCGTAAACACCGTCGACAGATACAGGGCCTTGCGAACCTTGGTCATGCGCTATCGCTCCAGTTGCGTCGTCGAGATGCGTGGAAACCACATTCCATGCGTCTGGCGGGTCGACGCTCGATTAAACCGTTCTCTCGAATTTCAGAAATAGCAGATGCGGAGAATTTTAGTTGTTTTTCCGCATGTTAATATTACCAGGACGTCGACGGAAACACGCAGACAAGTAAATGTGCGGTAACGTTTTTGCGTAACCGCAGCTTCGGATATTCGACGGGGATATTTTACGTTTGCGATGGGCGGTCCGGAGGCGGAACCGCCCGCATTTTTGCTGAACGCGCTATTGCAAAATCCTGGAGCAGGCTCCGGGGCGGTCGAGCCGCGCCCCGCCCTATTGCGCGAGATCGGGATAGAGCGCGCGCAATCCTTGCGCGCTCGCAGCGCAAACGCCGCGTTCGGTTATGATGCCGTTCACCAGACGGGCAGGCGTCACGTCGAAGGCGTCGTTGCGGGCCGGCGCGCCGTCCGGCGTCAATTGCACCTCTACGATGGCGCCGTCCGCGGCGCGCCCCTTGATATGCGTGATCTCGTGCGCATTTCGCTGTTCGATGGGAATATCCTTCACGCCGTCGGAAATCTCCCAGTCGATGGTCGAAACCGGGAGGGCGGCATAAAAGGGCACGTCATTGTCGTGGGCCGCCAGCGCTTTCAGATAGGTGCCGATCTTGTTGCAGACATCGCCGGCGCGCGTCGTGCGGTCGCTGCCGACGATGCACATGTCGACGAGGCCGTGCTGCATCAGATGGCCGCCGGAATTGTCCGTAACCACGGTATAGGGCGCGCCCTCGCCCTTCAGCTCGAAGGCCGTGAGGCTTGCGCCCTGGTTGCGCGGCCGCGTCTCGTCCACCCAGACATGAAGGTCCACGCCGGCGCGAAGGGCCTTGTAGACCGGGGCAAGCGCTGTGCCCCAATCGACCGCCGCCAGCCAGCCGGCGTTGCAATGGGTGAGAATGTTGAGCCTGCGCCCGCCCTTGCGCGCCGCCATCTCCTTGATGAGCGCCGCGCCATGCTCGCCGATGGCCTCGCAGGCCGCGACATCTTCTTCGGCAATCGCGCGGGCCTGCGCATAGGCGATAGCGCGCCGCTCGCCCGGGGGCGCGGCAAACACGGCCGCGCGCACGCGGTCGAGAGCCCAGCGCAGGTTGGAGGCGGTCGGCCGCGCCGCCAGCAATTCGGCATGGGCCGCCTCGATCGCATTCTCGCGCGCGTCTTCGGCGATTGCGAGCGCAAGGCCGTAGGCCCCCGTCACGCCGATCAGCGGCGCGCCGCGCACGATCATGTCGGCGATGGCGCTGACGACCTCGTCGCTTGCGCCAAGAATCCTGGTCTCCAGCCGGTGCGGCAGCCGCGTCTGGTCGATGACGTGAACGCGGCGGCCGTCGCCGTCGAGCCATATGGTTCTGTAGTCGCGTCCGTCGATGCGCATGGGCTCGTCCCTTTCGCCGTCGAAATCGGCCTCGACGCGCTTGTGATTCATCCTCCTGCGCTTGTACACGTCAGGAAAAGGGGATGTCGAACCATGCAGGGGCTAACGCTGGCTCTGGCGCTGGGCGTCGCGGGAATCGTTTTCGCCTCTGCGGTTCTGCGCGGCCTCACGGGTTTCGGCTTTGCGCTCGCGGCCGTGCCGATGCTCGGCCTGTTATTGACGCCGGCGCAAGCCGTGCCGGTCTCGATGTGCATTGTCGCAGCCGGCGGCCTGTTCAGCGCGCACCGCGCCATGAGCGCCTGCCATTGGCCCTCGATCCGCCGGATCGCCATTGCAATGATGCTCGGAACGCCGGTCGGCGCGTTCTTTCTCAAGCACATTTCGACGGATAGCGCGCGCATCGCCATAGCGCTGTTTACGCTGGCCGCCGTATTCGGCGTTGCGCGCACAGGCGCGCGCAACAAACCTCTGGGCGCTGTGCGCGCCGCCGCCTACGGTCTGACCGCAGGCGTCTTCGGCGGGCTTGCCGCCATGCCCGGCCCGCCCGTCATCGCTTATTTCATGTCGACGTCGCTCAGCCGCGAGGCCATTCGCGCCTCCATGCTCATCGTGTTCCAGATTTCCGTTTTCGCGGCGCTGGCGAGCGCGCTCGGCTTTGGCCTGGTGACGCGCGAAACCCTGGTTCTGGCGGCGCTCTCGCTGCCTGCCTTCTGGGCCGGCAATTGGGCGGGCGCGTGGCTGTTTGCGCGCGGCTCCGAACAGGGCTACCGCCGTATCGCGCTTGCCTGCCTCGTCGCCATGGCGCTCGCCAGCGCCGCGCCGGCGCTGTCCTCGCTGTCGCGCACTCTCTTTGCCGCGCCGTAAATCTGCGGCGGCGCGCAGGAAAGCGCTCACGGTTCTGAAATTGCCGTTATAGTCATGGCCTCACGCCGCATTCAGCGAAAATACGGTCGGAGGCATCATGGCGCGCCAGATCATCGATCTCTCGGTTCCCCTGCAAAACGACGTTCCCGCCGATCCGCCGGGCCTGCATCCGACCATCGACTACATCGATCACCAGCAGAGCCTGCCCCAGATATTGCCCTACTTTCCCGGTCTGAAGGCGGAAGATCTGCCCGACGGCGCGGGCTGGGCGGTCGAGCGCGTGCAGCTTTCCACCCATAACGGCACGCATCTCGACGCCCCCTGGCATTTTCATCCGACGATGAACCGTGGCCAGCGCGCCTGGACGATCGACGAAATCCCGCTCGAATGGTGCTTTCAGCCGGGCGTGAAACTCGACTTCCGGCATTTTCCCGATGGCTATGTGGCTGCCGCCGCCGACGTGGAGGCGGAGCTTGCGCGCATAGGCCACACATTGCGCCCGCTCGACATTGTCGTCGTCAACACCAGCGCGGGGCTGAAATACGGGCAGGCCGATTACGTGACGTCGGGATGCGGCATGGGCTACGAGGCCACAATGTATCTGCTCGAACGCGGCGTGCGTCTGACGGGCATCGACGGCTGGAGCTGGGATGCGCCCTTTGTGCATACGGCGAAGAAATTCGCGCAGACGCACGATGCAAAGCTGATCTGGGAGGGACACAAGGCCGGACGCGACATCGGCTATTGCCACATCGAGAAATTGCACAATCTCGAAATATTGCCGGCGACCGGCTTCGCCGTCTCCTGCTTTCCGGTGAAAATCGAGCGCGCGTCCGCCGGCTGGACGCGCGCGGTCGCCATTATCGATTAGTTCGATCAGTCTGGCGTGCGCGCAGACCATTCCGGCGCGCTGCGCCCGCGCGCCAGCGCAACGCTTTTGACCTGCGCATAGACCGGCATGCTCTCGGCAAGCCCGAGCGTTTCCCAAGAGCGGCGCGTGACGCGCGCCAGCATATGCGCGCCGAGCCCCTGCTCGCCCAGACCAAGCAATACGATCATCTCCGCTTCGCCTGTGGCGGTCGCACGAAGAATGCGGGCGCGAAAAATATTGACGATGGAGCTTGGTCCGGGCGCCGCCGTGGCGAGGCTTACGTCGCCCGCCGTCACGCGCAGCCGGCGATGTTCGCCGACGCGGCCGGCCGCCGCCGGCGTCAGGAACCGTCCGCCGTCCACATCGAGTTCGAGCAGGCCGTAGCGCGCATCATGCGCGCGCACGACGGCGTCGAGCATGACAGCCGCATCGCGCGCGCGCGCAAACGGCAGGGCGGGGTCGCTCAGCAGGCTGGCGAGCGGGCCTGCGGCGCGCACGGCGCCCTTTTCCATCAGAACGAGATGATCGGCGAGCCGTTCGACTTCGCGCATGTCGTGCGTGACATAGACGACCGGCAGCGACAGGCGGGCGTGCAGGCGTTCGAGATAGGGCAGGATCTCGTCCTTGACGGCGGCGTCGAGCGCCGACAGCGGCTCGTCCATCAACAGCAGGCGCGGCTGGCTCAACAGCGCGCGCCCCAGCGCCACGCGCTGGCGTTCGCCGCCCGACAAATGGCGCGGCGAACGCGCGACCAGGGGCGCAAGGCCAAACAGCGCGACCACTTCGTCGAAATCGATCGCCTGGCTGTCCGGCCTCGTGCGCGGCGCGCCGTAGAGAAGGTTGGCGCGCACCGACATATGCGGAAAGAGGCTCGCCTCCTGAAACACATAGCCGATGGGACGCTGGTGGGTCGGCGTAAAGCGCGCGCCCTCCTGCCAGATGTCGCCGGAAAGCGCGCAATGGCCGTCGGCGAGCCGGCGCAGGCCGGCAAGACAACGCAGCACACTCGTCTTGCCGCAGCCCGAGGGGCCAAACAGCACCGTGACGCCGGCGGCGGGCGCGACAAAATCGACATCGAGCGCAAGCGCGCCGACCTGGCCGCGAAAGCGCGCCTGAAGTCCCGGGAGGCTCGACAGGATGCTCAATTGCTGGCTCCCGTCATGCGCTTTTCGATCAGGATCATCGCCAGCACCGTGAGAAAGGCGAAGACGACCATGCCGCCGGCCAGAATATTGGCCTCGCGCCATTGCGAATTTTCGACGTAATCGAAAATCGCCACCGAGAGCACGCGGGTGCGTCCGGGAATATTGCCGCCGATCATCAGGACGACGCCGAATTCGCCGATCGTGTGGGCAAAGCCGAGAATGGCGCCCGTCAGAAGTCCGGGGCTCGCCATGGGCAGCGCCACCGTCCAGAAGGCGCGGGCGGGCGAGGCGCGCAAGGTCGCCGCCGCCTCGAGCGGCCTGTCGCCCATTGCGGCGAAGGCGTTGCGCACGGGCTGCACGACGAAGGGCAGCGAATAGACGATGGAGCCGATGACCAGCCCCTCGAAGGTGAAGGCAAGCGTGCGCGCGCCCCACAGGCCGGCGATGGAGCCGCCCGGCCCGTTGGGCCCCAGCGCAACCAGCAGGTAAAAGCCGAGCACGGTCGGCGGCAGAACGATGGGCAGGGAAACGAAGGCGGCGACCGCCTCCTTCCAGCGCGCCCGGGAACGGGCGAGCCACCAGGCAAGCGGCGTGGCGACCACCAGCAGAACAGCCGTGGAAATCGAGGCAAGCGCCAGCGTCAGGACGACAATGTTCCAGAGATCGGCAGGCAGGCCGCTCGTCATAGGAGCGTGCGCTTATGGGTTTTCGTGGAAATGTGGTGCGCTCTAGCCATGTCGCGCCGGATTATCGCATTCCTCTCCTGCGCGATCCAGCCCGTAACACGCCCGCAATCGGACAACCGTCAAACCGGCGATAGGGCGCCTGCACGCTCAGGACACACCGATATCCGGCCCATAAGCCAAGGTTCATGCTCAAGGCTCATGTTCAAGGCTTATGGGCCGGCTTTGCGTCAGGCGATCAGAATGTCAGGCCGTCCTTGACCAGGGTCCAGCGCCCGTTTTTGATGAGCTGAACCTGGGTGACGGTGGAGCCCAGGTGATTGGTCGGCGAGAATTTCATCGGCGGCGAACTGAAAATGTCGCGATATTCCTTGCCGCTTTCCATCGCATCCATATAGTTCTTGCCGTTCAGATCCTTGCCGGCCATTGCGGCGTAAAAAGCAAAGGTCATCATCGCATTATAGCCGATGATCGCCTGAGTGTTGGCGGGCGCTCCGAACTGCTTCTTGTAATTGACGATCCAGTCCTTGACCTTGCCCTTGGCGGTGTCTTCGTAGGGAATTTCAAAGCCGGACGCGGCGTAGAGCCCTTCGACGACTTCCTTGCCGAGATTGGGGACTTCGAGGACGTTGGTGGGCGTTGCGCCCATGAACGTCACGTTCCATCCGATTTTTCTGGCTTCCGCCATGCCGCCGATCGTCTCGCGGATGACGGTGCCCAGCACAACCAGATCGCATTCGTCCGATTTCATCTTGGCGATCTGCGCGCTGAAGTCCGAGGCGCCGCGCTTGTAGCTGGTGATCGAGGCAGGCTGGATCTTCATCGCCTCGGTTTGCAGGTTGAAGCCTTCCAGCACGTTGCGGCCGTATTCGTCGTCTTGATGCATGATGCAGGGTTTTTTCGCCTGCCTGGTTTCGATCATGTATTTGAGCGCGGCCCGCGTGCTTTCGACATAGGGCAGGAGATTGTTGAACTTCAGGCGCTCCTGCGGCTTGCCCGGGTTCATCTTGAAGGTGAATTCAGCCGCCGTCAGCGGGAAAAGCTGGAAAATGCCGGCTTCCAGAAGAATGTCCTGCGCGGCGAGCACGGTGGGCGAACCCATGGGGCCGACCATGGCGAAAATCTTGTCGCGCTCGACCATCTTCTGCGTGGCGAGCACGGCTTTCTTCGGGTCGTAGCCGTTGTCCTCCATGACGAGCTTGATCTTGCGGCCGTTGATTCCGCCGGCGGCGTTGATCTCGTCGGTCGCCATCTTCATGCCGTTGGCGACCGGCACGCCCCAGCCCTTGATCGGTCCCGACAGATCCTGATGCGAACCGATGACGATCTCGCTGGCCGAGACGCCCTGGTTTGCGAATTTCACCTGCGCGGTTGCAGCCGTCGCAGCCATTGCGCCCACGACAGCCGTTGCGCTTATGATCGTTATGCGTTTCATATGCGTCCTCCCTTTTTTCAGGATTGACCCGGCTTTTGACGGGATCGGCAAAAGTCGGGCGGTTTCCCGTTGTCAAATACCCGGCGCGCGCATCGCGCGTGATCTAACCGGACGTCTCACGCCGCCGTCTTGTCGCGGTACATGGCCTCGATTTCGCCGGCGAACGTGCTGCCGACAAAAGCCCGTTTCAATTTCATCGTCGGCGTCAGCTCCTCGTCTTCGGCGGTCAGTTGGCGGTCGATGAGATGGAATTTCTTGATCGTCTCCACACGCGCGAAATTCGCGTTGGCGCGCTCGATCTCCGACCAGATGAGATCGCGGATTTCGGGCGCAGCGCAAAGGCTGGCGTAATTGGTGAAGGGCACGTCGTGGACCTGTGCGAACTTCTCGCAATTATCGAGGTCGATCATGACGAGGCAGGTGAGATAGGGGCGCTTGTCGCCGATCACCACGGCGTCGGAAATATAGGGCGAGAATTTCAGCTCGTTCTCGATCTCGGAGGGCGAAATGTTCTTGCCGCCCGCCGTGATGATAATGTCCTTCATGCGGTCGGTTATCCGCACATAGCCCTCGTTGTCGATCGCGCCGACATCGCCGGTATGCAGCCAGCCGGCCTCGTCCACGGTCTCGGCGGTCTTTTCGGGCTGGTTGAGATATCCCATGAAGACGTAATCGCCGCGCAGCAGGATTTCGCCTTCGGGCGACAGTTTCAGTTCGCCCCATTCCACGGGCTTACCGATGGTGCCAAGCCTGATCCGTTCGGGCGGCATGCAGGTGGCCACGCCGCAATTCTCCGTCTGCCCGTAGACTTCGAGCATCTCGATGCCGAGCGCGAGATACCATTTGATGAGATCGGGCGAAATGGGCGCGGCGCCCGTGAAAGCGCGCCGGCAACGGTCGACGCCCATCATGCGCCGCACATTGCGCAGAACGAGATGGCGGCCAAGCCAGTTTGCAGCTTGCAGGCCCCACGAAGGCGTCTGGCCTTCGAGGCGGCGATCGGCGACGCGATAGCCGACGCCGATCGCCGTATCGTAGCACCAGCGCTCGAAGGGCGTTGCATCCTTCATCGCAATGACGATCGCCGAATAGAGCTTTTCCCAGATGCGCGGCACGGCGAGAAAAACCGTCGGCTGCACTTCGCGCAGATTGTCCGGCACGGTCTCCGGGCTTTCGGCGAAATTCATCACCCCGCCAAGCGCCACGGAGGCGTAATAGCCGCCGATGCGTTCGGCGACATGGCAAAGCGGCAGAAACAGCAGGCGATCGTGATGCCCCGGCGGCAGATAATCCTTGGCGAAGCGCAATTGATGGGTGACGGAGCGATTGGAGTGCATCGCGCCCTTGGGCGGCCCGGTCGTGCCCGAGGTATAGACGAGGATCGTCAGGTCGTCGGGCTTGCGGCTGGCGAGCATTTCCTCCCACAGCGCCGGCTTGTCCTTGCGGTAATTGGCGCCTATCGCCTGCAATTCGTCGAGCGAGACGACCATGGGATCGTCGAATTCGGACAGGCCCTCCATATCGAACACGACGATGCGCGTCAGTTTCGGGCATTGCGCGCGGCATTCCAGAACCTTGTCGAGCTGCTCCTCGTCCTCGACGAAAATGACGCTCGTGCCGGAATCGTTGACGAGATATTCGACCTGCCGGAGCGAATCGGTCGGGTAAATGCCGGAGGACACGCCGCCCGCGCACAACACGGCCATATCGGCATAGACCCATTCGGCCATGGTGTTGGCGAGGATAGAGGCGGTGTCGCCTGGCCGAAACCCCAAGGCATGCATGCCATAGGCGATGTCTTTCACGATCTCGCGCCAGGCGCTCCAGCTCACCGCGCGCCAGACGCCCAGATGCGTGTGGCGCAGCGCCGTCTGGGCGCCGCGTCTGGCGGCCGCCAGCTCGAAACTGCGCGCTATCGTGTCCGATACGGTCACGTCGATTGCATTCGACGCCATCGTTCCCTCCGCTTGCCCTTCGGCCTGATCGCCCGCGCCGCCGGCGATCCGTTCACCCGTTCCCCCGCATATCCTTGCCGCAACGTCCGCGGCTTCCCGTGCGACATGCCTGTCGCCGGGGCTTTCCTATCTCCAGGTTTTTTTCTTCTTCCAGCGCCGCTCGCCGCGCGCGCTCTCTTCCTTGGCGCCCAGAGAGAATTCCTGAATGTCCTGAGAGCGCATCAGCGCTTCGCAGGCATCAGCCATCACGACGCGGCCGACTTCGAGCACATAGCCGTAATGGGCCGTCTCGAGCGCCACTTTGGCGTTCTGTTCGACCAGCAGCACGCTCACGTCCTGTTCGGCGTTGATACGGCGCACGATGGTGAAAATCTCCTTCACCAGCAGGGGCGACAGGCCAAGCGAGGGCTCGTCCAGCAGGAGAAGTTTCGGCCGGCACATCAGCGCGCGGCTGATGGCCAGCATCTGCTGTTCGCCGCCCGAGAGCTGACTTGCCGGCTGGTCCAGACGCTCCTTGAGGCGCGGGAAATAATCGTAGATGCGTTCCAGATCGGCGGCGACGCCTTCAGGGTCTTTGCGCAGGAATGCGCCCATCGCCAGATTTTCTGCAACTGTCAGGAAAGGAAAAACCTCGCGGCCCTCCGGCACATGGCTGAGGCCGCGCGCAACGACTGCGTCCGGCTCCAGCCGCGTGATCGGCTGCCCCTCGAACAGGACCGCGCCCTTGCGCGGGTCGAGCACGCCGGAAATCGTCTTGAGAATGGTGGTCTTGCCGGCGCCGTTAGCGCCGAGAATGGCCACGATGGCGCCGCGCGGCACGGCAAGGCTGATGCCGCGCACGGCCATGATCGGCCCGTAATAGCTCTCGATATTGTTGACTTCGAGAATAGGGGCGGCGCTTTCCGGCTTCTGCATCATGGCCGTCTCAACCTCCGAGATAGGCCGCAACGACATCGGGATGCGACTGGACTTCGGCCGAAGTCCCCATCGTCAGAACCTTGCCGTAATTGAGCGCCAGCACGCGATCCGACACCTTGCCGACCAGGCTCATGTCGTGTTCGACCATCAGCACGGTCACGCCGAGCTCCTTGCGGATGTCGCGTATCCAGAAGCTCATGTCGTCGGTCTCCTCGGCGTTGAGGCCGGAAGAAGGCTCGTCGAGCAATATGAGGCGCGGCTCGCTGCACAGGGCGCGCGCGACCTCGACGATCTTGCGCACGCCATAGGCAAGCCCCGAGATCAGCTTGTCGCGGTGCGCCTCCAGCCCCAGAAATTCGATGACTTCCTCGGCGCGCTTTCTGTGCGCGCGCTCGCTTTCGCGCACGTTCGGCAGAAAGAGCAATTCCTGCCACAGGCTCGTGCGGTTGAGGCGATGGCGCCCGACCAGAAGGTTCTGCAGGACCGTGGCGTTCTCGAACAATTCTATGTTCTGGAAAGTGCGCGCGACGCCGAATTCGGCAATGCGATGGGCCGGCACATTGGTCACGTCCTGCCCGTCGAGAATCAGGCGTCCCGAGGTCGGCCGGTAGAATTTCGAGATAAGATTGAAGATCGACGTCTTGCCCGCGCCATTGGGGCCGATGATCGTGAAAATCTCGCCTTTCTCGATAACGAAGCTCACATCGTTGACCGCCATGAGGCCGCCGAACTGCAAGGAAAGATTCTGCGCCTGCAGGTAGCTCATCTGCCGCGCTCCGACTTCATGTAGGTCTTCTGGCGGACGAAGGTCGCCTGCTTGTAGAGCGGGAACAGGTTGAAGAACAATTTGATCTTCAGCCAGCGCCCGTAAATGCCGTGCGGCTCGAACAGAATGAAGAGCATGATGACCGCGCCGTAGATGGCGCCCTTCAATCCGGCGGCCGACCCCCAGCGCGCCAGCGTCTCCTGCACGAGAGCCGCATGTTCGCCGCCGACGCCGACAAGGCGCGCGCCGGCGGCGACAAGGCCGGGAACGTCGTCCTTGAGCAGGGTGAGGAAAGGATCGACCATAACCACGAAGATCGCGCCGAAGATCGCGCCATGCAGGCTGCCCGCGCCGCCGATCAGGATCATCATGATGAATTCGATCGACAGGGTGAGCGTGAACATTTCCGGGCTGATGAACGACATCTTGTGCGCGAAGATGCAGCCGGCGAGCCCGGTGATGGCGGCGCTGATCGCAAAGGCCTTCAGCTTGTAGGCGGCGACATCGACGCCAAGACTGCGCGCCGCCGTCTCGCTGTCGCGTATTGCGAGAAAGGCGCGCCCGGTCGCGGAGCGCAACAGGTTCATCGCCGCCAGCAGGACGACGATCAGGGTGGCGAGACAGAAAAAATAGAAGGCGTCGCTATCGCGCTGCATTTCCAGCCCGAAGAACTGCGCGGTCTTGACCCGCATGCCCTCATTGCCGTTGGTCACGCTCTCCCAGCGCGCCAGAAGCTCCTCGACCAGCAGGCCCATCGAAATGGTGGCGATGACCAGATAGATGCCTTGCAGGCGCAGGGCCGGAAAACCGACGATCACGCCGAGCAGGCCCGCCAGCAGGCCGGCAAGCACGAAATAGACGGGAAAGCCTATCCCGTGTTTTTGCGCCACCGCCGCCGTATAGGCGCCGATCGCCAGAAAGGCGGCATGACCGAGCGAGGCAAGGCCGGTGAAGCCGGTCAGGATCATCAGGCCGACGCCGACGATCGCGTAGATGAACACGAAGACGATCTGGCTGACGAAATAATTGCCGAACAGAAAGGGCGCGGCCAACAGCGCGGCCAACAACAGTCCGTAGGACCAGAGATAGCCGCTGTGGGGGGCCAGATCGAGATCCTGATTGTAATCGATCTTGAAGATGTAGCGCATGCCGTCACACCTTCTTCGTGAGATAGGCGCCGAAGAGACCTTCGGGCCGCACCATCAGCACGGTCAGAAGCACGATATGGGGGGCTGCGTCCTTCCAGCCCTCCGGCAGATAAAAGCCGGCCAGCGATTCGATGACGCCGATGACGATCCCGCCGACGACCGCGCCGGGAATGCTGCCGAAACCGCCAAGCACCGCAGCCGGAAAAGCCTTGAGGCCGAGCGCGAGGCCGACATTGGAATGAACGAACGTGATGGGGGCAAGCAGCACGCCGGCGCAGGTCGCCACCGCCGCGCTGATCGCCCAGACCATGGCCACGACCCGCTTGACGGGAATGCCCATGTAATAGGCCGCAAGCATGTTCTCGGATGTCGCGCGCATCGCGGTGCCGAGCCTGGTGCGGTTGAAGAAAAGATAGAGGGCCGCGCACAGAATGAGCGTGGCGACGATCACCGAGAGCTTGTCGTAGGCCAGCACGAGATCGCCGATGCGCAGGACGCCGGAACCGAACGGCGTCTGGAATTTCAGGTCGTCCGTGCCCCAGATCATGCCGGTGATGGAACGGATGAAATAGCCCAGGCCAATGGTCGCCATGACGATGGAAAATTGCGGATTGCCGAGGATCGGGCGAACGAGAACCCGTTCGGCAGCCATGGCGACGCCGGCCATGGCTGCAATCGCCAGCGCAAACCCCAGCCAGTAATTGAGCCCGAGCAGGGCGATAAAGGTGAAGGCGAAAAACCCGCCGAGCATCATCAGATCGCCCTGGGCGAAATTGACGATCTCGGTCGCCTTGTAAATCAGCACGAAGCCGAGTGCGATGAGGCCATACACACAGCCCAGCGCAACGCCGCTCACGAGCTGCTGAATCAGATCCAGCATCCCCTCATTCCTCCCCGACGCCGCGGCTTCGCCCGGCGAACGACGTCATGCTTTGATCGAGGCTTTCTTGCTCGAAGCCTTCTTGCATATTTCGTCGTTTGGCCTCGGGCGCGGACGGTGTTCCGCCTCTTTGACGCGATCTCACGCCGCGTTATCGCCGTTGGCGCGTCTATCCTGTGTTTTGTCGCTGGCGATATCAAGCGAAATAAGCGCTGCGCCGCGGCACATATGTATTTTGCCGTGCAGGTTGCACGGGCTTTCCTCGGAGCGCGACTGGCGCGGCGCTTATGCGCCACGCCTGAAGGCGACGAGACAGGCCTTGCGCCGGAAAGCCGGCTATTTCACCACGCCAAAGAACTTGTTCGGGAAATACAGGACGATTTCGGGGAACATGACGAGGATCAGCACGCCCACGAAAGTCACCAGAACGTAAGGGATGACCGACAGATAAATGTCGCGCATCGTCACGTCCGGGGGCGCCACGGCCTTGAGGTAGAACAGATTGAAGCCGAACGGCGGCGTCATGTAGCCGATCTCCATCATGATGATGAAGATGGCGCCGAACCAGATCGGATCCCAGCCGTAGGATTGCACCGCCGGCATGAACACCGGCAGCGTGATCAGCATGATTCCCACGGGATCGAGCACCATGCCGAGCACCAGCAGCAGCGCCAGCATGAAGATCAGCGCGCCCCATTGCCCGCCGGGAATCAGCGTCATCAGGTGGTTCATGAGCTCATTGGCGCCAAGCGTGGTGTAGGCGGTGGAAAAGGCGTGGGCGGCGAACAGGATCCACATGATCAGCGCGGTCAGCTTCAGCGTTTGCATCGCCGCGTCGTTGAGCACCGCAAAGGACAGCTTGCGGTGCACCGCCGACGACACCAGCGCGCCGAACACGCCAAGCGCGGCCGCTTCGGTCGGCGTGGCGAAACCGCCGAAGATCGCGCCCAGCACCAGCAGGACGATGAACAGCGGCAGGAACACCGCTTTCAGCGACGCGATCTTCATCCCCCAATCGCCGCGCTCCTCGACCGGCAGCGCCGGCGCCAGCGATGGCTGCAACCAGGCGCGCACGCCGATATAGATCGACACCAGCACGAACAGGAGAATGCCCGGGCCGATGCCCGAGGCAAACAACCGGCCGACCGACACTTCGGTCAGCAGCGCATAAAGCACCATCGGGATCGAGGGCGGGATGAGAATGCCCCAGCCGCCGCCGCAATTGATCGCGCCGACCGAAAGCTGCTTGTCATAACCGCGCTCGAGCATGCGCGGCAGCGCGATCGTGCCCATGGTGACCACGGCCGCGCCGCTGATGCCGCTCATGGCCGCAAAGATCGCGCAGATGGCGACCGTGCCGATCGCAAGACCGCCGCGGAACGCCCCGAACCAGACGTGCATCATCCGGTAGAGATCCTGCGCCACGCCCGATTTTTCCAGCAGCATCGCCATATACACGTACATGGGTATGGCGATCAGCGTGAAACTCGTCATCGAGTCCCAGAATTTCGAGGCCACGATATAGAAGCCGACCGGCCCCATCGTGAAATACAGGAAGATGACGGAAATGCCGCCCAGCGTGAACACCAGAGGCACGCCGATGAACAGGAAGAAGATCAGCGACCCGAAGAAAAGGAGCGTGATGAGTTCGACAGACACGAGCGATCTTCCCGTTCAGTGAGAGGGTTCGTTGGCTTGTTTGCCAAATATGTCGGGATCGTTCTCGAGCCCCATCACTGTGCGGATATCCGAAACGATGCGCACGATTACCTGCAACAGCAGCAGAACCCCCGCGACGGGAATGGCGACCTTGACCGGCCAGATCTGCGGATTCCAGACGCTGTAGGAGGTCTCCAGCTTGGAGGCCGATTCCCACGCCATATCGGCGCCCTGCCAGATCAGGACGCCAAGAAACAGGAAACACAGAAAGGATGTCGCCAGATCGACCTGCGCTTTTCGTCTGGGGCTGTAGCGGCCGTAGAGAATATCGACATTGACATGCCCGCGCTCGACCAGAAGAAAACCGCCGGCAAGCACCGCATAGACGCCAAAGATCAGTTGCGCGAGTTCGGCGGTCCAGATGGCGGCGCTGCCCACCACGTAGCGCATGATGACATCGGCCATCAGCAGTATGAATATCGGCAGGATCAGCCAGGCAAGGAGGCGCGCGCACCATGTGTTGATCCAGGTGATCGTTCTGACAAGCTTCAGCATCGCACCCTCGATCCCGCCCGGACGGCGTGTGGAGCGGCGGACATCCGCCCTGCGGGCGATCCGGCTATGTAAAGTGAGAACCGGGCAGCCGATCGCTGCCCGGAGACTGGAGATCCGTCAGGCGTAGCCGAGGTCGGACATAAGCCCGGTCAGCGCTGCGCAGCCCTTGGCCGCGATCGGCCCCTTGGCCTGCTCCTTCTTGATGATGCCCTGCGAGGCTTCCTGGAACTTTTTCATGACGGCGTCGGGGAATTGCACGACCTCGACGCCCATCTTGGTCTTGCCGAGCGTGAGCGCGCGCGCCTCCTGTTGCAGATATTCGACCGTGCGCAGGAAATAGCGCTCCTCGACCAGCGACAGGAATTGCAGCTTGAGATCCGGCGGCAGCTTGTCGAGCGCCGCCATATTGACGATATAGGCGTCATTGGCGAAGCCGAGCGCCGGTTTCATCTGATATTTGGCGACTTCCCAGAATTTCATCGACAAGGCGCCGACGGCTGCGCCCCAATGCGCGCCATCGACCACGCCGGTGGAGATCGCCTGATAGATTTCAGGACCGGCGATCTGCTGCGGCGAAGCGCCGGCGGCTGCGAGATATTCCAGCATGGTGCCGGCGGAACGGACCTTCAGCGAACTGAAATCGTCCAGCGACGTGATCTTCTTCTTCAAAACAAGCTCGGTCGGATAGGCTTTTTCCGCCAGAATGAGCACGCCCTTGGACTTCAGTTCCTCATTGACCATTTTCTCGATGCCGAGATTTTTGGTCAGATGCATCATTTCCCAGGATTCGCGCAGCGTTCCCGGCGTGCCGTAAAGCAGCCCCATGGCCTGCGCCTCGCCAAGGATATAGCCCGGCGAAATCGTGCCCATCGGCACGACGCCGCGCTTCACCACATTGAAGATTTCGCGGTCCTTGGCGATTTCGCCGGCGCCGAACAATTCCATCTTGAAGCGCCCGCCGGTGCGCTCCTCCAGCAGTTTGGCCAGCACCACGAGACTGTCGTTGAAAGAGCCCGACGCCTTGGGCCAGTGCGCCTGCACTTTCCACGTCACGCTATCGGCCGCCCGGGCGCTGGTGATAATGGCCGGGGCCGCGACAAGCGCGAGCGAGCCCTTCAGAAGATTGCGTCGTCCCAACGTCCTGCCAGTCTCGGACATTTCATACTCCCCTTTGAATAATCCTTTTGGGTAATAGGCCACAAAAAACTCAATCAAGTCAAATGGCTCCGATATAGCTCCGAGATGGCGCGCCGGCATGATGCGGGCGGGCCCGGGCGTTCGGTTCGCAACGCCGGCGCGACGCTCGCCTCCCGCTCGCGGACCAGACGAACCGCCTCGGGCTTCGCGGAACCGGCGGCCGGTCAGCGCGACAAGCCTGCAATCGTGGTAGATCTGTGATCCATACCGCCGCGACTCGCGACATGGAGCGAGGTTAGAAACGCAGAGAGCAGAGCCATTGAACGACAGGCCGCAGTTGACCCTTGAAGCCCTCTTGGCCGAGGCCGCCGGCTTCGCGAAGATCGAGAGCAAGCATGGTGAGCCGCGCCTGTTCGGGGTGACAGACGGCAAGGCGGTCGGAACCTACCTTGAGCACAAATTCACGTCCTACCTCGAGGACCGCTACACCTTTGACGCGGGGAACTCCGCCAGCGGCATCGACCTTCCGAGCCTCAACGTTGACATCAAGGTCACTAGTATCCGCCAGCCGCAATCTTCCTGTCCGTTCAAGTCCGCCCGCCAAAAGATTTACGGCCTTGGATACCACCTCATCGTTTTCGTCTACGAGAAGACGGACGATAGCGCCGCCCGCACCGGACGGCTGGACATAAGGCACACGATCTTCGTGGAAAAGAGCCGCACCGCCGACTTTCAGATGACGCGCGGCCTTCGGCAGATCGTGGAGAACAATGGCAACGAGGACGACATCGTTGCGTTTCTCCAAGACAAGAACCTGCCTGTGGACGAAATCGAGGTTCGGAAGATTGCCGAGGCGGTCCTTAAGGAACCGCCCCCGCAAGGCTACCTCGCCATCTCGAACGCGCAGCAATGGCGGCTCCAGTATGGCCGGGCGATCTCTGAGGCCGGAGCCGTGGCCGGCGTCTTGCGGGCGTGCTGACGATGGCCGGGCGCAAGGAGCGGGATGTCCGACAGTACGGTGATTTCCAGACCCCGGACGAACTTGCGCGCGAGGTGTGCGCCCTGCTTGTTCGGCAAGGCATCGCACCTGCGGCCGTCGTGGAGCCGACATGCGGTCGCGGCGCCTTCCTCGCCGCCGCCGTCGAACGCTTCCCCCGAGCCCGACGCGTGCTCGGGGTAGAGGTCAACCCGGCCTATGTTGCGGAGGCGCGGGAACTCGTTGATGGCGACGCACAGGTAGAGGCGGGCGACTTCTTCACCGTCGACTGGGGCGCAGTGCTTTCGGGAGACCCGGGGCCTTGGCTTGTCCTCGGGAACCCGCCGTGGGTCACGAATGCGGAACTGGGCCTGCTCAAGAGCACGAACCTGCCAACCAAGAGCAACTTTCAGGGGCACATGGGTCTGGACGCGCTGACAGGTAAAGCGAACTTCGACATTTCCGAGTGGATGTTGCTGAACCAGATCGAATGGCTGCGGGAGCGCTCCGGCTGGATCGCCATGCTGGTCAAGACCTCGGTGGCGCGAAAGCTCTTGAGGCAGGCTTGGCGCCGCGCCGACCCCGTGGGCCGGGCCTCCATCTACAAGATTGACGCGATGCGGCATTTCGGGGCCGCTGTGGAGGCTTGCCTGTTCGTCCTGCCCGTCTCCATTGGGGAGCGGTCACAGGATTGCGACGTGTTCGCGGACCTTGGCGCCACCGCGCCTGACTCCACCATCGGCTTTCATGATGAGATGCTGGTCTCGGACGTTCAGTCCTACATGCGTCACCGGGACATGATAGGGCCGAACAGGCGCTACGTCTGGCGCTCGGGCGTGAAGCACGACTGCTCCAAGGTCATGGAACTGGCGGTTGACGAACACGGCGCTCTGACCAACGGCCTTGGGGAGAGCGTGGACCTTGAGCCGGACATCGTGTTCCCGCTGCTCAAGAGTTCGGATGTTTCCAAGGGGCGGGTGCGGACA
>JBKDZW010000119.1:0-11325 GCA_047971685.1 Rhodoblastus sp.
ATGTTCGACTTCAGGGAAATCGAGACCTTCTATTGGGTGGCGACCCTTGGTTCTTTTCGCGCCGCAGCAGCGCGTCTCAACGCAACCCAACCCGCGATTTCCCAACGCATTGCGGGGCTGGAACAGGCGCTCGGCGCAAAAATTCTCTCGCGCGATGCGCGCATCGCGGCACCCACGCCGCGCGGGCGCGAACTGCTGGTCTATGCCGAAAAATTATTGCGTCTGCGCGCGGAAATGCTGGCCGCTATCGGCGATGTCTCGACTGCGCGCGGCGTGCTGCGCGTCGGCGTCGCCGAGACGGTCGTCCACACCTGGCTCACGCAATTCGTCAAGGCCGTGCAAGCGCGCTTCCCGCAGCTCGGGCTCGAGGTCGAGGTCGATATTTCGCCCAATCTGCAACAGCGCCTGCGCGTTCAGGAAGTCGACTTGGCCTTCCTCATCGGCCCTGTCATGGCGCCCAATGCCATCAGCCTGCCCTTGATGACCTATCCGCTCGCCTTCATTTCAAGCCCCGAAATCGACTGGCCGCAGCGGCCCGCGCGCATCGAGGAAATCGCGCGCTTTCCCATCGTCACCTTTTCCCGCAACACGCAGCCCTATGCGGCGGTGGCGGCCTTGTTCAACGGGCCGCACAGCCCGCAGACGCGTCTGCACGCCTCGGCCTCGCTGGCGACCGTTGTGCGCATGACCGTGGAAAAACTCGGCATCGCCGTCATTCCGCCCGCCATTGTCGCCGACGAAATCAAACGCGGCGAATTGCGCATCCTGCACTGCGAGGCGAAATTGCCCGATCTCACATTCCATGCGAGCTGGATCGACCACCCCGAAACGCGCATTACCGCCGAAGTCGCGGCAATCGCCGCGCGCATCGCCGCAGACCACGACACGCCCGAAAATCGCGTCCCGAGGGATGGCCGGACCTAAATCGGGCTCCCTATTTCAACAATTTCCGCAACTCCGCCTTCGCTACTTTTTCCAGCGTCGAGCGTGGCATTTCCTTCACCACGCGCACCTCGTGCGGATGCTTGAAATTGGCGAGCGCGCTCTTGCACGCCGCCATGATCGCCTGCGACAGTTCCGAGGCTTCACCAAGCCTTTCCTCGGCAATCACGAAGGCGACCGGCGCCTCGTCCAGCATCGGATGCGGTTTGGCGACAACGGCGACCTCGCTCACGCCGGGCACGGTCAAAATCACGCGTTCGATTTCGGAGGCCGCGACATTTTCGCCGCCCACTTTCAACATGTCCTTGTCGCGGTCGGAAAAGCGGATCGAGCCGCATTCCAGCAGGGTCACACGGTCGCCCGTCTGAAACAGGCCGCGCTCGTCGAAGGCGTCCGCCGTCGCCTGCGCATTGTTGATATATTCCGCAAAAAGAGAAAGCCCGCGCTCGCCCCGCACCTTCAGATTGCCGGTTTCGCCCGGCGCGACGGGGCGGTTGTTCTCGTCTTCGATATGAATGCCGTATTCCGGCGCGGGACGCCCGCAGGACAGAGGCGTATTGGGCAGATGCACGTCGCCGACAATGCCGTGCGTGATCGTTTCCGTCATGCCCCACCAGCCAACGGTCCTGACGCCGAAATGCGCATCGCTCGGCGGCTCGCAGACTGCGCTGCCCCACAGCCGGTAGAAATGCTCAGAAGGACGCTCGATATCCATCAGCGCTTTCACGCAGAACGGAATGACCGATGTCCATGTGCATCGGTTTTTCAGCGAGATCGGCCAGAAGCGGCTCGCCGAAAAGCGCGGCATGATAACCGCTGTCGAACCCGCCCACAGGCTGGCGAGCACGGAATAAGCCTGCGCATTGGTATGAAACAAGGGCAGATGCACGAGATGTACGTCGTCCTTGCGCAAATCCTCGTGCACGGCGTTGATGCGCCCTCCCCACAGGGCGTTTGCATGCGTCCACAACACGCCCTTGGGCCGCGATGTCGTGCCCGACGTATATTGCACACCCATGGGATGGGTGGGATCGACCGCCCGCCTTGGCGCATCGCCCGCCTCGCCGTAGAGCGCCTCGAAAGAATCCGTTCCCGGCGCATGTCCGGCCGCCGGCGGCGCGCCATTGTCGTGCGATGTCACCGCCACGAAACGGAAGTCGCGCGAAGCCTTGTTGACGAGTTCGGCAAGCTTGGGTTGCGTAATCGCGGCGACAGCGCCGCAATGCCCGGCGAAATATTGCAATTCGTCGAGCGAGGAACGCGCGTTGGTAGTGACGGGAATGGCGCCGAGATCGGCGCAGGCATACCAGGCGATCAAGGTCTCCAGACAATTGTCGAGATGGACGAGCACATAATCGCGCGATTTTATTCCGCGCTTGGCAAGCCCCGCCGACAGCCGCGCGACGGAATGGTGAAAAGCGCCAAAGGTCAGCGTTTCGCTGCGTCCCTCGAACGGTTCCCAGATCAGAAAGGGATGATCGCGCCGCGTTTTCGCGCGAATGCGCACGAGTTCGGCTATGTCGAGGCCATTGAACGGATGAAGATTGGGAAGGGTCATCGAATGTCTCTGTTGTTGAGCGAAATTTTCGCTACTTCCGTCATTTTCGCCGCTTCAGTCATTGCCGGGGAGGACCGAGGCCTCGTCACGTTCCCATGCCGGCGTCGATCACCATGGTCGAGCCCGTGATCATACGGCTTTCGTCGCTGGCCAGAAAGGTTGCAAGGTCGGCGATTTCGCGTGTTTCGATGTAACGGCCAAGGCGCATACGCTGCAAAATGAACGCATGCGCGGCGGCGGGGCTTGCCGGCGCCATGCCGTTCTCAAGGCCCGCCATCATGTCGCCCTGCACGGGCCCCGGATGGATTGTGTTGACACGAATTTTCTGCGGCGCCGCCTCTATCGCTGCAACGCGCATCAGGCCGACGACCGCATGTTTGCTGGCGACATAGGCGGGCATGGCGGCCGAGCCGCGCAGGCCCGCAACCGAGGACGTGCAGATGATCGAGCCGCCGTCCTTCATGACGGGCAGCATGTGCTTGAGGCCCAGAAAAACGCCGCGCACATTGACCGCCATGACGTTGTCGAATTCCTCGTCTCCATATTCGACGATCGGCGCCACGGCGCCGGCGATCCCGGCATTGTTGAAGAAAACATCGACATGCCCGAATGTTTCGCGCGCATGCGCCGCATAAGCTGCGGCGTCGGCGGCTTGCGTCACGTCGGCTGTCATGCCCTGCGCCGAATTGCTCTTGAGTTCGTCGAGCGCTGCATCCACGCGCTCGCGCGAACGATCGACGATCAGCACGCGCGCGCCCTCGGCAAGATAACGCGCAGCGGTCGCCAGCCCGATATTGCCTGCCCCGCCCGTAATCACCGCCGTCTTGCCTGCAAGTCGCATGTCGCGCTCCCTTAAACCCTGACAAATTGGTCCACTCGATCTTGGCGCCGATCCTGAGACGGCCTAGTTCTATTGTCCAGAAGCAATGTTTGCGGAGGCGTCATGCAGATCGGCCTTGTCGGACTTGGACGCATGGGGGGAAACATCGCGCGGCGGCTGATGCGCGCAAAACACAGGGTTGTCGCCTGGGACCGCAATGACGCAGCCGTCGCCGAACTTGCCGGAGAAGGCGCGACGCCCGCCGAAAATCTCGCCGATCTCGTCGCGAAATTGCAGGCCCCTCGCGCGATCTGGATCATGCTGCCGGCAGGCGCGGCCACGCAGGGCGCGATAGACGAGATTGCGCCGCATCTGTCGGCGGGCGACACGATCATCGACGGCGGCAACACATTCTGGCGCGACGATATTTCGCGCGCCAGGAAACTCAAGCCCATGGGCGTGCATTATCTCGACGTTGGAACCTCGGGCGGCGTCTGGGGTCTGGAGCGCGGCTATTGCATGATGATAGGCGGCGACAAGCAGGCCGTCGACCGGCTCGATCCGATCTTCAAGGCCATGGCGCCCGGCATTGGCGCCATCGAGAAGACGCCGGGCCGCGAAAAGCGCGATTCCCGCGTGGAACAGGGTTACATGCATTGCGGCCCCGCAGGCGCCGGCCATTACGTCAAAATGGTTCACAACGGCGTCGAATATGGGCTGATGCAGGCCTATGCCGAAGGTTTCGACCTGCTGCGCCACGCCGGCGACGCACAGCGCCCGCAGGACGAGCGCTTTGCAATCGAGATCGCCGATGTCGCGGAAGTGTGGCGGCGCGGTTCGGTCATTCCCTCGTGGCTGCTCGATCTCGCAGCCGCAGCCCTGGCCAAAGATCCAGGATTGGACGCCTTCACCGGCAAGGTCGAGGATTCCGGCGAGGGCCGATGGAGCGTGCATGAGGCGGTCGAGCAGGCGACGCCCGCCCCCGTGCTGACGGCGGCGCTTTTCGCGCGCTTCCGCTCGCGCCAGGAAGCGACTTTTGCGGACAAGGTTCTTTCCGCCATGCGGAAAGGATTTGGCGGACACGGCGAAGCCAAATAGGGTTTTCGCATGAACACCGCCTCATCGAACGCCGCCCCCGCAAACGCCGTCCCGCCGCTCACCTTCGTCCTGTTCGGCGCCAATGGCGATCTCACGCAGCGCCTGGTTTTTCCTGCGCTCTACAATCTCGCGGCGCAAAAACTGCTGCCTGAAACCTTCGCCATCGTCGCCATCACGCGCGCCGCCTTTTCAGCCGAGGCGATGCGCGCGCATTTGCGCGACAGCCTCGGCAAATATTGCAAGGCCGCCTGCGACCGCGCCGTGGTCGACGATCTGGTTTCGCGCGTCAGCACGGCGACGGCGGACGCTTCCGATCCGAAATCCTTTCAGGCCCTGCATGCGCACATCGAAGACATCGATGCGAAGAACGGCTTCAAAAGCAATCGCATCTTCTATCTGGCGATCCCGCCCGCAGGCTTTGCGCCGACGGTGCGCGCGCTTGGCGAGGCCGGCCTCACGCGCCAGACCGCAGAGTCTCGTGCGCGCGTCATTGTCGAAAAACCGTTCGGAACGGATCTGGCTTCCGCAATGAAGCTCAATGCCGACTTGCGCAAAATTCTCGACGAGAACCAGATTTTCCGCATCGACCATTATCTCGGCAAGGAAACCGTCCAGAACATTCTGATGCTGCGCTTCGCCAATGGCCTGTTCGAGCCGATCTGGAAGCGCGAGCACATAGACCATGTGCAGATCACGGTTTCCGAAACCGTGTCCATCGGCAGGCGCGGCGCCTTTTACGATGCAACCGGCGCGTTGCGCGACATGGTGCCAAACCACCTGTTTCAACTGCTGTCGCTCGTCGCCATGGAGCCGCCGGCGCGCCTCGACGCGGCAAGCGTGCGCTCGGAAAAGGCGCGCGCGCTCGACGCCATTCGCATTCTTTCGCCCGCCGAGGCCCTGCGCGACAGCGTGCGCGCGCAATATGTCGCCGGCCGCATCGGCGAGGAGGCGATTGCCGATTACCGTCAGGAAAAGGATGTTTCGCCGGCAAGCATCACCGAGACCTATGTCGCCTTGAAACTCTCGATCGACAATTGGCGTTGGGCGGGCGTGCCCTTCTATCTGCGCACCGGCAAATCGCTCGCGCGCCGTCATACGGAAGTGGCGATAAAATTCCGCGAGGCGCCGATCTCCATGTTTCGCGGCATAGATCTCGATGGTCTGCACTCGAACTATCTCGTGTTGCAGATCGCGCCCGACGAAGGCATTACGCTGCAATTCAACGCCAAGACGCCGGGCACGAATTTCTCCATCAACCGCGTCGCCATGGATTTCCGCTATTCCGATTTCTTCGACACGCAGCCGGCGACCGGCTACGAGACCCTGCTCTACGATTGCATGATCGGCGACGGCATTCTCTACCAGCGCGCAGACGGCGTGGAAGCCGGCTGGCGCGCGGTAGAGCCCTATCTCGAGGCCTGGCGGGCCGCCGGCGACCAGGGCCTTGCGCTCTATCGCGCAGGCTCGGCCGGTCCGAGCGAGGCCGATGCGCTGCTTGCCCGCGACGGGCGGCGCTGGCGCGCAACCACATGAGCCTTCCCGCCGCCATCGTGCTGATGGGCGTCGCCGGCTCCGGCAAATCGACCATCGGCGAGGCTTTGTCGAAAAAACTCGGCTGGCCCTATGCCGACGCCGACGCCTTTCACCCGCCCGCCAATGTCGCGAAGATGAGCGCCGGGCAGCCGCTGACGGATGAAGATCGCCGGCCCTGGCTCGGCGCCATAGCCGCCCATATCGATGAAGCGCGCCAAAGCAAGAAACCGGCGATCGTCTCGTGCAGCGCGCTCAAGCGCGCCTACCGCGACATTCTGATCGGCGCGCGCGAGGACGTGCGCCTCGTGTTGCTCGACGGAACGAAAGACGAGATTTTCGCCCGCATGAGCGCGCGAAAAAACCATTTCATGCCGCTGAGCCTGCTCGAAAGCCAGTTCGCAACGCTTGAGCGGCCAGGCCCCGACGAGCGCCCTGTCATCGTCTCTGTCATGGGAACGCCGGAGGCGATTGCGGCGGCGATCGTCGCGGGCCTGAGCGGCTAGGACGGCCCGTCACTGAGAGGAAGCCGCAAAGCCGGCGCAGCAACAACCGCTCTATGTGCAATGACCGCTAATTCTCACGCCGCCAGCGCCGTCTCCACGAGCCGCGCCCAATAGCTCACGCCGAAAGGCAGCGCCTTGTCGTTGAAATCGTATTCGGGATGGTGCAGGCCCGCCGTCTGTCCATTGCCGATGAAGATGAAGGCGCCGGGGCGCGCCTCCAGCATGTAGGAAAAATCCTCCGCGCCCATCACAGGCTCGGCATTGGCCATCACCTTGTCCTCACCCACGATCTCGCGCGCAATTCTCGTGGCGAATTCGGTTTCCGCCTCATGATTGATCGTGACGGGATAGCCGTCCTCGAAGTCGATTTTCACATTGCACTGGTTGAGCGCGGCCACGCCCTCCACGATCTCGTGAAAACGCTGCCTGGCGAGCGCGCGCGTTTCCTTTTTCAGCGCGCGGATCGTGCCCGTCAGATGCGCGGTCTGCGGAATGATATTGTTGGCGGAGCCCGCATGAAACTGCGTGACGGAGACAATCACGGAATCGACGGGACCGACGTTGCGCGAAGCGATCGTCTGCAAGGCGTTGATGATCTGCGCGCCGGCGACAATCGGGTCGATGCAGTTCTGCGGCATCGCCGCATGGCCGCCGCGGCCTGCAATCTCCACTCCGAAGCGGTCGGCCGAGGCCATGAACGGGCCGGGCCGGATCGCGAATGCGCCCACCGGAACGCCCGGCATATTATGCATGCCATAGACCTGCTCGACGCCGAAGCGATCCATCATGCCGTCCTCGACCATCTCGCGCCCGCCGCCGCCGCCCTCTTCGGCGGGCTGAAAAATGACGACGGCCGTGCCGGCGAAATTGCGGGTCTCCGCAAGATAGCGCGCAGCGCCCAGCAGCATGGCGGTGTGCCCGTCGTGCCCGCAGGCGTGCATCTTGCCGGGAGTTTCGGATTTATAGGCGACGTCGGTCGCCTCGAGAATCGGCAGCGCGTCCATGTCCGCGCGCAGGCCGATCGCCGGCCCGGCCCCCTTGCGCCCCCTGATGACGCCGACGACGCCGGTGCGCCCGATACCCGTCACAACTTCGTCGCAGCCGAATTGCCTCAGCTTTTCCTCGACCACGCCGGAAGTGCGGAACACATCGAACATGAGTTCGGGATTACGATGCAGATCCTGACGCCACAGCGCGACTTCGTCCGTAAGTTCGGCGATCCGGTTGACGATAGGCATATAAACTCCGCACGGCTGAGCCAAAGCAAAGCCTTTCTTCCGCGCTCCGTCAACAATGCCACAGTCTCCGCGCCAGCGCGCGGGCGCTGCAACGCATGCCATAACCCGCATCTTGCGCACACAAGCCATACGCGTGAAGCAGGGCTATCCCCGGAAACAGACGTTACAATCCTGTCCGACACTTAATCGGGGAGTTAAATGAAAAGCGTTTTTCTCATTGCAGCGGCCGCCGCCGGCGCGCTCGCCACCACGCAGCCCGCCTTCGCGCAGAAGGCATATGGGCCCGGTGCCAGCGACACCGAAATCAAGATCGGCAATTTCGTGCCCTACAGCGGCCCGGCTTCGGCCTATGGCATTGTCGGCAAGGTCGGCGAAGCCTACGCCAAAATGCTCAACGACAAGGGCGGGATCAACGGGCGCAAGATCGTCTGGATTTCCTACGACGACGCCTATTCGCCGCCCAAGGCGGTCGAGCAGACGCGCAAGCTCGTCGAACGCGACGAAGTGCTCTTTCTCTATCAGACGCTCGGCACCCCCTCGAACACCGCCGTCATGAAATATCTCAACGCCAAGAAAGTGCCGCAGATCATGTTGTCGAGCGGCGGCACGCATTTCGGCTCCGACCCCAAGACCTATCCCTGGACCATGCCCTTCAATGCGCCTTACCAGGCCGAGGGCCGCATCTACGCCAAGTGGATTCTCGAAAACCATCCCAACGCCAAGATCGGTGTGCTCGTGCAGAACGACGAATACGGCAAGGACATCTATAAGGGCGTCAAGGACGGATTGGGCGACAAGGTTTCGATGATTACGGCCGAAGCCCCCTACGACCTCGCCGACCCCACCATCGACTCGCAGATGGTGAAACTGAAGTCGGCCGGCGTCGATATCTTCCTCAATCTGGCGACGCCGAAATTCGCGGCGATGGCCATCAAGAAACTCGGCGAACTCAACTGGAAGCCAATCCACATCCTCAATCAGGTCAGCCAGTCGACCGGCGCCGTCATCAAGATCGGCGGCATGGAGTTCGCGCAAGGCGCAATCAGCGCCGCCTATTCCAAGGATCCCACCGACGCACAATGGAAAAACGATCCCGGCATGAAGGAGCTCGAGGCCTTCCTGGAAAAATACATGCCGGACGCCGACCGCACCAACAGCCTCTATCTGTACGCCTTCGGCGCGGAACAGGCGATGGAGCACATTTTGCGCAAGGCCGGCGACAATCTCACGCGCGAAAACATCATGAAGGTGGCGACCAGCCTCAAGGGCTTCGCGCCGGCCTCGCTCCTGCCGGGCATCACCATGAACACCGCGCCCGGCGACCATTTCCCGATCAAGCAGATGCAACTCGTCCGCTTCAAGGGCGAGCACTGGGAATTGTTCGGCCCCATCATGGAGGCCAAACTCGACTGACGGCGAAGCTCGACACCGCAGTTTCACGCGATGCGTTTCGACCTTCCATCGCGGCGAAATTGAACTAGCATGACATCTGACGCGGCGCACCGGCCAATCGGCGCGCCGCCTCGCACCATGATTTCAGGAGACGCAATGCTCATTCCAATGGCCGATGTTCCGCGTTGGTACGCGCAACGCAAGGGTGCGGATAGTTTGGCCATCGTGCATGGCGATGCGCAATTGAGCTGGGGCGCGCTTGAGCGCAACGCCAATGCGCGCGCCCGCGTTCTCATGCACAAGGGCGTGAAGCCCGGCGATTTCGTCGCCGTCGGCCTGCCCAATTCCAATACGTTTTACGAGACGACCTTCGCCATCTGGAAATGCGGAGCGACCCCCTGCTCGCTCTCCTATCGTCTGCCGCGCGGCGAAGCGGCGGCCATACTGGAATTGTTGCGTCCCTCGCTCGTCGTCGGCGGCGAGGACGACTGGAGCGTGCAGAACCGCCTGCCCGCCGATTTCGATACGCAAGGCTTTTCGGACGAGGGCATCGACAGCCCGATCGCGCGCTACTGGAAAGCCATGACCTCGGGCGGCTCGACCGGGCGCCCGAAGGTCATCGTCGATCACCAGCCCGCCTGCACAGATCCGAAGGCGCCGCCGCTGGTCATGCACGAAGGCGTGCGCCTGCTCAATCCGGGGCCTCTTTATCACAACGCGCCTTTCATCATTTCGCACAGCGCATTGTTCGAGGGCGGCCTGCTCGTCGGCATGAAAAAATTCGACGCGACCGAAGCGCTCGATCTGATCGCGCGCTGGCGCATCGAATGGGTGAATTTCGTGCCCACCATGATGAGCCGCATCTGGGCGCTGCCGAAAGCCGAGCGCGAAAAATTCGATGTATCGAGCCTGCGCGTCGTCTTCCACATGGCCGCCCCCATGCCCATGTGGCTGAAGGAAGAATGGATCAACTGGCTTGGCGCCGAGCGCGTCTACGAACTTTATGGCGGCACCGAGCGGCAGGCCTCGACGATCATCCCCGGCACGGAATGGGTGAAGCGCAAGGGGTCTGTCGGGCGTGTCGAAAACGGTCTCGTCAAGGTCGTCGACGACGACGGGCGCGAACTGCCCGCAGGCGAAACAGGCGAAATCTATCTCAAGAGCATGGAAGGCGTGGACGCGACCTATCATTACCTCGGCGCAGAGCCCAAGCGCGACAAGGACGGCTGGGAATCCCTCGGCGATATCGGGCGCATCGACAAAGACGGCTACATCTGGCTCGCCGACCGCCGCAGCGACATGATTTTGCGCGGAGGCGCCAATACCTATCCCGCCGAAATCGAGGCGGCCCTCATGGCCCATCCCGACATCGCCTCCTGCGCTGTCGTCGGCCTGCCGCATCCCGATCTCGGCTCCTCCATCCACGCTGTGCTGCAATTGCGCGACGGCGCGGATGCGAACGCCCTTGTCGCCGCCCTGCCGAAATTTCTCGACAATCTCCTGAGCCGGCCCAAACACCCGGAATCCTATGAAATCTCGGACGAAGCGGTTCGCGACGACGCCGGCAAGGTGCGCCGCACCATGTTGCGCGACGAGCGCGCGCGCTGGCTGGAGGAAGGCCGGGAGTTTCGCGTGATGGCGACGCGGAAATAGCGTGGGCATCCGTTCAAACGTAAAACCGTTTGAATAGCGTGGGCATCCGTTCAAACGCAGAACCGTTTGAACGGTGCGCTTCAGGCAATAGTCCAAGCCAGTGAAGGCTACGCCCCCGCCACGCCCTGCGTATTCACGTAAAGCGCATAGAGCGAGCGGCTGGCGGGCATGTAGAGGCGGTTGCGGTAGCGGCCGCCGAAGCACAGATTGGCGCAGCGCTCGCGCAGCTGACCGCGCCCGATACGATCGCCCGCTGGCGCCAAGACCGACACGCCGTCGACACCTGGACCCGGGCCCCCGCCCGCCCAGATCTTGCCGTCGACGTCGCAGCGAAACCCGTCCGGCGCCGGCTCGCCATCGCCTGCAAAAAAGAGGCGCCCGTTGACGAGCTTCTCGCCGCCGGCCTCGTCCTAGACGCGGATCCGGCGCGGCCGCGTCCCCGATTCCACGATGTAGCAAAGCTTCTCGTCCGGAGAAAAACAGAGGCCGTGGGGCTGGTCTATGTCGTCTGCAACGATGCGCGCGGCGCCCGTGCGCCCATCGACGCGATAAACATTCGCGCCGATCTCGGGTTCGGCCTTCTCGCAC